>NC_013407.1:1047797-1397063 GCF_000024625.1 Methanocaldococcus vulcanius M7
AGGAGCAGGGCCATTTCCAACAGAAATGTCGTTAGAGGAAGCGGAGAAACTTGGAATTGTTGAATACGGAACAGTTACAGGAAGAAGGAGAAGAGTTGGCTACTTTGATTTTGAACTGGCAAGAAAAGCTTGTCGGTTGAATGGAGCTACCCAGATCGCTTTGACAGGTTTAGATAAATACGATAAAGATTGTTATGGAGCAACTGACTACAACTCTTTAACTGAAAAGGCAAAAGAGTTTATAAGAAAAATTGAAGAAGAGACAGGCGTTCCTGTTACTATAATATCTACAGGTCCAGAGATGCATCAAACAATTGATTTGAGAAGTGAAAAGTTATAATTTACCACATTGAGTATAAAATGCTTCCCAAAATGATCCACCATACTAAGAAGGTCATAGAACTCAGCGTCTTTTCATTTATCAGGAGTTCTAAAAAGCTCCCAATTTTAGATAAAATTTTATTTTTTCTTTCTTTTAATAACTCTGGAAGAGCATTCCACACGTGAAATCCATCTAACGGCATGGCTGGAAGAAGATTAAATAATGCAAGTAAAAAATTAAACCAATATGTCCAATAGATGGTGTTTACAAGTAAAGATAGGGGTTCAGAAGGAGCCACTATAATCCCAAGCTTTCCTTCCTTAGATGATTGAATTTTGTAGATCTTAATTTTTCCATTTTCAATAACTCCAACATCATAAACTTTATTTGGCTGTATTGTTTTTGCAATATTTTTAAACTCCTCTAACGATGTTATTTTTTTCCCATTTATTGAATAGAGAATATCTCCCTCATGAAGAAATTTTGATGCAGGATCATTTAGACCTACTATTTTAAGTTCTGCTGGTAAGGAGTAAGTAAATGATAACATTGGGATTGATATTAAAAAGATTATGAGATTTGCAAGAGGCCCTGCTGAGGCAATAGCTCCTCTAACTTTTTTCTCTGCATTTTTAAAGTCATCTCCAAGTTCTACAAATGCCCCTAATGGAAATCCCAAGAACAACAGAATCCCGGAACTCTTAACCTTTATTCCAAAAGACCTCGCAAATACCCCATGGGCTAATTCGTGGACTGAAACTGCAATCAACAATGCAATAATTCCGGGAATCCAAGGTATTACATTACCAAATAGAAATATAACAGGTTTTCCTGCCTCTTTTGGAAGAGTTCCTGAAATAAGCTTGATACTCATCTCTAACAGGTTAAGTAGCATAAAACATCCGATTATAACACATATTGGAATGGAAAAAATCCCTATTTTTCTCCAAATTTTATATTTTCCTAAC
Source organism: Methanocaldococcus vulcanius M7 (assembly GCF_000024625.1). Taxonomy (NCBI): domain Archaea; kingdom Methanobacteriati; phylum Methanobacteriota; class Methanococci; order Methanococcales; family Methanocaldococcaceae; genus Methanocaldococcus; species Methanocaldococcus vulcanius. The sequence continues at coordinate 1,049,088 of NC_013407.1, forward strand.
TTTTCAACTGTTTTTAATCCAATCTTAGTTCTCAAAATTCCAAATACTCCTCCATATGTTTTTAAATTTATAGAGTCCCTTACACTATAAAGTATCAACCAAACTATTATCGCGATTATAACAATAATTTTAGATGAATCCATCATTTTTCCTCCGTTATATTGTGAAGTGTATTAAAACTTATATTAAAACATTAATTAATAAATGAGAAGTATTTATGTTAAAGGTATAAGAGTATTAATGTAAGTCATATATCAGTCAATATTTACTTTATATTACAAAATTTTTCAACAATAAATTTTTTAGTAATATTTTAATAAACGTTTTCCAATCCATCAATTTCCCATTGATATTAAAACATTATCCATAACAGAATCTTATTACTTTCTGAGGTTGATATAATGAAAATAACAAGAATGCACGGAGCTGGCGGGAAGATAATGCAAGATCTCATAAAAAATATCATCTTAAAAAATTTAGAAATAACATCAGTAAATGGAGGCATTGGATTAGAGAGTTTGGATGACTCTGCAACGATACCAATAGGAGATAAAGAGATTGTTTTTACAGTTGATGGGCATACGGTTAAGCCAATATTCTTTCCAGGAGGAGATATTGGAAGATTGGCTGTAAGTGGAACTGTAAATGACTTGGCAGTTATGGGTGCTAAACCATTAGCTTTATCTTTATCTTTAATTATTCCAGAGGGATTTAACTTAGAAGATCTTGAAAAAATAATCAAATCAATAAATGAAACAACCAAAGAAGCAGAAGTAGCGATAATAACGGGAGATACAAAAGTTTCTGATGGAGTTGATGATGTTATAATCTCAACCGCAGGAGTTGGAATCGTAGATCGAGGAAAAGCAATAAGGGACTGTGGTGTTAAAGAAGGAGATGCAATAATTGTTTCTGGAAACATAGGAGAACATGGATTAGCAATTTTATTATCAAGAGAAGGTTTTGACTTTGAAACAGATATAAAATCAGATGTTGCTCCAATAAACAAACTAATAGAGAAAGTTTTAAGTGAAGGAATTCAAATCAACGCCATGAAAGATCCAACAAGAGGAGGTTTAGCGGATGCCTTAAATGAAATGGCGGAGAAAAGTAATATTGGAATAACAATTTTTGAAGACAAACTTCCCATAAGCGAAGAAGTTCAATCACTCTGCGACATACTCGGTTTAGATCCTTTAACAATAGCAAATGAAGGAAAAGTAGTTATGGCAGTTAAAAAGGAAGATGCAGAAAGATGCTTAGAGATCTTGAAGGAACATCCATTAGGAAAAAACGCTGAGATTATCGGCTATGCTACAAAAGAACATAAGGGAGTTGTAATGGAAACAATCGTTGGGAGAAGAATAGTTGATATGCCTATTGGTGATCCAATCCCAAGGGTCTGCTAATTGTTAAATCTTTAAAAGTTTTGATGAAACTTTTTAAAAATCCTGTTAAACTTTCTTCTAAAAAGAGGTGGAAAAATGAGATATGTTGCTTATAAAATTTATCCAGAAGAGTTTTTAAATAATGAGGTAGTTGATAATGCTTTAATTCTTGAGGGAAAAAAATTAAGAAGAGTTAGAATATTAGGAAGAGTAGAAAATGTAAATGTTGGTGGGATAATCTCTTTTTATGTGGATGGAGTTAATGTTAGATACTTTGAAGAAAAGCCCATCTATGTTGAGGAAGGTGATGTAGTGGATATAATAGGAAGGCCTAAGACATACAATGGAGAGAAATACCTTATGGCAGAAATCGTTAAAAGAAGAAATGAGAAATGGACAACACTCAGGAACTTAGAAATAAAAAAGACAAGGAAATATTTACTTAAAGCAGAAGATGTTGGAGATGATTTGGAAGAAGAGGTATTTAATGAAATAACAGGTAGGGACTTAGATACTATAAAAAATAAAATATTGGAGATCATAAAAGAGAGAGGGGAAATAACATATGAAGATTTAGTAGAAGAATTGAACATTTCTGAAGAGGAATTAGAAAACTGTCTATCTGATCTTATAAATTCGGGAGATATATTCGAGCCCCGACCACACATATACAAGGTTTTATAAATGAGAGGAACTATCTTAACACTTAATACTCTTTTTATTCAATATGGAAATTTTTTCAATTTGGAGGTGAAACGTTGTTATTAGAAGAAACGTTAAAATCATGTCCAATTGTTAAAAGAGGCAAATACCATTATTTTATCCATCCGATAAGTGATGGGGTTCCTCTTGTAGAACCAAAATTGTTAAGAGAAGTTGCAACAAGAATAATAAAGATAGGAAACTTTGAGGGAGTTAACAAGATAGTTACGGCTGAGGCAATGGGTATTCCACTGGTAACTACACTCTCGTTATATACTGACATCCCTTACGTTATCATGAGAAAAAGAGAATACAAATTACCAGGAGAAGTTCCTGTATTTCAATCAACAGGATACAGCAAGGGACAACTCTACTTAAATGGAATAGAAAAAGGAGATAAAGTTATTATCATAGATGATGTTATCTCCACAGGAGGAACTATGATTGCTATAATAAACGCGTTAGAAAGAGCAGGAGCTGAGATAAAAGATATAATTTGCGTTATTGAAAGAGGGGATGGAAAAAAGATAGTTGAGGAAAAAACTGGTTATAAAATAAAAACCTTAGTTAAAATTGATGTTGTAGATGGAGAAGTAGTTATACTCTAAAAAAATCATTTCATTTTAGTAATTAATTTGAAGTATTTGGTCTATAAACCCTCTCTTTAATTATTTCGTGCTATTGCTGTTATTATTTATTATTACTATTTTTAATTTTTAATAGAGGGATAAAGGATGATCGTTTTAAAAAACGCAAACATTGTGGATGTTTATAGTGGAGAGATTATTAAAGGGAATGTTGGATTTGAAAATAAAGAGATCGTGTTCGTGGATTTAGAAAACGATATTGAAAAACTATGTAAAAAAATTAATAACTCGGATATTAAAATTTTTGATTTAAAAGGTAAATACCTATCCCCTACATTTATAGATGGGCATATTCACATTGAATCATCCCACGTAATTCCCTCTGAGTTTGAAAAATTTGCTCTAAAAAGTGGAGTTAGTAGAGTTGTCATAGATCCTCATGAAATAGCAAATGTTGCAGGAAAAGAAGGAATTTTATTTATGTTAAATAATGCAAAAATCTTGGATGTTTATGTTATGATCCCCTCTTGTGTTCCAGCAACGAAGTTAGAGACCAGCGGAGGGGAAATAACTGCGAAAGATATAGAGGAGTTAATAATATTAGATAACGTTTTGGGATTAGGAGAGGTAATGGATTATATGGCAGTGATCAATGGGGATGAAGAAATATTGAAAAAAATAGAAGTTGCTAAGAGATATAAAAAATTAATAGACGGACACTGTCCTAAGTTAAGAGGGAGAGAACTTAATCAATATATAAAAGCAGGGATAATGAGTGATCATGAAAGTGTAGAAGAAGAGGAAGCATTAGAAAAACTCAGATTAGGATTAAAATTAATGGTTAGAGAAGGAACTGCATCTAAAAATATTTACTTACTAAAAATACGTAAAAAGATCTCTGATATTCGGAATATAATGTTAGTTAGCGACGATCTCTGTATTAAAGAGGCAGATGGATATATGTTTAATATACTAAGAAAAGCAACTAACTACATCTCACCAATAGAGGCAATACAAATGGTTACGGTAAATCCTGGTAATTATTTTGGATTGGACGTTGGAATAAAGCCAGGAAACGAAGCAAGTTTTGTGATATTTGAAGATCTTAATAATTTTAAAGTTTGTGATATAATTATAAAGGGAAAATTTTTGGAAGAGATTTTGAATGACCTAAATAAAATTAAAAAAAGAAATATTCCAAAAAATCTTTTAAACACGATGAACTATCAATATAAAAAAGAAATGGAGTTTTTAATTAAAGGAATTGATTATAGGGAAAGAGACGGCCTTGTTAGGGTAATAAAACCAATTAAGGACTCGTTAATAACAGAAGAATTAATATTCAGCGTCGAAGAGGTTAAACTTCTACTAAAAGAAAACGTAATAAATAAAATATTTGTTATCGAGAGACATAAAAACACTGGAAATATTGGAAAAGGATTGATTTACAATTTTTTAAATTGTGGGGCATTAGCTTCTTCCTATGCTCATGACTCTCATAATGTAATAGCCATTGGCAACGATGAAAAAGATCTTTCGATTGCAGTGAATAAATTAAAAGATATTGGAGGAGGATTTATAGCAGTTAAAGATGGAGAAGTTGTAGATTATCTCCCTCTACCAATTGGGGGGCTTATGGGAGATGACGGGAACTATGTGCTAAATAAGATGAAGATACTCTCTGAAAAGATCCACGAGTGGAGCGTATTTGAAAATCCATTTTTAAGTATGAGTTTTTTCTCACTTCCTGTCATTCCAGAGTTGAAAATAACTGACATAGGGCTTATTAAAAACATGGAAAAAGTGGATCTTTTCCTATAAAAAATAAAAAGCTTAAAATAACGAACAAAGAAAAAGGGATCTACATGGGAAAATTTTCTGATTATTTAGAGCTGATCAGGATAAAGAATTGTATAACTGCCTCATTTGGAGGAGTTATTGGATATTTAATCTCCTCAAATTTTGAGATCGATATTTTTAAAATTATTTTGGTGTATTCAGTAGTGTTTTTTATATGTGCATATGGAAACGTAATAAACGACATCTTTGATATTGAAATAGATAAAATAAACAAGCCATTCAGACCATTACCATCAGGAAAAATATCTTTAAAAGAAGCAAAATTCTTCTCTTTTTTACTGCTTTTTACGGGCTTATTTTTATCTGTTTTTATAAATATATATGCATTAATAATTGCGATTATAAACTCAATCTTTCTCTACCTATATGGAAAAAAGTATAAGAAGTATAAACCGATCGGCAATTTCTTAGTTGGATACTTAACAGGATCAGTTTTTTTATTTGGAGGTGTGGCAGGGAAAAACGTTTATCCAGTCGTTATATTATTCCTTTGCTCTCTATTTTCAATATGGGGTAGAGAAATCATCAAGGACTTTGAAGACATGGAGGGGGATTTAAAAGAAGGTGTGGTTTCACTTCCAATAATGTATAAAGAGAAATCTTTATTTATTGCATCCCTTTTAATCATAATTGCGATTATTTTAAGCCCCCTCCCTTACATATTTGGAGTATTTGGTATTTCCTATCTCATACTGATAGTACTCTGTGATATATTATTTCTTTGGGCAATAATTATTTTGCTAAAAAATCCAACCAAAAAAACCGCATCAAAGGTTTCAAAATTATTAAAAATTATAATGAATATAGTCCTCGTTGCGTTTTTGGTTGGTGCAGTTTAAACCTTTTAAATAACGAAAATTATAAAAGCGGTAAGATATAAAAGAAGATGAAAGTAGAATAGTCAAAAAGAATTTCCAACTTTTTGAAATACCATCAAACGCTTTTTAGGTGAAACATTATGTTCCCCGGTAAAATGAATCCAAGAATGTTAAAAAAGATGCAAAAGATGATGAAGGACTTTGGAATGGAATCTGAAGATTTAAACGTTAAGAAAGTAATATTTGTATTTGATGAAGAAGAGTGGGTCTTTGAGGAACCAAAAGTTCAAGTTATGGATATATTGGGGGTTAAAACATACTCCATAACTGGAAGACCTAAAAAACAGAAAATAGAAAAAGAAAAAATAGAAAAAGAAACGGCAGAAGAAATAAGCGAGAGTGAAGAAGTTAAAATTGAAATAACAGATGAAGATATAGAATTGGTCGCAAACCAGTGTAATGTATCAAAAGACGTTGCAAGGAAGGTCTTAGAGGAGTGCAATGGAGACATTGCAGAGGCCATTGTAAAATTAGAAGAAGAAAAAGAAAATTAAAAATATTAAATTTAAGGAGTTGGAGGAAGAGTTCTTTTATGTTCGTTCTTTTTTATAAGGTTAAATATCTTATCAACAACCTCCTTTTCAACCCCAAGTTTTTTTACTACTTCATCAGCGTTCATTCCCTCTTCATAACACTTTAATATCTTATCAAGGGTCTCATATTTAACTCCCAACTCATCCTCATCAGTTTGACCTTCCCAAAGACCTGCTGAGGGTGGTTTTTCAATTATCTCCTTTGGAATCCCTAAATATTTTGCCATCTCTCTGACTTCTGTTTTAAATAAATTCCCAATGGGCTTTATATCGCATGCAATATCTCCATGTTTTGTTCCATAACCAACATACGTTTCTGATTTATTCGCTGTTCCAGCAACAAGCAGATTATACTTGTTTGCAAAATAATAAAGAATACACATTCTTATCCTTGCCTTTAAATTACCGTCAGCTATTTTATCAAATTCTCTTGTTGGAACATATCCACCCGCTCCAAATGCCTTTAAAATATCTGTTATATCTGAAATTATATATTTTATCCCCAAAGATTTAGCAACCATTATGGCATGTTCAATATCTTTCCTATTACTATACTTCTCAGGCATTATAATTCCAAGCACCCTATCTTTTCCAAGGGCTTTAACACACAGATAAGCGGTTAATGATGAATCAATACCACCACTCAATCCAATAACTACTCCGTTAACTCTGGCTTCCTCTACCTTATCTCTTATAAATTTAACGATTTTGTCAACTTCATTTTTCATAGTTTCTCCTCTTTAGAGATGTCCCTATATTTGGATTTATTTATTAATGCCTTATTTATAATTATTATTTTATAATTATTATAATGCTTATTTCCTTATTACTTTTTGTTAATTTGACTTTATTATTAAAATATTTTTTATCAAAATCAACTTATCAAATTATAAAGTAAACGTTTTATAATAAATAACAAATAAATAATAAAATGAAATATTACCTTTTAAATTTAAATTTTTATCTCCCGAGTTTGCAGAATCTTTCGACTTTTAATATTTTGGAGATTCCTGCTATTGTTGTGCCGTAGAATATTATTTTTTTGTTGTATTTTTTAGCGAGGTTCCAGATTTCTTCGAAAGTTCCGTTTGCGATGGTTGAGCCAGTTGCTAAAACAATATCTGAGTTTTTTATTACTTCTTCATTGTATTTTCCGTGGATTATTCTAACTCCATACTTTATTTTTCCAATATTTTCAGGATTTAAATCACTTACTAATACATTTTCCGCTCCAAAGGTATCTACAATCTCTTTAACAAATGCTGGTTGTAATCCAACAACCCCGATCTTCTTCGGATTTAATTCTTTTAAATATTTAACCAACTCTTTTGCACACTTCTCTGGCTCATCCCCCGAGCAGTGGACTGTTCTATCCACTAACCCAAGATACCTCATAACTGCATTTAACGTTGCCACAACCTCTGCCCTACTTCCTTTATCCAAAAGCTCCCTTACAGTTCCTTTAAATTCAACGGGTTTATCTGTGAAGGCATCCCCATAACATCCTTTAAAATCAGCCCTCAACAAAATCTCCTTCCCACTCATCAAAGGATAATCCTTAATTCGAGTAGTATCCAACTTAGTATCAGAAATCTTTATCTCCACAACCTCATCCAATAACCTATTCTTTTCAACAAGATCTTTTAAAAACCCTCTAACATCAACCATAACGTTCACCATTTAGATTTATTACAAATTTCATTAACGATATGATCAATACTGCAATAATAATATGCACAACTGCAATTGCAAGTGCAAGATCTATGTTTCCAATGGATACATTTAAAAATATAGCTATTGGAAGTGTCTCTGTCTTCATCTTTGTGGCTCCTGCAATCATCAACGTTGCTCCAAATTCTCCGATAGCTCTTGCCCATCCAAGAATCGCTCCAGCAAGTATCCCACTTTTTGCCATTGGAAGAGTTATCTTCAAAAAACTTTCAGATCTACTCAAACCCAAACTTTGAGCCACATACTCATATTTCACATCTATACTTTCAAAGACAGCTCTTGTTGTTCTAATTATAAACGGGGTTGCTATTACAAATTGTGCGAGTATTATACCATTTTGAGTGAATACCAGATCAAGTATATTGTTAATAAATTGTCCAGTGCAATTATTTCCCAAAAATAAAAGCAATCCAAACCCAAGCACAAGAGGTGGAAGCAAGATTGGAAGATTTATTAAGCTGTCAATAATCTCCTTCCCTTTAAAGTTGTATCTTGCAAGTGCATATCCAGATGGGACACCAATCAATAGAGCGAGGATTATTGCAATAATTGAACATTTTACACTAAGAGCAACCGAAAATCTAACTTCTTCTGATACTAATGCATCAAATAAATTTTTTATAGATATGTTTTCAAGTATGGAAATTAGTATACAAACAATCATTGCTAAGAACAAAATTAATGGGATGGTTGAAATAGTTTTCAAGTTATTTTGAATCATAGCAAACCCCTTTAAGATTAATATTTAAGATTTAAGTTTAATCTTGTTAGTTCCCAATTATTTCAAAACCATATTTTTTAAATATATTTTTTCCATCTGTTAAAACGAAGTTGTAAAATTTCTCTGCATTTTCTTTATTTTTTGTAGTTTTTAATATCGCTATTGGAACTGTCTTTATAACATTGTATTTTGGATCTATTGGGATAATATCTACCTTATCTTTATTTTCAACAGCATCAGCTCTCCAAACTATCGCAGCATCAACATCTCCTTCTATAACATACATTAAAACCTGTTTTACGGTAGCTCCTCTAACAACAACATTCTTATTAATTTTTTCTGAGATTCCTGGATTGTAGTTTTCCGCTTTTTGTAGAATCTTTTTAACTGTTCTTCCAATTGCTATGTCGTCATCCCCTAATGCTAATTTAACTCCTGGCTTCTCCAAATCTTCAAGACATGTTATATTCTTTGGATTTCCTTTTTGGACTACAATCACAGGTATATGTTTTGTAAAATTTTCGTATTTTAGTATGTATCCTTTTTTCTCAAGTTTTCCAATGTAGAAATAAGCTCCGGGCATGAATATATCTCCTTCGTTTGATGCTAAGATTTTTGAATAGAGATACCCGCTTCCTGCGTAGTCATACTCCAATTTTATCCCATACTTTTTTTCAAACATCTTTCCAATTTCATCCATTGGCTTTTGCATTCCAGCTCCAACATAGGCATGTATTACTTCTTCTTTAGTTTCAGTTTTTTGTGTGCATCCAGAAGCCAAAATTGTTGTTATTATTACCAATAACCCAAATATTGATGCTATTTTTCTGTTCATAATCTCACTCAAATAAGAACGTGAATCATGCTTACAATTTTTTATTTTAATGTTTGCTTTTGTTATATGCTATTCATGTATTATATATATACTTTTCGGTATTAGGATACCTACTTCCTATACGTGTATTTAATTAACAATACCAATAGAAAATTATATATAAACCTAATATCATAAGGAAAAATAATTCCGTATGAGGTGATCTTATGATAAAACTTCTCTACGAGGGTGAATTTGTTAGAAAAAATAATATAATAAAAAAAGCATCGTCCTCAATAACTTTTATCCAAACAAAAAGTCATAATATAATAGTAGATACGTCAACAAAGGATAAAAGAGAGTTGATTATAAAAGAATTAAAAAAATTAAACTTAGAACCAAAAGATATTGATGTAGTTATAAATACCCATAGACATTGTAATCATGTAGCAAATAATGATTTATTTTGTAATGCTGAGATATACTCCTCTGCACAAGAATGCATTGTTGAGTATAATGGCTGTAAGCTATATACTAGTATAGACGAAATTGAGGAATTTACTCCAATTGAAAAATTTCAAGATGATGAAATAACGATATTAAAAACTCCAGGGCATACGTATGGTTCTGTTTCAGTTGTATATGGGGATTATGTTATTGTTGGGGATGCCGCCCCACTAAGAGAGAATATCATAGAGGATATTCTACCTCCCAGTATAGTTGATTATAGATCTGCAAAAGGAAGTTTGAGAAGAATAAAATTATTAAAAAAGAATGTTATAACTGGACACGATGGGATTGTTTATAAAGAAGAGTTTATTTAGTTAATTAATACCATATCCATATATGTTGTATCGTAAGTATTGAGACAAGTAGGGTGGCAATATTAGGCATTTTCATTAAAATATCATATTAAGATATGAAAATTAGTCCAACTAATTTTTATAATTCTTATTTATGTATCCAATTATTTATATCAATATAGTAAAGGAAAAAAGCAACCTACAACCGTAAAGTATATATATCATAACTTATCATTATTAGATTGCTGTTAAATATATAGGAAATAGGTTTCCTACTACCGATAATTGAGGTGAGTTTATGAGTGTTTATGATGAGATTGCTCCAAATGCAAAGAAAGTTGCTATTTATGGAAAAGGAGGAATTGGTAAATCAACCACAACTCAAAATACTGCTGCTGCGTTGGCATACTACTACAATTTAAAAGGAATGATCCACGGATGTGATCCAAAAGCCGATTCAACGAGAATGATTTTACACGGTAAACCACAAGAGACGGTTATGGATGTGTTAAGGGAAGAAGGGGAGGAAGGAGTTACGTTGGAAAAAGTCAGAAAAGTTGGATTTGGAGGAATTTTATGCGTAGAAAGTGGAGGGCCTGAGCCAGGAGTTGGCTGTGCTGGAAGAGGAGTTATAACCGCAGTTAATATGATGATCGAACTTGGAGGGTATCCTGATGATTTGGATTTTCTGTTCTTTGATGTATTGGGGGATGTTGTATGTGGAGGATTCGCAATGCCACTAAGAGATGGGCTGGCAAAAGAGATCTATATTGTCTCTTCGGGAGAGATGATGGCTCTCTATGCAGCTAACAACATTGCGAGAGGTATCTTAAAATATGCTGAGCAATCAGGTGTTAGGTTGGGAGGAATTATCTGTAATTCAAGAAAAGTTGATGGAGAAAAAGAGTTGATGGAAGAGTTTTGCGAAATGCTGGGAACCAAGTTAATACACTTTATTCCCAGAGACAATATTGTCCAAAAAGCTGAGTTTAATAAGATGACAGTTGTTGAATTCGCTCCAGATCATCCCCAAGCACATGAATACAAAAAATTGGGGAAAAAAATTATGGATAATGATGAACTGGTGGTTCCAACTCCACTTTCAATGGATCAACTGGAAAAACTCGTTGAAAAGTATGGATTGCTTGATTAATAAGATGTTATAAATATTTGCCCAATATTCGTTTAATTATGGCTTCATTTTATTGATTTTAGTAAAAAGTCCAAAGATGATGGGGTGGAATTTTGAAATTAATAAAAGCAATTATAAGGCCAGAAAAAGTGGATGATGTAATTAACGCATTGGAAAATGCTGGTTATCCATCTTTCACTAAGATTGATGTTGTAGGAAGGGGGAAACAGGGTGGATTAAAGATTGGAGAAATATTCTATGACGAACTTCCAAAAACGATGCTATTAATTGGCGTTAATGACGATGAAGTGGATGAGGTCGTGGAGATCATAAAGATCAACGCCCATACAGGAAATTTTGGAGATGGAAAGATCTTTATTCAGCCAATTGAAGAAGCTTACACGATTAGAACAGGATCTCGAGAGTTGTAGGGATCGGTGAAACGATGAAAGAAATCTTAGCAATTATTAGGCCTAACATGGTAGCAAAGACAGGAAAAGCACTTGAAGCTGTTGGATTTCCAGCAATGACGGTGATTAGTTGTTTTGGGAGAGGAAAAGAGAGGGGATATATTGATGCAAAACTTCCCGAAGATGTAGATAAAGAGAAAATCCTCAAAGAAGGAGAAAAGTTGGGAATGAGAATGAAATATATTCCAAAAAGAATGATCTCGATAGTTGTGGATGACACAGATGTCCCTCTCGTAGTGGGAATAATAATGAAGATAAATAAAACTGGAAAGCCAGGAGATGGAAAAATATTCGTTATGCCAATTGATGAGGCAATAAGAATAAGAACAGGAGAGTTTGGAATTGAAGCAATAGGAAACTAATTATAAATTCGAGTATTTAATTAGTTATTAATATGGGGATATGATTTAAATAAAATAGCGAGTTAAAATAGACAAGGTGAAATACTATGCCCTTTGTGTTATTGGGTTGCGATAAACCCATACCTGAAAGAATGAAGCATACTTACATTTACGATCCAGAGGAGGAGATAATCCCTGCCTGTAATATTAAAACGGTTCCGGGAGATATGACTGAAAGAGGTTGCACATTTGCAGGAGGTAGGGGAGTCGTTGGAGGGCCGATAAAAGATGTTATACATATGGTTCATGGCCCTGTAGGGTGTGCTTATTACACTTGGGGAACAAGAAGAAATCTATCTGATTGTGAGTTGCATAGAAGATACTGCTTTACAACAGACATGCAAGAGGCAGATGTTGTTTATGGGGGAGAGAAAAAACTTGAAAAAGCTTGTTTAGAGGCAGCCGCAGAATTTCCAGAAGCAAAGGGAATTATCATTTATGCAACATGCACAACGGGTTTGATCGGAGATAATTTGGGAGCAGTTGCAAAAAAAGTAGAAGAAAAAATAGGAAAACCTGTCTTTGCTTGCAACTGTCCGGGATATGCAGGTTGTTCTCAATCAAAAGGACACCACATATTTAACACAGAGTTTTACAGATGGCTAAAAAAAGCAAGGGAGAAATTTCCAGAAAAATGTTTAAAAGAAGAGGAAAAAACACCCTACGATATAGCAATAGTTGGAGAGTATAATATGGACTGGGACATGGCAGTTATAAAGCCGTTATTTGAAAAAATCGGGTGTAGGGTTGTAACTGTCTTTACTGGAAACGCTTCGTTTGATGATTTGTTTAAATTGCCAGATGTTAAGTTGTGTGTCGTTCACTGTCAGAGATCTGCCAACTATATTGCAGAGATGATTAGAGACGGATTTAATATACCAAGAATTTGGGTTTCATTATTTGGAATTGAACAGACAGCTGAGGCGTTAAGAAAAACAGCAGAATCATTAAATATACCAATGGATAGAGTTGAAGAAGTTATAAAAGAGGAAATTGAGTCAATAAAACCACAAATAGAGTTCTATAAATCAAAATTAGAAGGAAAAACCTGTCTTGTTTATGTTGGAGGGCCAAGAACATGGCACTGGGTTAGAGCGATGAAAGAACTTGGAATAAAATATGTCGTTGCATGTTGCACATTTGCTCATGAAGATGATTATGAAAAATTAAATAAAAACTTTAAAAAAGCGGGACTTAAAGGTGTTTTAGTTATCGATGCCCCTAACGAACTCGAATTAGAAGAAGCGGTTGAGAAATACAAACCCGACTTTATGCTTACTGGATTAAAAGAAAGATATTTATTCAGAAAATTTGGAATTCCGACAATCAACTCTCACAGCTATGAACAGGGACCATATGCAGGTTTTAGAGGATTCGTTAACTTTGCAAGAGATATTTATAAAGCAATTTATCATCCAATTTGGGATATTGTAAAAGAAGGAGAGAAAAAATTCGAAGGGCTTAAAAAATGCGAAAATATATAAATTTTAACTTTTGGGTGATCGCATGGCTATAAATTATGTTGAAAAACAGAGAGCAGGGACTATAAACCCAAATAAAACATGTCAACCAATTGGGGCAATGTGGGCTACTTTGGGAGTACATAAAGGGATTCCATTTGTCCAGGGATCTCAGGGATGTTGCACATATGTAAGATACGCATTTAACAGACATTTTAGAGAACCTGCAACGATTGCAGTTGCTTCATTTCACGAAGATGCTGCTGTTTATGGAGGAATGAGAAATTTAGTGGAAGGTTTAAGAAATTTAGTAGCAAGATATGATCCTGAGTTAATTTCAGTTGTAACAACGTGTTCCTCTGAGACAATAGGAGATGATATAGAAGCATTTATTAGGGCAGCAAGAAAAAAGATTGCCTCAGAATTTGGGGAGGAAAAAGCAAAACTTCCAATAATTCCAATTCACTGCCCATCGTATCAAGCAAGCCACGTTAAAGGATATGATAACGCGGTTAAGGCATTCTTTCAGTATTTTACCTCTGGAAAGAAAAGAGACGAAGAAAAAGCTAAAAAAATAATGATAGTTCCAGGATTTGGTGTAAACCCGGGAGACATTTTAGAGATTAAGAGAATATTGAATATGTTTGGTTTAAAAGAAGGAGAGGATTATTCCGTTTTATTTGACATTAGTGAAACGCTTTATCAACCTCTCAGAGCACCAATTAGAGAAATTCCTTACTATCCAAGTGGTGGAACAAAAGTTGAGGAATTTGAAGATATAATAAATGCAAAAGCCATTTTCATCCTTTGTAAGCATGCAGGAGGAAGTGGAGCAGTATTTTTGGAGAGGAGATATAAAATTCCTGCTTATTATGGATTACCAATAGGAATTAAAAATACGGATGATTTTATTATAAATATTGCAAAGATCACCGGATTAGAGATTCCAGATAAGTTATTGGATGAAAGAGGAAAGTTGGTTGATGCAATAGTTGATACCATCCACTACACCATGGATAAAAAAGTTGGTATATTTGGAGATCCGGACTTTGTTATATCTGTTTCACGGTTTGTGTGTGAAATGGGAATGAAACCGACTGTTGTTAATACTCAAACTCCATCTACAACCTATAAAAAGGCAATGGAGGAGCTTGCAAATGAATATAACATAGATATTGAAGTCCAATACTCCGATCTGTGGGACTTTGAAAAATCAGTTAAAAAGGAGGAGATAGATCTTCTCATCGGGCATCCAAGAGGAGGAGTTAAAATAGCCGAAGATATGGGTATAGGATTGGTAAGAATGGGATTCCCAATATATGACAGAGTTGGTTATTTCAGATGGCCAATTGTTGGATATATGGGAAGTTTAAGGTTTTTTGATGAGATAGTTAATACAATATTAGACACGCAAGTTCCATGGGATCAAAAACAACAATAACAAATATGATATTAACAAATATGATATTCGGGATACGATGATCGTTGAGTTTAAAAAATATGACGAATTCGGGAACATTGTAGAAGGAGATAACTTCCATTGTATTGTTTTTTACATAAAAAAGAAAGAAATTCCTCACAAAGATGCTATACTGTTTGAGGCAGTAAAGGTAGAAAATATCCCCGGAATTGTTGCAAAATATCTAATAGATGAGATCGAAGGAGGTTATGGGGATCCTGAGGAGATTAAAAACGTTGAAGAATTAAAAAAATTTGGAGTTCCAGATGATATAATCGATGCAATAGAGGAAACCTTAAAAAAATATGGCATAAATTGGCTTTTCAGAGTTAGAGAAGCAAATAAATAATTAAAGAAAAAATTGGTTAAATAACCAAAATATAAGGGTGATATTATGTGTTATGGAGAAATCGGAATCTTTAAGGGCTTTATAGTAAAAGGAGATGTTAGAGTTCCCTTAATTGAAATAAACGGAGAAGTGAGGGAAATAATGATTCCAATATCTCAAAATGTTAAGATCGGAGATAAAGTTATGGTTTACAACTCTTACAATTTTGATTATGAGTTTAATTATATAAATATTGAGGCACTTAAATTAGCACTATCTATGATTCAAAATGTCAAATCTCTGTTAATTCATTGAACTTTTTTCTTCCTCTTTTTCCTCTCTTATCCTAAATTTTTATATTTTTCATTTTTAGGACAGATAATATGTTAATTTATACATAAAGTTTAATTAAAGTTTAATTGTATAAATTATTATATTCGTGAATTTAAAGACATTAAAAAATTAATTAAAATAATTAAAATTAATCAAAAACAAAGTTTTAATATATGAAACAATTATGGCAACATCAAAAATTATTTAATAACCTATATATATTCAAAAAACTAAAACTAACACCATCGGTGAGAGTATGATTATATTTGGACTATTTGGAAAAACGGGATGCGGAAAAACAGAAATACTGCAGGAGTTAAAAAAGAAACACCCTGTTATAGATATTGAAGAAATCGCAAGAACACGAGGAAGTGTGCTTGGAGATCTTTATCACCTAAATATGAGAGATCAGGAGGAGTTTTCTAAAATAATAAACGAAGAAATCGAACGTGTCAAAAAAATCGGATATGTAGTTGTTGAATATGAAGGTAGAAAAATAGGAGGGGAGAAAAAACTAAAAATACCCGATCTTCTTGGAGACATTAAAAATTACACATACAAGATTCTTATCGACTGCCCATATGAATGTCAGATAAAGAGATTAATCTCTATCTACAAACCAAAAAATGAAGAAGAGAAAAAAATCCTTCTAAATAAATTCGAAATACTTAAAAATAGCTTTAAAAAGCCAGAAATGATCGAAACAGTAAACAAGATAATAGAACTAATAAAAGAAGATAACTACTATGAATCAGCGAAGTTAATAGAAGAAAAACTTTATAGAGAACACTATCTAAGAAATGTGAGAAAAATAAATCCTGATTTAGTTGTATACAATGAGAACATTTCAGAATCAGTAAAAATTATCGACTCCTTTATTAAAGAAAAATTAAAACTTCATAACATAATTTGAGGGAAAATATGGATGAAGAAATTTTATCTCGACTGATAAATTTTACAGGAGATGTTGTTTTATGTATTGTGTTGAATGATGGGAGAAAGATGATAACCAACGGAGAAAAAATATTAGCTGGAAAAATAGAAGGAGATCTCGCATCGTTTATACTTACCTCTTCAAGAGAACTCATCAAAGATGTGAAAAAAAATAAAACCAATAAGCCAGTAATAAAAAATTTTGGGGAGTATAGTGTTTATTTGGAGTTGGTAGATACTGAAAAATATTTAAAATCAATAGGGGGAGAGCTAACTAATACCACAATAACCGTTAAGGAATTGTTAGAAATTATGAATGATGAGAACATTATATTAGTTGATGTAAGAAGCCCAAGGGAATTTAAAGAAGAAACCATCGATGGAGCGATAAATATCCCTCTATTTTTGGATAAAGAGCATGAATTAATAGGAAAAATTTACAAAAAAGAAGGAAAAGATAAGGCAATTGATATAGCAATTGAAATAATCGAAAATGGGCTAAAAAGAATTTTAAATGAGGCAAAAAATCTTGATAGGAAAAAAACAATTGTCGTTTTTTGTGCAAGGGGTGGAATGAGGAGTCAAACAATGGCTTTAATTTTACAACTTCTTGGATTTAAAGTAAAACGGTTGATAGGGGGTTATAAGGCATTTAAGCATATATCGGGAAAAATAATGATAAAAAATAAAGATAATAAAAAAGTAATAAAAAAGATAAAAATATAATACAGATAAATAATAGTATCATAGTATTATAAAAGTATTATAAAATATATAAAAAATAAAATTAAAGAAGTTTTAAATTTCCAGTTATTTTGTCTATCTTTTCATCCTTTTCTGGGCCAATAGCAACAGCAGTTAAAGTTCCGGGCTCTAATTGGGTGTGTCCGGCATCTCTAATGATTGAACAAGGTAATCCTTCACTCCTTGCTTTGTTATACACGTCTAACAGTTCTTTCTCTGAGTTTACCTTAACTACAACCTTTTTCTGTCCACTTCTTAACCATTCCTCAACTATTTTTGAATTTTTCCTTTTAGCATCTAAAAATGCTTCTATTATTGCATGACCACCCTGAGCAACCATCTTTCCCTTACCCATTCCAAGATCGTTTCTTATCACAACAACCATCTTCATAATCTCAACTCTCATATATTCATACACTTGTATATAACCGTAGGTTAATGCCAAAGGTTATAAAACCATGATAATAATGATTAATAAAAACATTAACAACCAATTTAAAAAGATTTTGAACTAAAAATTTGAGGATAGCATAAGATATAAATATTGAAATTTACGGTTAAGCAATATAATAAAAAATTAATAAAATTTAGTAAAATTGAATGAAATAACAATAAAAATGAAGGATGAGAGATATGGAAGAAAAAGGAGTAGATGAGAAGGATATACTGGAAGAATTAGAGAAATATAGAAAGATGGATTTAAAGTATGAGGATGGAAAAATTTTTGGATCCATGTGTTCCAACGTATTGCCAATAACTAAAAAAATTGTAGATATGTTTTTAGAAACAAACTTAGGAGATCCTGGGTTATTTAAAGGAACTAAGATCTTAGAGGAAAAAGCAGTTTCACTTCTCGGATCACTAATGAACGGAAAAAATGTCTATGGTCATATAGTAAGTGGAGGAACGGAAGCTAATTTAATGGCATTGAGATGTATAAAGAATATTTGGAAAGAAAAAAAGAGAAAAAACCTAACAAAAAATGAAAATCCAAAAATTGTCATTCCAATAACTGCCCACTTTTCGTTTGAAAAAGGAAGAGACATGATGGATTTCGACTATATCTACGCCCCCATAAAAGATGATTATACCATAGATATAAAATTTGTTAAAGATACCGTTGAAGATGAAGAAATAGATGGAATTGTTGGAATTGCAGGAACAACAGAGTTAGGAACTATCGATAATATTGAAAAGTTAAGCAATATCTCCAAAGAGCATAACATCTACCTCCACGTAGATGCAGCGTTTGGGGGGTTAGTAATTCCCTTCTTGGAGGAAAAATATAAAAGAAAAAATATTAGCTACAAATTTGATTTTTCACTGGGAGTGGATTCAATAACAATAGATCCACACAAAATGGGACACTGTCCAATTCCCTGCGGGGGTATACTGTTCAAAAATGAAACTTACAGATCTTATTTAGATGTAAACGCTCCATATTTGACTGAAACAAAACAAGCAACAATCTTGGGAACAAGAGTTGGCTTTGGAGGGGCTTGCACCTACGCTGTTTTGAAACTTTTAGGAAGAGAAGGGCAAAGAAAGATAGTGAGTAAGTGTATGGATAACACCCTCTACCTTAGTAAAAAGTTGAAAGAGAATGGATTCGAGACCGTTATAAACCCTATATTAAATATTGTTGCAATTAGAGATGAAAACTACAAGGAAACATGTAAAAATCTCAAAGATAGAGGGATATATGTTTCAATTTGCAACTGTGTTGAAGCATTGAGAGTTGTTATCATGCCCCACATAAAAAAAGAGCACATTGACAACTTCATAGAACAATTATGTGAAGTTAAAAAGAACTAAAATAATATTTTTTAAAATTTTAAATAGTTATTCATTAGATTATTCAATATTTTAATCATAAAATTTGAAATACAAATATCGAAAAGTATATAAGCGAATTTAGATAGTATTATTTAAATAATACCTTTAACTAATGCCAATTTTTTATTTTTTAGATTTTTAAAAATTGTAAAATCTTTGGGGGGAGGGGGATAATGGATAAAGCATTGAAAGATACCCTTATAAAAAATATTGTAGAGATAGACCAAAAAATAACAAGATTAGAGTGGTTATTAACTACCCATAAAAATGAAGATGAGATAAAGTATATTCAAGAAAAGATTAACGAACTAAAACTTAGGAAAGAAGAATATTTAAACACTTTACGAAATTTAAAATAAAACTTAATAAACAGAATAGGAAAAATTAGTTAAATGAACCCACCTAACATAATTAAAATACTTATTAAAATACTTAAATGAAGTATCCAATAAACCACGTAAAGCAAATGAGCATAATCTTTAAATATCTATTTTGTATATGATAGTTGGTAGTTATTTTTATTCAACTAATTTTTTGGAGGTGTTTAACTATGGAAGAAAGAATCTACACTATACCTTTGAGAGACGTTATAAATAGATCAGTTAGAAACAAGAGAGCTCCAAGAGCAATAAGAAAGATAAGACAGTTCTTAAAAAGACATATGAAAGCAGAAATTGTTAAGATAGACAGTGAATTAAACGAAAAAATTTGGGAGAGAGGCATTCAAAAACCACCTGCAAGAGTAAGAGTTAAAGCAGTTAAAGAAGGAAATGTTGTAATTGCAACATTAGCAGAATAAGTGATCAATTATGATAATAAGAAAATACTTCTCAGGAATCCCGACAATCGGTGTATTAGCATTAACTACCGAAGAAATAACTTTACTTCCAATATTCTTGGATAAAGATGATGTAGATGAAGTGTCAAACGTTCTAAAAACGCACTGTCTACAAACAAATATAGGAGGCAGTTCTTTAATCGGTTCTTTATCTGTTGCGAACAAGTATGGTCTCCTACTGCCTAAAATTGTTGAAGATAAAGAGATGGAAGAGATAAAAAAATTTTTAAATGATATTGGGTTGGATCTAAATATTGGCATAATAAAATCAAAAAACACGGCTTTGGGAAACCTGATCTTAACAAACGATAAAGGAGCGCTAATTTCTCCAGAATTGAAAGATTTCAAAAAAGATATAGAAGATTATTTGAACGTTGATGTAGAGATTGGCACAATAGCAGAACTTCCAACCGTTGGGAGTAATGCAGTTATAACAAACAAAGGATGTTTAACACACCCATTAGTTGAAGAAGACGAGCTTAAATTTTTAAAGGATCTTTTTGATGTTGAATACATAGGAAAAGGAACTGCAAACAAAGGAACAACATCAGTAGGGGCTTGTATTATTGCAAACTCAAAAGGAGCAGTGGTTGGTGGAGACACCACAGGTCCCGAACTACTGATAATAGAGGATGCGTTAGGTATGATCTAATACTCGGATGTTTATCTTATGCCCTTAGTATATTCTTTTAGTATTTTAGTATTTTTATTTCCTGCTTTATTTTTGATTTTATTGTTGTCTTAATTTAAAGATAATTTTAATTTTATTTTCGATTTTATTTCCATAATGGACTATTTTTTCAACATAATACTCAAAAAACTGATGATTTATGATATATCCACAAACAATACCAATGATCATTCCAGCAAACACATCAATTGGATAGTGCACCCCCACATACACTCTACTATACCCCACCAAAAATGCCCAAATTAAGAAAAGAATTCCTAATTTTCTCGAATATCCAAAAAATAGAAAAGTTGCAGTGGCAAACGCCAGAACAGTGTGCCCACTTGGAAAACTTGATTCTACCCCTTTGTATAACAATAGATGAACATTGCTTAACACTAAATACGGTCTTGGCTCATAAATTATATACTTTAAAACATAGGTTAAAATAACTGCAAAAATCAGACAGAAAACCAATTTAATCCCTAACTTTCTGTTTTTAATTAGAAGTGTTAATGCAATAACTCCTACAAGAGGATAGACAGTTTTAGAAAGTATAATCATAAATATATCGAGTATTGGATTATAATGAGAGTTGATAATATAAAATAAATTGTAATTAAAGTTGTAAATATTTATATTCCCGAAATTCATTGTTTTTATATCATAAAATTTCTGGAGAACATTTCCAAAATACGCTACTGCTAAGAATCTCGGTAATCTACCAACTATCGTTCCGATTGCAAATAGGGTTAAATCCATTTCAAATATTCCTGCAAGCCAAGCAATAACCTTATAAGGCAGAGGAGAAAATCCTGCTAAAACCACTCCATAAACCCCATACTTATCAAAAAACTCTTCTCCTTTTTTTAAATACTTCTCTCCAAAGATTTTTACAAAAATAGGATGTCCGAGTTTATACCCTAAAAAATAACCAAAAATTCCTCCAAGAGTAGTTCCAACAGTAGCCACTATTGCAGTGATTATTGGATTTAAACCAAAATAAGACGCCCCAATTATAAAGACATCTGGGGGTATCGGCTGGATAAACGCCTCAGTAAATGAAATTAAAAATATCCCTACATATCCGTAATGACTAACCAAGCTTTCAGCAATTGCATACAAATCCATAAAACCCCACCAAATCAAATGTCAACTTAACAACTTATAAATGTAGGTTATATTTACCTCTTTATGTGTTATTAAATTTATCGATATAAAAAATTATTTATAAAAAATTATTAAAGTTAAAAAGTTGCGAAATAAGATCTGATATTTAATTTTATAAAATTTTTTTAACTTAAAGAGTGTGGAGCAAATATGCTATATATTACAATAACAGAAATAACAAATGATAAAATAGAAAATACAATAATTTTATGCGTGATATTTATGTTAAAGATCGCATGGGGCATAACAGGATGCGGAGATAAAATTAATGAAGTTGTTGAAATAATGAAGAAGTTAAAAAATAAACACAACTTGGATGTAGATGTATACCTCTCCAAAAATGCAAAGATCGTGATCAAGTGGTATAAATTATGGCAAGTTTTAGAGGATGAATTTTACGATTTGAGAGTTGAAGTAAACTCAAATGCTCCTTTTTTAGTTGGAAAACTGCAAACTGGGAAGTATGATCTGTTTTTAGTGGCTCCTGCAACTGCAAACACAACAGCAAAGATTGCTCACGGTATTGCAGACACGTTAATAACGAACTCAGTAGCTCAAGCGATGAAAGCGAGAGTTCCTGTCTATATATTCCCTCCAGATAACAAAAAAGGAACCGTAGAAACTATCCTTCCCGGAAATAAAAAATTAACTTTATACATGAGAGATGTTGATATTGAAAACGTAGAAAAAATTAGAAAGATGGAAGGAATAGAAGTACTAAATAAGCCCGAAGATATAGAAAAGGTTATTTTAAAACACATTGAATTAAAAAAGAGAGAAATTAAGAAATAAGGTAAAATTTAGACAAAATGAGATAATAAAATAATAAAAAGTGATAAAAAATTAAAAATTTCTTATAATGCCTCTTTTCCTTCTTCTTTTGTTCTTACTCTTACGACTCTTTCTACTGGTAGGACGAAGATTTTTCCGTCTCCTGGGTTTCCGGTTCTTGCATTCTCGCAAATAATGTTAATAACATCATCAACATCCTCTTCCTTAACAACCAACTCAATCTTAACCTTCGGAATCAAATCAACAATATACTCCCTCCCCCTATACCTCTCAACAATTCCACCCTGAACTCCCCTACCCTTAACCTCACTAACAGTCATACCAACATAACCAGCATCTGACAAGGCCTTCTTAACAATCTCCAACTTCTCAGGCCTTATAACCGCCTCAACCTTCCTCATCATCTCACCTCATTTTTCAGTGGTTTAATTTTTGTTTAGTGATGATCTTGTTTTAATCATTTTTATTTTTATCTGAAAGGAAAAAAGATACTCTGTTCCTAAATAATAAGAAGGAAAATTCCTTCTTTGGAAAAGTATATATTTAAGTGTTTCTATTAGAGGAATTAGGAAGATGGGTAGTAGGTAGGTCAATTCCTATAAAAGTGTTTGAGGTGAAACATATGGATGGTGTTAATGTTTTCTTTTTTATGTGGGCTGCATCGTTGATATTTTTTATGAAAGCAGGGTTTATAGCGTTGGAAATCGGACAATTTAGGGCTAAAAACGTATCATATCATTGTGTTTTAAAGTTATTGGATTTGGCAGCGGTGTTTATCGCTTATCTATTTATTGGTTATGGGATCTCCTATGGTTTGGAGAATATACTCCCCCTGATAACAGGAACATTTAACGCCGATTTGGGAGCTTGGTGGATGAAGATGGTTATGTTTGCCGCTGCTGCTGTAACTATAATAACAGGAGGGGTTGCTGAGAGAATAAAAATTCTACCTTACTTTATTGGTGCTTTAATAGTTGGAGGTATTTTATATCCAATTGTTGAGCACTTGGTTTGGGGAGGCGGTTTTGCCAGTTTGATGGGAATTAACTTCCACGATTTTGCAGGAAGTGGGGCAGTTCATTTGTTTGGAGGTTTGGTTGGTTTAATGGCTGCTTATGTCTTAGGACCAAGAATTGACAAATATATAAATGGAAAACCACAGGCAATTCCTGGGCATAATATTCCAATAGCTGTTTTAGGGGCTTTTATATTAGCGTTTGGATGGTATGGATTTAACGTTGGAAGTGCTTCAGATCTATCAAGCGGTGTTGAGTTAGCAAGCGTGGCTTTGGCAACCACTATGGCCTTAGCAGGAGGAATTATAGGAGGGGCGTTAAGCTCAAGAAACGATCCTCTCTACACAGCTAACGGTATGTGTGCTGGTTTAGTCGCTGTTTGTAGTGGAGCGGATATATTCACACCAATTGGTGCTTTAATAGTTGGATTGATTGCAGGTCTTCAACAACCATTTACCTACAAGTTTATAGAAGAAAAGTTAAAGATTGATGATGTCTGTGCTATCGGCCCAGTTCATGCAATGAGTGGATTAATTGGAGTTATCTGTGCAGGAATCCCATTTTTATTGAGATCAGATGCTGTTTCTAAGGTCTCTTTAACTGGGCAAATAATTGGAGCCATTGTTATTGCTTTAATTGCAATTGTTGGAGGATTAATTATCTACAAAGGATTAGATCTAACTATCGGTTTAAGAGTCGATAAAGAAGCAGAAAAAGTCGGTTTAGATAGTGCAATCTTGCAAACAACTGCATACTCAGAAGAATAGATCTAATTCTTTTTACACATTTTATTATATACTCAGAAAAGCTAAATTAAGAACGAAGAATAGGATATAGAAAAAATAGAAAATAAAGATAAAAACAAAAAAATAAAAAATTATCTTCTGACACTCAAAAACATGCATTTCAAATATTCCAAATTTCTGTTTCCTATTGTAATCGGATGATCTGGGGCTTGTCCTTTATAATCAACAATTACCATATTTTTTTTAGCCCTAAAAGCAGATGAAATAACTGTTTTTTTAAACAACTCCTTATCTACATGATGAGAGCATGAACAAGTAATCAACATCCTATTTGTTAATCTAATTCCAAGGTAGTTTAGAGAGGAATATGCTCTCAAAGCATTTTTTAAATTTTTCTCTGTCTGAGCAAAAGCAGGGGGGTCTAATATAACGACATCAAACCTCTCTCCGTCTTCTATAAATTCTTCCATAATTTTAAATGCATTCCCTTCTATAAACTCATATTTATCCTTTGGAATATTGTTTAACTCCATATTCTCCTCAGCAGTTTTTAGGGCTTTTTTTGATAGATCAACTCCAACAACCTCTGCCCCTCTAATAGCTGCATGAACAGAAAAACCCCCAGTATAACAGCATACATCCAAAACCCTATCCCCCTCTTTTATAAACCTCTCAAGATATAACCTATTCTCCCTCTGATCCAAGAAAAAGCCAGTTTTATGTCCTTTAACATTAACCTTAAACTTCGCTTCTCCCTCTTGAATAACCGTCTCGAATTTTTTCTTATTTCCAAAAATTTTATCCTTTATTTTCTCTCCTTTTTTTCCTTTTTTTACATATATGGTTTCTAAATCAGATAACTCAAATAGTGCCTCTATTATTTCGTTTAAATATTTTTTTTCTATTAGTTTTGACATTAATTGCATTGCTCCAAGTTCGTTGTATTTGTCGAAGATTATTGTTGGAAGCTCGTCTCCCTCGGCATATATCCATCTATAAGTGTTTTTGTAGTTTAAAATTTCTTCTCTGTATAGTTTTGCATTTAATATTCTTTTATAAAAAAAATCGTAATCAATATCCTCGTTTTTGGTTGTCAATATTTTTATAATCACTGAATTTGGGTTGTATAGGGCTTTTGCTACAAATTTTCCTTTGTATGTTAAAATAACAATTTCCTCTTTTTTTGGGAGATCTTCTTTATTTACTACTGCCTTTGTATAAATTATTTTAGAAAAATTTTGTATTGAGTTGTAAGCTCTTTTATCCACTTCTAACTCTACCAATCAGATCACCACTTCTTAATTTCTTTTATTTTTTTCTATTTTTAGTTTTTTATTAACTTTTTTATTTTATTGAATCTTTTACTCTTCTTTATCATCTTTTTTGCTAACAAGATACGGAATATCATCTTTTTTATATACTTTAACTTTATCTCCTTCTTTTAACTCCATACCTTCAATTTTATCGAATTCGTAAATTTCGTAGTTTTTATCATCCATTACCATTATATTAGGATTTGTTGAGATAACGGTTGCTGTTTCTAAGTCATTATCTCTTTTAGATATTTTTGTCTCTTTTTCAGCAATATGCCAAGGAATTCCTATCTTCTCTCTTCTGCTGTCAAGGGATTTCATATAAACTTTATCTTCTGTTATTGCACTAACGAGGTAGGGTTTTTCTTTATAGATCACAACATCTCCCACCCTATACTCTGGAATTCTTACAGAGACGGTTACTCGATAGAGATCTTTACCACTATCCCTATCTACGCCAATTAACGTAGCGGTTTCTGTAATTTTTCCCCCATATTTCTCCTTAATTCTCTGAGCCACATTTCTTGCTGCCCCTACTGAACCAAGTTGATAGTCCAATCCTTCTTTTTGTGGAATAAATTTAGAAATAAATGCCATCCTATCTTTTTTTAATCTTTTTAATAACTCTTCCCTAACAA
The DNA here is from genome assembly GCF_000024625.1 of Methanocaldococcus vulcanius M7. Classification (NCBI taxonomy): domain Archaea; kingdom Methanobacteriati; phylum Methanobacteriota; class Methanococci; order Methanococcales; family Methanocaldococcaceae; genus Methanocaldococcus; species Methanocaldococcus vulcanius. Next base: position 1,075,384 of record NC_013407.1, read on the forward strand.
ATTTATCTAATATTTCTCTTTCTTCTTCCGTTAAATATCGATTCATTGCTCTAATTTGGAGTGTTGCCTCATAGTAGTTTGACATGAATCTTGAACACCTTGGACACTGAACCATCCTTATATGCACTTCAATATCTCTTTCTTCTGTTCTGTTCTCTTTTTCTCCAGGTAATCTCCCTTCTGCAATTATATGGACGGGAATTATTAACTTACTCCTCTTTCCTCCGGGAAGTTGTGTAATTTTTGGATAGATCTCAACATCTACCATAACGCTCTTTTTTTTAATTGCATCTTTTGTGGCGTAGTAGGCAATTTCTTCCAATATTTCGTAAGCATCTTCTCCTTTTGGTGTTTGCCATACTTTTCTTTTATAAGATCCACACAGATGGCAGACCTCAACTTCCACTCTGTTTGGAACTTCTATTAATGGGTGTTCTTGGGCATAGCAGAGGGGGCATAAACCATCTATCAACTCATCCTCTGCTCCACATCTATAACATACTCCTCTAATTTTCATAAATCGATACACCTCCTTTTGTCATTTTGTTTTATTACTTGCTTATGATATTATTTGGTTATTATTACTTTATTTTTTATTTTTCTTTTCCCATAATTTCAATTTCATCTAAGTAATTAACATTGAGCAGTTTAGAGGCATTATCCATAAATTTCGAAATCTCTAAAAACCCTTCACTGTTTACTAAACATATTAAATCATCTTTTCCTTCAAAATAGGACTTTACAAATTTGCATTTTATTATTTTTTCAGTCCTAATTTTATTTTTTTGTTTGTGAATTATTTTTATTTTTATCTCATCCCCGTGTGTGAAAGATATTTCATCTTTTTTAATATTTGTTATAATATTTCCAAATCTATCGATGTGTATAATTTTCTTTTTTACTTCATCTAATTTCACAAAATCTCTTAAACGCTCTCCTTCATACTTTCCTTCTTTTAAGATCTCAGCTCCGACTACTGCATAAATATCTCTTCCGTGGAACGTTGATGATGGAGAGTATTTCTCCTCATCTATTCTAAAAATTTCTTTAACTCCAAGTTTTTTTACAACATATGTGAATAATCCATTATCTGGCCCTACGAGATAATCTCCTCGTTCTGTTTTTATCACTATGGAGTTTCTCTCGCTACCTACTGTTGGATCTACTACTGCAATATGGACTGATGGAGGGAAGTGAGGAATTGATGTTAGGAGAACATATGCTCCGTGATATATGTTAAATGGCTCTATTTCATGGGATATATCTACGATCTTTACATCCCTATCTTGATCTTTATCTTTTAATAGGGATATAATTTTTCCTTTCATTGCTCCAACGTATCCTTCTCTTGTTCCAAAGTCGGTGGTTAGGGTAATTATATTCATCTAAAATCACCAATTTTCTATTTTTATTTTTTAAGTTTTTGAATTATTGGTTATCGGACTTATTAAAATTGGTTATGTAATAAATTCAAATTAAACGTTAGATGTTATTTAAATCGCTAATATAACTAATTATAAAATTAATATAAAATTAAAAATATAAATAATGGTAAAAAGGTAAAAATCAAAAATAAAGCAGGAAATAAAAATACTAAAAGAAAAGATAAAAAGGGAAAATAAGATAAAATAAAATAATTTGTTTAATTTTTTATATTTATTCTTCTTTGAAATATTCGTCATAAACGCCTTCATCTATTTCTTTTTGAACTTCTTTAGGATCTTTTCCTTCAACTGTTACACCCATTGAACCACAAGTTCCTAAAACCTCTTTTACTGCATTCTTTAATGTGTAAGAAAGCATAGCATCTCTCTTCATTTTAGCAACTTTTATAACTTGGTCTAAGGAAAGATTTCCTACAACTTCGTGTCTTGGTTCATGAGCGGCTGTCTCAATTCCCAACTCTTTTTTAATTAAAGCAGTTGTTGGAGGAATTCCTACTTCAATTTCAAATTTTCTTGTTTCAGTATCTACTATAACTTTAACTGGAACTTGCATTCCTTCATAGTCCTTTGTTTTTTCGTTTATTTCATTAACTACTTGCATAACATTAACTCCCAATGGTCCAATTGCTGGTCCTAATGGTGGCCCTGCAGTTGCTCTTCCTCCGGTAACTAATACTTCAACTACCTCCTTAGCCATAAAATTCACCTCATTGTATTTTAGGATTTTAAAATTTTATTAAAAATTTTTATTTTAGTATTTGGTATTTGCATTTAGTATTTTGTTTGGGTTATTTAAATTGCTTTATTTAAAATGTTAAGATCCCCTGTATAGGTATGGATTGTTGTATTGTGTGTTTTTGTTTTGAAGTTTAAATGTTTATGTGATAGAATAGTTAATGCATAAATGAGTATATAAAGTTATCCTTCTCCCTTTCAACACGTATCATTGATGTTAAAATGTTAATAATATTTGAGATGATAGTAAAATATAAAGTTAGTTTTGGTTGATTTTTTAGTATATGAAATATGAAAGAATTATGTATTTAGATAATATTTAATAAATTCTAAATGCAATTTCTATATTAATATCATCAATTTTGACACATTTGGCAAATCCGAGCATTTCTAACTTTACCCTTCCAGCAATAACTTCTTTCTCTTCGAATCCTTTTACTATTTGAGGAATTATATCCACATTTATAACCCTTCCCAGCACTCCATCAGTTCCGTTTCTAACGTCTTCTCTAAGTGTTGAGGTTATAAATACTAAATCTCCATTTTTTAACGTTTTTACAACATCTAAGTTTAATGCGTTGATTATTGTGAACGTTTTTATATGATTTTCGATAAATTCGTTAATAGCGGTTTCATTTATTCCAAACAATCCGCAAACCTTCATCATATCACCAAAATATCGAATCAAAAGTTTTATTATTTAATATTATTTAGTTATATTTAGTTAATATCAATTCGTAGATTTGCATGTGATATAATAGGAATACAATAAAAATACCTATATGCTTTAAATATACATAGGATATTCTTTTTTACTCTTTGACATCATTTTTAAGTGTTGTTCTGCTAATTCTTTGAGCTTATTTTCAATGGCTTCCGCTTCTTTAATTAAATTTTCAACATTAACGTTTATATCTAACATTTTGTTTAATATTTCTAAAAGATTAGCACCCCCGCGAGGATCTGGTCTAATTCCCACTGTCTCAGCTAACAAACCAACTGCATCTATTCCTGCATCACCGCATCTAATTAAAATATTCCCACTCATCCCTCCAACAACTCCAAATTTAAATATTTCGACATAATTTTTTAAATACTCTATCATTTTATTATTGTTTGCAATTCCAAATACTTTTTCAGATTTTCCAGCCATTAAACCTCCAAGTGAAATAAAAAGTTTTGCATCTTTCTCCAAAAATGTTTCTACTATCAACCTTGAGAGTTCGTTTATTTTTGCTGGTGGGATTATAACATCTGAAAATAACACTACAAGATCTTCTTTTGCATATGCTCTAACTGGAGGATATGGAATACCGTTTTCAATCGTCGTTAGAGGAGGAACTCCTTCAACCTCAAAGTATCCGAAATATTTTAGATTCAACTCTTTTATTATTTGAAAACCTGCAATGCTCCCCACTAATCCAGTTCCTGGAAAAGCTTCCAATATTACTGGGTTGTTGAAGTTTATATCTTCCTTTTCAATAAATCTCATAATCATCCCCTTTGTTTACAATGTTCAATTATGTATCTATATCACATAATCACTTTTATAATTAATTAAAATTAAATAAATATTATTTAATATTTAATAAATAAGATTATAAAAATAAGGCATGTTATATCTTAATTATTAGTTCTATTATTATAGTTTACTTAGTTTTTAGCCGTTATTTTAATGTTTTTATTTAACGTTTTATTTCCTAAGTTTTTTAGCATATTTGTGCCTAATCATTAATAATTATTAGTTGTGAGGATTTGTAATTATTTACAATATTATGTATTATTTGTGTTGTTTGAGGGGTAAAGATGAGAATTTTAATAATAACTGGAAAACTTGCAGGAGAAAAAGTAAAAAAAGCTGTTGAGAGGTTTGAATTTGTGGATGTTCACATTGCGGATATTTCAGTAGCAGCATTTTTAACTCCTAATTTGATAATTAAAGAAATAAAAACGTTAGAGGACAAAATTGGTAAAAAATTAAAAGAGATTTATGATTTTGTTTTAGTAACTGGATTGATAAGACATGATTTAAAAAAGGTTGAAGAAGAAACGGGAGTGAGGTGTTTTAAATCCACAAGAGAAGCGTCCGATATTCCCATATTAATTGAAAATTTAGATAAAATAACACTCTCCACAAAAGAATATGCCGATTTGCAACTCTTAGAAATAATCAAAAAAAGATGTGAAGAAGAGATCCAAAAAGCGGAAGATCTCCCTCTTGGAGAGGGAGATATAAAAATAGGAAATCTAAAAGTTGGAGATAGCTTTCCAATGAGAGTTTTAGGAGAAATAGTTCATGCCCCATGGTTAAAAGAAAAAGAACTCGAAGAAAAAATAAATTATTATTTAGAGAGCGGGGCAGATATGATCGATTTAGGAATGGTAAGCAATGAAGACAATACCGATAAAATAAAAGACATGTTGAAGATTGCGAGAGATTTAACCGATAATCCGATAAGTGTAGATACACTAAATACCAAAGAGTTAATAGAAGCGATAAATTTAGGAGCAGATATGATTCTAAGCGTAGATGCTGGAAATTTGGAAGATCTGATCCCATATTTGAAAGATGCTGAGACGGCAGTTGTTGTATTGCCCACAAACTACAAAATAAACTATATTCCCGAAACAATCGAAGATAAGGTTAAATCATTAGAAAAAAACATTAAAAGGTTAATAGATGCAGGAATAGGGAAAATTGTAGCAGATCCTATCTTGGAACCTGTAAATAACGAAGGATGTAATTTTGTTGAGAGTGTTATCGCGTGTAGAAGTTTTAAAATGAGAAACAAGATACCTATGTTCTTCGGTGTTGGGAATGTAACAGAGCTTTTTGATGCAGATAGTAATGGAGTCAACGCCTTGTTAACTGCTATTGGATCTGAAATTGGTGCTAATATATTATTTACACCAGAAGCAAGTGCAAAATGCAAATTTTCAATAAAAGAGCTTAAAATTGCATCAAAGATGATGTTTCTGTCTAAAAAAAGGAATTCCTTGCCGAAAGACGTGGGATTTAATTTAATAAATTATAAAGATAAAAGGTTTGAAGAAGAGATAACTTTTAAAAACTACTCCATCGAAGTGATAAGAGCCAAAGAGAACGAACGGCAGATATTAGATGAAGGAAGTTTTAAAATAGAGATTGACAGAAAAAATAAAGAAATTGTAGCAATATACTTTAATAAAAGAAGAGATCCCATACTAATGATTAGGGGAAAAACACCAAAAGAGATATATGAGACAGCAATAAGATTAAATTTAATAAAAAAATTAGATCATGCATCCTATCTGGGGAGGGAATTAGCAAAAGCGGAAATTGCTTTAAGGATTGGTAAAAAATATAATCAGGATTTTGATTTGTTTTATAACGAATTTTGGTGGGAAGAATGAGAAAAACTAAAATATTAATAACATTAGGTCCTTCAATTGAAGATAAGTTAGATAAGGTTATAGATTTAATAGATGGCGTTAGATTTAACATGTCTCATGCTACAACTGATTATTGCAATAGATTTTTAAATACTCTTGAAAAAAATAACATATCAAAAGTAATGGACTTGAAAGGGATAAAAATAAGGATTAAAAAAGTTAATTTAAAAAATAACATCCTTAAAAAGGGAGAAAAAGTGATAATTGGCAAGGACATTATCTTAAACTACGATATAAAAACTATTGAAAAGGGGCATTTTATCTTAATTAACGATGGAAAAATTAAATTAAAAGTTTTAGAGAAAAAAGATGATGACATTGTTGCAGTGGTAGAGATTGGAGGGGAGATAAAAGAGGGAATGGGGGTTAATCTTCCAGATACAGAGATCGATCTTCCAATTATCGATGAGGAAGACATGAAGAATATAAAATTTGCAGTAGAAAATGAGTTTGAATATATTGCACTATCTTTTGTTAGGGATAAAAATGATGTTAAAGAACTTAAAAATATTATTAAGCAACTTGGGGGAGGTTGTGAGGTAATATCAAAAATAGAGACAAAGAAAGGGCTAAAAAATGTAAAAGAGATAGCAAAAGAAAGTGATGGATTGATGGTAGCACGGGGAGATCTTGGGGTAGAAATTCCTATTGAAAACATTCCAATAGAGCAAAAAAATATTTTAAGAGTTGCAAATAAATGCGGAATCTTGTCCATAACTGCAACTCAAATACTTGATTCTATGGTTTACAATCCATTTCCAACAAGAGCAGAGGTTACGGATATTGCCAATGCCATATACGATGGAACTGACTGTTTAATGCTTTCCAATGAAACAACAATCGGGAAGTATCCAGTAGAGGCAATAAAAGTTTTAAATAAAGTAGCAAAAGTAGCAGACGAACATTATAATGAATTTGGGGATAGAACATGTTTGGATGTTGAAAGTATCGATGAAGGGCTTGTCTATGCTGTTTATGAACTTTACAAAAAACTCAACACCGATCTTGTGATCACTCCAACCTACTCGGGAAGAACAGCCAAACTAATATCTAAACTGAGGATAGACAATAGAATCATCGCACCTACTCCAAATCTCTCTACTCTAAGAAAACTTAGGTTGGTCTGGGGCGTAGAAAGCTGTTTAATTGATGAATTTGAAGATATGGAAAGTGTGATAAACGCATGTAGAGAAATTGCAAAAAAAGAAATTGGAAAAGGGATCTATCTAATTACACTCGGCCATCCAATTGGCCACAAAAAAACCAACACTATAAAAGTGGAGAGGATCTAAACGAGGGGAATTATTAAATGTCGATCTATTGAACAATATCCAAATAACTTAAATTAAATAATATTTAAATAATATCCAGTATGATATTAAGCATTTCTTTGCTGTTAGCAACCAAAACTTTTATTCGATCAGTTGCGTTGAGTTCGAACTTTAACTCCTCTCCATTTTCATCAGTTATTATTGCCCCCGCCTCCTTGCAAATTATGTAAGAGGAGGCAATATCCACAGCCCTAACCTTCGGCCTAACATCAAAGATCGCATCCAAAATGCCGTTAGCAACATAACACATCTCCAATCCAAACGCTCCAAATATCCTAACTCTTTTTATTTTTTCCCTAAGTTTTTTTATATCAACGTTTTCATCAGGATAGTAGCTTATAATTACATCCTTTGGATTAAAATCTTTAACTTTTATTCTTTTTCCATTTAAAAAAGCACCTTCTCCTATTTTCGCTTCATAGAATCTTTTGGTTAAGAACTCGTAGGTTAATCCAAAGTAGGGATTATTATTTTTAAAAACACCAAAACAGAAGCCAAAAAATGGAATTCCATTGATGAAATTAAACGACCCATCAATTGGATCTATAACTACTGTCCATTCACTCCCTTTATCAATTGCCCCTAACTCCTCACTAACAATATTCACACCCAACGGTTCTAAGTATTTTAAGGCAATATCTTCACTTACCTTGTCGAATATTTCTGTCTCATCACCACTTGGAGATGTGCCAATAACATATGATCTATCTTTCCTTCCGAAATACTGTAAAACTTCTTTTTCAATTTCAATTGCAATTCTTTTACCAATCTTACTCCAATCCATAAATACCCCTCAAATAAAAGATTTTTATTAATTATTTAATTAATTATTTATTTTTGCATGCTATATCGTTATATTATCTGGCATTATGTTAAATGTTCCTGGATGTTTTATGATCAGATCGGCTTAACTCATCCTTAATTTTTAAATAAGTTATTGGAATCCAAAACATCAAAGACAAAATGTTAAATACTATTATTGGGTAATCATTCTTTAATATTCCATATATTAACCATAGTGTTAATCCAGTTGTGAATGTTATAACAAAAACCAGAGAAATGTTGCTCATATCCTTTTCCCGTATTGACTTTATTAATTGAGGAAGAGATGCAAACGTCGTTAATGTTCCTGCAATATATCCAATAATCGTAACATCAAATTTCATACATTAATCACCCACTTAATACTCGAATTTAAATTTAAAAATCTTAAACATTTAGAGGATAAGGTTATTATTGATGAGATGAAATTGCCTACTATTTAAATACGGGTAGTATATAAAATAGCATTTGAAGTATTAAATCTACAACCAACCATTATATATAAATTTAACGAAATAGTGTAAGAAATTTTAATTATTTAAAGGTGGGATGAATGAAAATACCGAACCTTCTAAAAGATAAGCGAATTTTACTTTTAATAATAGTTGTCACGGCATCAATACTGCTCATTGCATTTAAAGGTTTGCAATTTGGGATTGATCTGAGCGGAGGAACGATCATAGTTTTAAAGGCCGATAAACCGATGAACGACAAAGAAATCGAGGCAACAATTAGGATTATTACAGAGAGATTAAACTATAATGGATTGAACGATGTTATAATCTATCCAAGAGGGAATGATGAAATTGTAGTAGAAATCCCGAAAAGTTGCGACACAGATCGAATAATTAAAATACTGAAACAACAAGGGGTTTTTGTAGCTAAAATTGATAATATAACTGCCTACACGGGAAGTGATGTTCAAAATGTTGAACTTCCACAGAAGATCCCTGAAGGAAATAACTGGGCATATGGAGTTCCTTTTGAACTTACGTTAGATGGAGCAAAAAAATTTGCAGAAGTAGCAAAAGGAAAAGCATATCATAAAGTTTATCTATACATGGATGGGAAGTTAATCTCCGCTCCTGTCTTATCTCCTGACTTAGCAGATGGAAAACCTCATCCAAAACAGGTTATTACTGTTGGTAGTTATCCTCCAACAAAAGAAGAAATCGACGAGGCCATGGCTATATATTCTGCTTTAAAATCAGGGGCTCTACCAGTAAAATTGAATATTGAATATATGTCAACAATATCTCCAGAGTTCGGTAAGGACTTTTTAAAAGGAACGGCTATTGCTTTACTACTGGCATTTATAGCGGTTGGGACAATTATTAGTATTAGATACAAACAACCAAAGATAGCAATTCCAATTTTAATAACCTGTATCTCAGAGGTTATAATTATACTGGGCTTTGCATCCCTAATTGGTTGGAAGTTGGATCTTCCATCAATTGCAGGGATTATTGCAGCGGTAGGGACTGGTGTTGATAACCAGATAGTTATAACAGATGAAGCGTTGAAAAAAGGTGCTGGAAAGATCAGAGCAAGTATTAAAAGAGCTTTCTTCATTATATTTGCGTCTGCATCAACATCAATCGCAGCAATGCTACCTCTCTTCGTTCTTGGAGTAGGAATGTTGAAAGGGTTTGCAATAACCACAATAGCAGGGGTTTTAATAGGGATCTTTATAACAAGACCTGCATTCGCGAGAATCATTGAAGAGATGTTTAAAAAGTTTTAATAAATAAGAAAGAGATAAAAATAAAACTATAAAAGAAGAAATATTGTGAACAAATAACCTTTTAACTATTTCATTTCTTATATAAAAGAAAAGTAAAAAATAAATAAAAAAATAAAATAGTAAATCCAAATTATAACTTTTTATACTTTTTATGCTTTCATTGATGTTTTATAGGCCTGACATGCCCAATAATCTAAAACATCTTTTATGGATCTTATATTTTTTTCTCTTCTTTTTTTAATTCTTGCCATTCGTCTTAACACTTTTAAAGTTTTTTCTATTTCCTCTTCACTCATCAAGGTGGCATTCAACAATAACATAACTGCTTTTCTATCAATATCATCCATACTTCCACCTGTTAATACTAAAACTTAAATTAGTATTATGCTATATAAAATTTTTGGTAATTTGTATGAATAACATCGTTCTTTTTCAATTAAAAGTTATTTTATAACTATTAAAATTTTTTGGATTTTCTATAATCTAAATATGTAGTTATATTAAAAACGACAAAAATTATATAACATAATACCAACATCAAATAAAACAAATAAACCTAAAAAAATAAAACAAAAATACGAAGGGAAAAAATGATAAGCGACAATGTAAAAAAAGGGATAAAAAGAGCACCCAATAGAAGTTTATTAAAGGCCTGCGGATATACAGATGAAGAATTAGAAAAACCATTCATTGGGGTTGTTAATAGCTTTACCGAAGTAGTTCCTGGCCATATTCACCTAAAAGATCTCGCAGAGGCAGTAAAAAAGGGAATTTACGCAAATGGAGGAACGGCTTTTGAGTTTAACACAATGGCCATCTGTGATGGAATAGCAATGGGACATGAGGGAATGAAATATTCTCTTCCATCAAGAGAGATCATTGCAGATACAGTAGAGAGTATGGCAAAGGCACACGGATTTGATGGATTAGTTTTAATTCCAAGTTGTGATAAAATAGTTCCCGGAATGATAATGGGAGCTATAAGGACAGGACTTCCCTTTATAGTAGTTACAGGAGGGGCAATGTTTCCAGGAGAACTAAGAGGAAAAAAATACGACTTAATAAGTGTATTTGAAGGAGTTGGAGAATACTTCTCAAAAAAAATTACAGAAGAAGAACTTAAAGAGATTGAAGATATTGCATGCCCTGGAGCAGGTAGTTGTGCAGGACTTTTTACTGCAAACACAATGGCCTGTTTAACAGAAGCCATGGGGTTGTCTCTTCCCTACTGTGCAACCTCGCATGCAACAACCGCTGAAAAAGTTAGAATAGCTAAAAAAAGCGGAATGAGGATAGTGGAATTGGTCAAAAATAACATAACTCCTGATAAGATACTAACAAAAGAGGCATTTGAGAATGCTATTTTGGTAGATTTAGCCCTTGGAGGATCAACCAACACAACCCTCCACATTCCAGCGATAGCTAATGAGATAGAACCAAGATTTATAACTTTGGATGATTTTGATAGGTTATCTGAAGAAGTTCCCCATATTGCCTCTTTAAGACCGGGAGGAGAGCATTTTATAATTGATTTACATAAAGCAGGTGGAATTCCAGCAGTTTTAAAGGTATTGGAAGAGAAGATTAGAAAGAACTGCTTAACAGTTAGCGGAAAGACAGTAGAGGAAATAATTAAAGAGGTTAAATATATTGATTACAATGTAATAAGACCCATAGATAAACCGGTCCATAAAACTGCAGGATTGAGAATATTAAAAGGAAGTTTAGCTCCTAAAGGTGCAGTGGTTAAGATTGGAGCAGTGGATCCAAAAATGTATAAATTTGAAGGAACAGCGAGGGTCTTTAACAGTGAAGAAGAGGCAGTTGATGCGATATTAGGAGGAGATATAGAAAAAGGAGATGTAGTTGTGATAAGATATGAAGGTCCAGCAGGAGGTCCAGGAATGAGAGAGATGTTAGCCCCAACCTCAGCAATATGCGGAATGGGGTTAGATGATTCTGTGGCTTTAATAACAGATGGAAGATTTAGTGGAGGAAGTAGAGGACCTTGTATTGGGCATGTTTCTCCAGAAGCAATGGCTGGAGGGCCGATAGCAATAGTTGAAGATGGGGATCGTATAAAAATAGATATGATAGGTAAGAAATTAGATCTGTGTTTAGAAGAAGAGGAGATAAAAGAGAGATTATCAAAATGGAAAAAACCAGAACCAAAAGTTAAGAAAGGATACTTGGCAAGATACGCTAAGCTGGTTACATCTGCTGATGAAGGGGCAGTTCTGAGATAATCATAAACAAATTTTCAAACTTAACAATTAATTTTTCTCTGTGATTTCTTTAAAAAATTTTTAAATGATTTAAATGTTTTCGAATAAAAGTTTCTGTTTCTATATTTTTATCTTTAATATCATGCATGTTTAGTTTTATTTTTCATCGTTTCTTATTATTAAATTTTATTAAGTTTTATGCTATTATAATGTTAATTGCCATCCAAATTAAATTAGAATTCAACTGTAATCGTCCAACTCAAAAGTGGTGAAGACATGATAAGAGAGATATTTAACTCAATAATGGGAGAGGGAAAGTATATTGGAAGAAGATTCATATTTATAAGATTTGCTGGTTGTCCATTAAATTGTTTGTATTGCGATGAAGAACATAAAAAACATGTTAACTTAGTTGAGCAATATCCAAGTAGTGGAAAATTTGAAAAACAGAATCTTGAAAGTGAAGAGGATATTATAAAAGCAGTGAATAAATTAAAAACACCAGATTTGTTTTCGGTCTCGTTTACCGGAGGAGAGCCCCTTTTATATCATAAAGAAATTAAAGAAATATCTAAAATTTTAAAAAATCTTGGATATAGGACATTTTTAGAAAGCAATGGCATATTTCCAGAAAGAGTTTTTCATTTTGACATTGCATCAATTGATATAAAATTAAAGGATCACTTTAAAAACATAGGAGAAGAGGAGTATAAAAAAATATACAAGAATGAGTTAAAAACAATTAAAAAATTTTACAATATGGGAACAGATGTGTATGCAAAAATTGTAATAACAAAAGATAGTAAAATAAATGATTTAGTTGAGATTTCAAAAGATTTAAGTGATATAGGGGATGTGATGTTGTGTATACAACCAGCCACGCCAATAAATAATATACAACCCCCCTCCCAAAAAACTCTATTTAAAATTATGGAGGCATGTGGAGAACATTTAAAAGATAATGTAATGTTAACTTTGCAAATACACAAGATCCTAAACATATTGTAGTTCAATTATATTATAATTATTACATATTATAATATAAAATTAAATATGGAAATTATTAACATTTTAGCTATAATAAACATTACAATAAAAAATAAAAATAATTTTATTACTCTCAAACATTTAAACAAAAACATTAACAATAAAACAAACATAAACAGAAGGAAATATTTGTAGGGGATCTTGCTGTATCGCGATCATCCTCATTGAGCGAATGCTCTCTTCTCGCGACGCGCCCAGATCCCCACAACTGAAAAACTGTCCCCTCAACTTCGAACCCGCTATCATCGCAACTCTCTGGATGTGCTCCATGTGGGTCGGTTTCGTTGAGGGGCAATATTTAATAATATATTGCTAATTATATAAATTTTTAGCAAACTAACCAACAGAAAGGTGATAGGATGAAATATGTTGTAGGGCATAAAAGCCCAGATACTGACAGTATTGCCTCAGCTATTGTTTTAGCATACTTCTTAGATTGCTATCCTGCAAGATTGGGGGATGTAAATCCAGAAACAGAGTTTGTTTTGAGAAAATTTGGAGTTATGGAGCCAGAACTGATAACCTCAGCTAAGGGTAAAGAAATAATTTTAGTTGATCACTCAGAAAAGAGTCAAGGGCTTGATGATTTAGAAGAAGGGAAGTTAATAGCTATTATAGACCATCACAAAGTTGGTTTAACAACAACTGAGCCAATTTTATACTATGCTAAGCCAGTTGGTTCAACAGCAACAGTTATAGCTGAACTCTACTTTAAAGATGCTATCGATTTAATTGGAGGAAAGAAGAAAACATTAGGAGCAGATTTAGCCGGCTTATTATTAAGTGCAATTATATCAGATACTGTTTTATTCAAATCACCAACAACAACTGAATTAGATAAAGAGATGGCTAAAAAGTTAGCTGAAATTGCTGGAATAAGCAATATAGAAGAGTTTGGAATGGAAATTTTAAAGGCAAAGTCAATTGTTGGTAAGTTGAAACCAGAAGAAATTATTAATATGGACTTCAAGAACTTTGATTTCAATGGAAAGAAAGTTGGAATTGGGCAAGTTGAAGTTATAGATGTTAGTGAAGTTGAGAGTAAAAAAGAAGATATTTACAAATTATTGGAAGAGAAATTGAAGAATGAGGGATATGATTTGATTGTGTTTTTGATAACCGATATTATGAAAGAGGGTAGTGAGGCATTGGTTGTTGGTAATAAGGAGATGTTTGAAAAGGCCTTTAACGTCAAAGTTGAAGGAAACAGTGTTTTCTTAGAAGGAGTTATGTCAAGGAAGAAGCAGGTTGTTCCTCCATTGGAGAGGGCTTATAATGGCTAAATCTTTTTAGATTTTAATTTTTTAACAATAAATAAGAACACATAAATATGTGTATTCACATAAAATACTTTTGGTGAGACCATGCCAAATATAACACTATCAATTCCAGAAGAGATATATCTTAAAATGAAAAAACATAGGGAAATAAAGTGGAGTGAAGTTGCAAGAAAGGCAATAGTTGATTATTTGAGAAAAATAGAAGAATCTTATGAGATTTCATCAGAGGAACTTCTTAAAGAACTTGGAAAAGAGTTTAAAAAAGACATTGAGGAAACCGATTTAGAAGTTTATGAAAAGGGATATAAGAAAATGAGGGAGGAAGAATGGAAAAGACAATCTATGATACAAACAAGATCATAGAGGCCTATAAAAATAATGAAGAACTAAACGGATATACTACAATTTTTAGTATTGTTGAATTTCCAAAGGCATTAAAACTTGGCTTAAAAATTATATATCCATCAAAAGAAGATTATTCCTTAGCTATAAAACTTTCAAACAAACTTTTAAAAATTGGGAAGCCAATTCCAGCAGTTGATATTCTTGTTTCAGCAATTGCAATAAATAGAAAAATGAAACTTATAACAAAAGATAATCATTTTTCAAATGTAAAAGAGATTTTTAATGAATTTGATGTTATAATTGAGGGATGATTTATGCACTATTCCATAATAAAACCAAAATGCAAAAAAGAGGTTATAGAGATAGATAAGGGTTCATTAAAAACGAAGAGGAAGTTTGCGTTTTTGTTAAAAGTTGGAGACAAAATTTTAAATATTAGGGAGTTTTATTCTACTAATGATGATGTTGAGGTTGTAGTTGATTACTCTTTTACTGATTCAAAGAGACCGAAAGAAAAGATAACAATATATACAGTAAACTCTATTGAGAGGGATTAAAATGGATTTAGAAGGAAAATGCTGTTCACTTCATACAATTGGAGGAATCATTTTTGGATATTTGGCAAATTATGTATACACTGCTGGATTAGGAATGTTCAGTGGAATTGCAACATTGATATTCTTGTTCATCGGAGCAGTGATCTCTGGACACCTATCCGCCAAACTTTTTGGAGAGAGTAGTTTAAACCAAAAGCAGTGGTTAAGTTGTGGAGTTCTTCCGTTTTTTTTAGTGGCAATAGTCGTATGGATCCTAAAATATAACAACTTAATATAAACTCATTAAACTAATTTAATTTTAATAATTTTTATTTAGCTATTCAATAAAAATTCTGATTTGAGTTCTAATTCTCTTTTTTAATTTCAATAATATTTATCTTTATAATTAACATCAAAGCTTTAAAATTATCACAATTATCTTACCCAAATAAATTTATACAAACCAATTTAAAATGATTTAAAATTCATCCAGGTGATCAACTTGTTTATAGGAATAGATGACACAGACAGCCCAAATAAATACTGCACAACCTATATAGCCACACTACTGCTTGAAACACTGAGAGAAAACGGATACACATTAGATCTTCCAAAATTGATAAGAATGAATCCAGCAGTTAAATATAAAACGCGAGGAAATGGTGGAATCTCACTTAGAATATTGGATAATTTATCATCAAAAGATAAAGAAGAGATTAAAAATATAACAATAAAATTAGTTGAAAAATACTCTGACTTTGATTGCGATAACACAAACCCTGGGATTGTTTTTATAGACGAAGAGAAATATAAAGAACATAAAGAAGAACTGCAACAGTATTACAAAAAAGTTCTATATGATATAGTTGACATTGATTTTGCTGAAAGATTTATTTCAAAAATTGGAGGGCAATTTATAAAATACAAACTTGGAAGAGGAATTATTGGTGCATTAGGGGCTGTTTCTTCAACACCTCCATACACATACGAGTTATTGACTTATAGAAAAAAAGAAATGTGGGGTAAAAAAAGAAATATTGATGAAAAAAGCGTTATAGAGATGGATAAATCTACATTTCCATATACCTACGATAACTATGATTATGAAAACGAAAAAGTGTTAATAACGCCAAATACTCCCTGCCCTGTCCTTTATGGTATAAGAGGGATAAATAAAGAAGTGCTATTAAAAGCAAAAGAAATGATTAAAGGAGAAACCCCGGAAAAATACACAATTTTTAAAACAAATCAAGGGACTGATGTTCATTTAAGGAATATGAAAATTAAAGAGATCTATCCAAATACAGGAGTAATTGTTTATGGAAAAGTTATTAAAAATCCTAAAAATATAGAAGGAGGGCATGTTTTATTTACCATATCTGATGAAACAGGAGAGATCGGCTGTATTGCCTACGAACCTACAAAAAGATTCAGAGATATTGTTAGAGAGTTAATTATTGGGGACTATGTAGCCGTTTATGGAACAGTAAGAGAATATCCCCTTGAAATAAATATTGAGAAAATAAAAATCCTAAAATTGGCAAAAAAATATATTAAAGATAAAAAATGTCCAAATTGCGGAGGAACATTAAAATCAAAAGGGAAAAAACTTGGCTACAAATGTAAAAAATGCAAAATCATAATTCCCTACGAAAACATAAAAAAAATAGAAATTGAACGACAGATAAAAATCGGATTCTACGAAGTTCCAGGGTCTGCAAGAAGACATCTCAGTAAGCCAATTCAGATTATTGACTTCAACCTTTTAGAAAATGATAGTTAAAGTTTTAATTACTTTTCTAATAACTATTTTTTATAAAACGGTATTAACAGAGACCGTCGCATTTTCATTCTTAATTTCCATCACGATCCGTGCTGATTTTAATTCTAATAATGATTTCATAACCACATTATATATATACATTTCCATCACGATCCGTGCTGATTTTAATATAAAATTGATATTATGGACTTAGAAAATGAATTTACATTTCCATCACGATCCGTGCTGATTTTAATGGAGGGTTAAAATGACAAGTATTTTTTTAGAACTTAATAAAACATTTCCATCACGATCCGTGCTGATTTTAATGTTGTTCATCCGTTATATATGTATCCTTTATTACTAATTTCCATCACGATCCGTGCTGATTTTAATAGGGTAATTTTTCTTATTTCATTATAATATTTTTACTTATATTTATATTTTTCTACACTATAAAATTTCTACCCATAGATAACCTCTTTTCTTTATAAACCCTATAACAAAACAATCCAAACTTTTATTTAAAAAATAACAATAAATAAAATATAAAAACAAAAAACACACTTAACTAACCGTGGATTTTTAAAAACAACTACAAATAATTAAAAACTCTAAAAAAACTCCATAATTAAATACATCCAAATATACAAAATAATAAAACAAACCACCCCTCAGAAACCAACTAAAAAACAAATAAAAAAACAAAAATCTAAACTAAAAACTCAAAAATCAAAAAAACAAAAACAAACAACAAGATAAATAGTTATGGGGATATTTCATCTACGTAGGGAATATCAGACATATTCTCTTCCCAAATTGCCATACATGAGTCAAAAATATTCTGTATGTTTCTGAATGTGTAGCATATTTTCACAACCTTTACATCTTTTGGAATTTTGTATATTATGTAGCCCTCTATCGATTCCTTAGGAGGGATTGTAGTTATCGTTAGTGCATGTTTTAAATCGAGAACGTTCATTTCACAGTCGTATTTTCGTCCTTTGTCATCTAATAAGAAAAAATCCATATTTGATATATAATAAGAGACGTTTTTTCTTAAATTTTCTATTTTAACTTTTACTACAATAAACGTCTCATTATCTTTTATTTTTCGATAACCCATATTTCCTTTGATCTTTTGAGTTCGAAGTATTTTCTCTACAACGATTTTTATATTTGAAGAGGTTATTGGTTCTCCTACTTTTAAGACAACCACTTTGTTCGGTTCGTTTGTAGTTATAGATGGACTGGCATTTTCAACTCCATACAAATCCTTATATAAAAAATTTGAAAGATTCACAGCAGTAAATATTAGTATTATCATTGTGATTCCTAAAAGTAGTATTGTTTTTAAACCCAACTCCCCCACCTTTTTAATGTTAATGAAATTGAATTAGATTTTTATATGTTGTAGATAATAACTCAAATTGTGCACATAAATGTTCTTTAATATAGGAGTGGTTTATATAAATTTCTATATACTTTTATTCGCACCATTAGAAAAACTAAATGAAAAGGTTTATATCCTACATTTTTAACAGTTAAAGTGTTAACTTTTCCTCATAAGGGGGATATTTATGACAAAACGAATACTATTTAAAATCTTTGTGGAAGAAAAGAACGTCGGAAGAGCCATAAACATAATGACACTTGCAGGAATTACTGGGTTTTTTTTACACAAGTATAGGGGATTATCTCCAGAACATTTTAAACACTTGGATATTAAAGATCTTGAAGACGTAGAAAAGGTCTATGAAGTGATAAAAAATTCCCAGAGTGCGGTGGTTATTGGAACAGTCGTAAAAGAAGAAAGGGCTAAAAAAATTGAAGAGTTATTAAAAGACAAACTTAAAAATGAAAGATGGACAGTTATGAAAATACCAATATTAAAAGTTAAGGTTAATAGAGTTCAATAAAACAGTAATATATATTAAGGACAATATTAGGTATTGAAAAGTAAATTAAAAATAAATTTAGGATAAAATCGTTGGATAGAATTTATTTAGGAACTGAAAAATTGTTAAGTGGAACTAAAAGGTGATACTTTATGAAGGTTCTCCTATATCTCTTTGTTGAGAGCGAAAATGTTGGAAAGGCAATAAACGCTTTATCAGAAGGAGGAATTACGGGATTTTTCTTATATGATTATAAAGGGATGTCCCCACAGGATTGGCAGGGATTTCTTTTAGATGAAGATCCAGAAATGGCAATTAAAGCGGTTAGTGATTTAGCACAAAATGCAGTTTTAATCGGAACTGTTGTAGATGAAAACAACCTTATGGAGATAGAAAAAATTATTGATGAAAAACTTTCTGACTGTAAATATACAATAATCGAGATTCCAATAGAAGGGATCATAGTAAACATGCCATAATAAGAGGAGATTTTATGGGTAGAAGAGGTAGGCCGAAGATCCCAAGATTTATATCTGAAGAACCAAAGTATAGGGTATTTAAGCCACATGGTGTTTCTGTATCTGAGATCGAGAAGGTAGTTTTAAAAGTTGATGAATTGGAAGCTATCAGATTGGTTGATTATCTTGATTATACTCAGGAGGAGGCATCTAAATTGATGGGAATCTCAAGGAGGGTGTTGTGGAGTTTACTAACTGAGGGTAGAAAAAAAATAGCCGATGCATTAATAAATGGGAAGGCATTAGTTATTGAAGGAGGCGACTATAAGATCAGAGAGTGCGGATTTTGTATGAGGCACAGATTTGGAATAAAAAAACATTGTAGAAATTGGAGGGAAGAGCTATGATGTTGTTAGAGGTTAAAAACGTCAGTAAAAAATTTGGAGATAAAGTAGTTTTAAAAAACATATCCTTCACATTAAACGAGGGAGAGACCTTAGGAATATTAGGAAAAAGTGGAGCAGGAAAATCCGTGCTGTTGCATATGTTAAGGGGTATGGATGGCTATGAACCGACAGAAGGGCAGATAATCTACCACGTTTCTTACTGTGAGAACTGCGGTTATGTAGATGTGCCCTCCAAAGCAGGAACTCCATGTAAAAAATGTGGAAGCGAACTTAAAAAAATAGAAGTTGACTTTTGGAATGACAAAAAATACACTTATGCCCTAAAAAGAAAAATTGCGATAATGCTTCAAAGAACCTTCGCTCTCTATGGAGAAAAAACAGTTCTTGAAAATATTTTAGAGGCATTACATCAAACTGGCTATGAAGGAAAAGAAGCTGTCGAATTAGCTCTAAAATTAATAAAAATGGTAAAATTGGAGCACAGAATAACCCACATAGCAAGAGATCTAAGTGGTGGAGAAAAGCAGAGGGTTGTTTTAGCAAGACAAATTGCAAAAGAACCAGTTATATTCTTAGCAGATGAACCAACGGGAACGTTAGATCCTCAAACAGCAAAGTTGGTTCACTCCGCTTTAAAAGAGCTTGTAATAAAAAACAAGATAAGCTTAATTTTAACATCTCACTGGCCGGAGGTTATCGCAGAATTAACAGAGAAGGCAATTTGGTTGGATAAAGGAGAAATTGTAATGGAAGGAACTTCTGAGGAAGTTGTTAACAAATTTATGGAAACAGTAAAAGAATTTAAAAAACCAGAAACAGAAGTTGAAATTAAAGAAGACATTATAAGATTAGAAAATGTATCAAAACACTACTGTTCAGTTGAGAGGGGAATAATAAAAGCGGTTGATGGAGTTAGTTTAAACATTAGAGAGATGGAGATCTTTGGATTAGTTGGAACGAGTGGAGCTGGAAAAACAACATTGGCAAAGATTATCGCTGCCGTATTGCCTCCTTCTAAGGGTAAATATTGGTTTAGAGTTGGAGATGAATGGGTAGATATGACTAAACCTGGACCAATGGGTAGGGGAAGAGCTAAGAGATATATTGGAATATTATTCCAAGAATATGCTCTCTATCCACATAGAACAATATTACAAAATCTAACAGAGGCCATTGGATTAGAACTTCCGGATGAGTTTGCAAGAATGAAAGCAATTCATACGCTTGTTTCGGTAGGATTCAGTGAAGAAGAAGCAGAAGAAATTTTAGATAAATATCCTCACGAGTTAAGTGTTGGAGAGAGACATAGGTGTGCTTTGGCCCAGGTCTTGATAAAAGAGCCGAGAGTTGTTATCTTGGATGAACCAACTGGGACAATGGATCCAATAACAAGAAATATTGTTGCTGAATCCATACATAAATCGAGAATAGAATTAGAACAAACTTATGTAATTGTTTCGCATGATATGGACTTTGTATTGAACGTCTGTGATAGAGCAGGATTGATGAGAAACGGAAAATTAATAAAAGTTGGAAAACCAGAGGAGATCGTTTCGTTATTAACAGAGGAGGAGAAGCAAGAAATGTTAGGACAGAAATAAGAAATCTCCTTTATTTTACCTTCATTTTAATTTTAACTTACGCTAACTTTTGATACATTCCCCTCTTTTTTAACATTTATTATCACATCGGCTATTTCCTCAAGTTCTCTGTGATGGGTTATTATTATCATTTGAGGAATACTTTTAACTTTTTTAAATATCTCAGCTAACTTTGCTCTTCTGTTTTCATCGAGAAAAACGGTAGGTTCATCAAGTATTATACACTCTATTCTATTGCCAATTAACGCGTTAGCTATTGCCAATCTCAAAGAAAGAGCAACTGCAATCTGCTCTCCTCCACTAAGGTTGTCTAAATTTAACACACCCTCGGGAGTGTGAACTCTAACTTCGAAATCTTTTGTAAGTTCTACAAAGTTGTAAGGAAGGTCAAACTCTTCAAATGCCTCATTTAAATATTTTTGAATTAAAGGAACATACTTTTCCCTGAGATATGATTGAAATCCATGTCTTCCAAAGATCTTTCTTATTTTATCTAAATAATCGATAAACTTTGATAATTTCTCTTTTTCTTTTGAAATATTTTCTAACTCATCAAGTTTTCCTTTTAACTTTTTAATACTGTCGTTTATATATCTTATTTCAGTGTTTATCTCCGCTTCATATTTTTTATATTCTTCAAGTTCCTCTCTTTTATTTTTGACTTTAAGTTTTGCTTCTTCATAATACTCTTCGCGGTAGTTTATTTCTCCAAGTTTTTGATGTATATATTTTATTCTCTCCTTTATATCCTCAATATTTTTGGTAATTTTGTAAATTTCAGATTCTAAGTAAGAAATAACGTCCTTAGTAGAATATCTATTTTTTATATCTTCGATTATTGACATTTTTGAAGTGCATTCATTGTAAATGTTTTCAAGTTTTTGTTTTGATTTTTTTAACCGATCTAACTCTTCATTTAAAGCCAGATACTCCCTATAATTTCGGTAATTTATACTTAGCAGATTTTCTACTTTTTCTAATTCTTCTTTTTTGCTATTGAGTTCTTTCAATACATCTTTAATTTTTATTAACTTTTTTTCTTTATCTCTAAGTTTGTCTATCTCTCTTTTACATTTTTCTTTGTCCCAGCCATTTATTTTGTTTTCAAGTTTATCAAGTTTATTTTTTATATCTTTTTCATTAATGTCCTCTAAATATTTCTTAGCAGATAGATAATTATTATAATATGGTTTTATCTCGTCCATTTCTAATTTTATGTCCCTTAAAACTTCATCTATTGGTTTTCCATCAATTTTATAGTTTTCAATGCGTTTATCTATTTGTAGTAAATATTTCTCTTGCTCTCTCAACTTTTCTATGAGTTTTTCAAGATTTTTCTTTTTTTCTGAATATATGGTTTTTGTTTTGTTTAGTTGATCTTCTTTTTCAATTTCTCTTGTTAATTTTTCTATACTTTTTTCTATCTCTTCGATATTATGCTCTATATTCTTTAATTCTTTGAGTTTTTCCGAAAGTTTAAGTTTATGTTGATTTATAAGTTCCATTTTTCTTTTTTCATCGATTGGAGTTTTACAAAGAGGACATCTACCTTCTACTTTTTCAAGTTCGTTTAAGATTTTCTTTAATTGCGATATTTCACTATTCAACTCTCCAATTCTTTTATTTAGATCTATTTTTTCTCTTTGTAATTTTTCAAGCATTTTTTTCTTTTCTTTAATCGATCTTAATGTTTCATCTAT
Organism: Methanocaldococcus vulcanius M7; assembly: GCF_000024625.1. Lineage (NCBI taxonomy): Archaea > Methanobacteriati > Methanobacteriota > Methanococci > Methanococcales > Methanocaldococcaceae > Methanocaldococcus > Methanocaldococcus vulcanius. Next base: position 1,098,152 of record NC_013407.1, read on the forward strand.
TTTTTCTATATTTATGGACTCAATCTCCTTTGATAATTTTTCAACATCAGTTTTTAATTTTTTTAAATTTTCTTCAGCTGAATTCCTCTCTTGGGATAATTTTGCATATTCCACATTTAATTTTTCTAATTTCCCATATTTCTCTTCTAATTCGAGGTATCTGCTATAATATGGTTCACATCTTATTTTAATTTTTTTATATCCCTCTATCTTTTCGACTTCGGAATGTAGGGTTCTAAGTTCTTCAATTAAATCCTTAATTCGCTCTATTTTTTCAATTTTATTTTTTATTTTATCGATCTCTTCTTCTATATCCTCCAAATCTCCATTATAATTGACTTTATCAATAAATTCTTCTAATTTTTTAATATCTTCTTTTAGTATATCTTTTTTATTTACTAATTTTACGTAGTTCTCATAACTCTCTTTAAGTTCTTTGAGTTTGTTTTCTATTTCCTCTATTCTATTAACTACTGACATGTATTTCTCATATTCCTCCTTATGTTCCTCTAAAAATTTTATAGACCGTGTTATTACTTCAAAATCATATTTTAGTGTGTTTAATTTCTGCTTATTTAATTCTAATGCAGTTTTTCTTTCTTCTAATTTTGATATAAATTTTTCATATTGTAGTTTTTTCTTTTCAATATTTGACAGTTCATCTTCCGCATCTTTAAGTTCTTCTTTCATCTTTTTAATTGTTTCATTAATTTTTGATAGTTCATCTGTTTTCTCTTGCAGTTTTTTTTCCATGTCTCTTAATTCTTGCTCGAAGGATTTTTTATTACTTAACTCTCCTTCCAATCTCTCAAGTTTTGACTTGTATTCTTTTAAAATCTCCCCCATCTTTTGATAGCACTTTTCGAATTCATCAATACCGAGGAGTTTTGCTATTGTTTCCATTCTCTCAGCGGGTTTCAGCATTAAAAATTTTGCAATCTCCCCCTGTTTTATATAAATAGAATTTAAAAATAGATTTTTATCGATACCTAAAACTTCACTTACTGTTTTATTAACTGCACTTATACTGCTTGCATATAATTTTCCATTTTTGTATAATTTGGCTTTTCCTCCGTTGTCATATTCTCTTATTATTTTATAATAATCTCCTCTAACTTCGAAGTCAAGTTCCACTCTAACCGATTTTCTGTTTTTTGAGATTATATTTTCATATTTAAAGTTGCTGTCTACTCCAAACAGTGCAAAAAACACTGCTTCGAATATTGATGATTTTCCACTGCCGTTTTCTCCAATAATTGCTACAATTCCCTTATCAAATGTTATTTTTGAGTTTGCATGACTTTTAAAGTTGTTCATCTTTATTTCTTTTATTATCATGCTCATCCCCTAAATTTAGAGTTGTAATAGTTTTGTAGCAAGTGTTTCCAGTCATCATTCGTTAATAAGCACTTATAAAGCTCTAATACCAAATTCCCATCCACACCTTGCTTATTTGCATATTCAATTAATGTTTTTTTAATATCTATTGCTTCAATATCTAAATTATCGTTTATATTTACGAATTCATCATCTACTAAGACCGCCTTATTTATTAAGATTTTATTGCTTATTAAATCAAAAAGAGGTTTAAATTCTTTTTTTATTTTCCCATAAACGACTGGTTTATCTTTACATTTTTTTATTGTGTTTATTGCTTCGTTTAATGACTTCTCATCTTTAATATTTACCTCTACAAATTCTCTACATTCAATATTTATCTTCTCTATATCTGAAAGATCAAGTTCATTTTTACTATAATCCACTAAATAAAACCCTTTACCCTCTTTTTTGTAGTTTTCATATTCATTTCTATAAATTATTTCTGTTGAACCGCTATAAGCCAATATCCCTTCATTTACTCTCTCCAATATTCTACTATGAACATGTCCAAGGGCATAGTAATTAAATTTAGGGAGATCAAAAAGTTCAATCTCATAATCGTATGGAAGATAGGGATTTACTCCTTGATGTAGCATTAATATCCTTTTATTGTATGATTTTGCCTTAACTTCAAATTCTTTTAATTTTTCGAGAATTTTCTCTCTTTTACTTTTCCTATGAAATCGAGTTCCACAGAGAAATATCTCTCCATCTATCACATCATATCCGTTTAATATATGAACATAATCTCTGAAAAGGGATATAGGGGTGTCTTCACTTTCCCTTCTTGGAGTTTCATGATTTCCTGCTACAATGTAAACTTTAATTCCCTTTTCTTTTAGTTTTTTAAAACCCTGCATTGCCACTTTTAACGCTCTAACTGGAGGTCTTATATCATTGAAAAGATCTCCACAATGTAAAACTACATCAGGCCTAATTTCTAATATTTGATCAATACATGTCTTAAACGCTTTATATATGTCTTTTTCTCTATCATCTAAGTTGTATTGTCTATATCCAAGATGATTATCAGCAATATGAACAAATAGCATATTGATCACGTTAGTTTTCATTTGTTATGTTTTTTGAGTAGAATTATCAATTAAAAGATATAAAAATTTTCCTCTAACTGTTTTTATTTTAGCGGGTAAGTGATATAGTATATAAACATATACAAATGCCCTTCATAGAAAATTCAAAATAACCCATTGAAATTATAAAGAAAACTTTAAATACTTAATAGTAATGATCTTGATAAGTAAAGTATACAACATGTATAAATTACTTTATATAATAAAATAGGCCTGGTGGAATAATGGCAATAAGGTTCTCAATTGATGAGATCTCAAAATCTAACAGACATACATTAGGAAGAGATATAGATGTAGCAGTTTTTAGATTAATAAGGTTTATGGATTTAGAGAAATACTTGGGAAGAGGTGCCCATGGAGTTATTTATGAATGTGGAAGAGAACTGGGACAAAGTTTAAATCCGAAGAACATAGATGACTTAATTAAGTTTTGTGAAGAGTATAAAATTGGAAAAATAGAGGTTGTAAATAAAAATCCAATACAAATTCGAGTATACGAGTGTATCTCCTGCTCAGGTCTTCCCGAAGTTGGAGAAACATTGTGCTGGTTTGAAGGAGGGTTTATAGCAGGATGTTTAGAGAAAATACTAAATAAAAAAGTTAGAGCCAAAGAAACTCACTGTGCAGGTTTGGGAGACGATTTTTGCCAATTTGAAATTACCACACTATAATCTAAAAATTTAAAAAATTAGGGTTAGTGATGTTTTTTCATCTCTTCAACAATAAATTCCAATGCCTTAAATCCCTCCCCCCTATGTTTTGCAAAAACTGCAATAGATGCAATTCTCTCCCCAACTTTTAAAAATCCAGTATTATGGTAAAATAAGGCATCTATTATACCAAATCTACGTTTTGCTTCTTCTAAAATCGGCTCTAATTTTTTAAAAATGTCTTTTTCAATAGACATTCCATCTGTGGAAATTTTTTCTCCATCTTTTAAATCATACTCTCTAACAAATCCATTAAAGGTTATCACACATCCAAATTTTCCTCTATATTTACATATATATGAATCTAACAATCTACAAAACTCTTCATAATCTTTAACAATCATAAAACCACCCAAATAAACTTTTTAACTTAATTAACTACTGAAAACAATAAAAAAGTTTCGAAAGTATCTGCTCTTTTATTAAATAGAAAAAATAATAATTAAACGAATTCATTTACAAAATAATTATATAATTATCTTTTCAGAGTTTCTATCCCCTTAAGAAGTTTTATTTTACCTAATTTTAAAATTTTTATATCTCCATCCACGAAGAGGTCTGATTTTAATCAAAGCTGTCGAAATAGTTGCACACATAAAAGGTTCTTTCCATCCTCGAAGAGGTCTGATTTTAATAATAATCCTCCTTGGATTTGTAGTCGTGATGACGTGTTGTAATTTCCATCCTCGAAGAGGTCTGATTTTAATTATTATTTTCTGTAATCAGAGACCATCTTCCTGAGTTATATTTCCATCCTCGAAGAGGTCTGATTTTAATAAAGTTTTAGAGCTGAATCCAAGCATGATTCAAGCATATTTCCATCCTCGAAGAGGTCTGATTTTAATAGAAGCGTTAAAAGAGATTTCAAAAGCATTTAAGAAGTTTCTTCCATCCTCGAAGAGGTCTGATTTTAATTTAATACAGTAAGGGCAACATATAACAGCTCAGCAACCAACTTCCATCCTCGAAGAGGTCTGATTTTAATTTAATACAGTAAGGGCAACATATAACAGCTCAGCAACCAACTTCCATCCTCGAAGAGGTCTGATTTTAATTTAATACAGTAAGGGCAACATATAACAGCTCAGCAACCAACTTCCATCCTCGAAGAGGTCTGATTTTAATTTTTTTAATAATGCATCTGAATACTCGCTTGATGTTTTCTTCCATCCTCGAAGAGGTCTGATTTTAATTAAATAGTAATTGCTGTGATATTAATCAACATAATGCTTCCATCCTCGAAGAGGTCTGATTTTAATAGAATAATTTTTCTTATTTCATTATAATGTTTTTACTAATATTTATATTTTTCTACACTATAAAATTTCTACCCATAGATAACCCCTTTTCTTTATAAACCTTTTAACAAAACAATTCAAACTTTTATTTAAAAAATAACAATAAATATAAAATAAAAATAAAAAACACACTTAATTAACCGTGGATTTCTAAAAACAACTACAAATAACTAAAAACTCTAAAAAATCTCCATAATCAAAAACATCCAAATATAAGAAACAATAAAACAAACCAACCCTTAGAAACCAACTAAAACCAAATAAAAAACAAAAATCTAAACTAAAAACTAAAAAATCAGAAAAACAGAAACAAACAACAAGATAAATAAGAAAACAAATAGTCCATATGTTTAATAATATAAATATTAGATGCATAACTTATATATACTCAATGTCTTAAAATTTGTCATTAATAATAATGATAAATTATTGGTGGCAGCATGCTTAAAAAAATCGCAAGGAAGAAGTGTATTCATGCGATGCTTGTTTATACTGGTGGATGTAATGCGTGTGATATTGAAGTAGTTAATGCAGTGTTTTCTCCGTATTATGATGCAGAGCAGTATAATGTTTTTCTCACGTTTAATCCGAGGGAGGCGGATATCTTAATAGTTACAGGATGCGTTACTAAGGTGGTTGCTGAATCGTTGAGGCAGATATATGAAAAGATTCCAGAACCAAAGGCAGTTATTGCCGTAGGGGCGTGTGCTTTAATGGGAGGCGTCTATAAAAATATAGGTGGAGATCTTGGAACTTCGGAGTTCATTGCTGGCCCTGTGGAGAATATTATTCCCGTGGATGTTAAAGTGCCGGGATGTGCTCCAAGACCTGAGGATATAATCTCCGGAATAGTTAAGGCGATTCCTAAGGTTATCGAGGGAAAATAACAATATATAATATATTATTACATTTAAGTTAATTGACGTATTAGTTAATATTTATGTGAGGGATGAATTATGATCAGTGAAGTTGCTTCTGTATTGGGAATTCCAGCGTTGGCATTTGCAATCTCTACATACATTCCTGGTATCCAAAGGAAGATAGAAGCGAGAATACATCAGAGAATTGGGCCAAATATTTTATCTCCAGGATTTTGGTCGGTTTTTAAATTTATATTCAAGGAGGTAAAAGTTCCAGATGCCAGTTTACCTCGTTTATATAATTTACTTCCTCTTCTTTCTATCGCAGTATTGTGGGTTATCTTAGCAATAACTTCGTTAACATCGTTTCATATCTTATCAAATGAGATCGGTATTGTAGGATTTTTAAAGTTAGAGGAGATGATGTATGTTATTCTTGGTTCGTTATCTTTTTCTATAATGGGATGGAGGATGCCATACATTGATGAATGTAAAGGAACACCATTTATAAAAACATTGAAAATATCACTTGAACAGTTAGGAGCGATCAGAAGTTTTAAAATGATAACCATCGGATCCTTTCCTTTTTATTTAGCAACATTTCTCCCATTTATCCAAAAAAAGAGCATCTTTTTAAAAGATATTATTGGAGAGCCATTTTTATTATCACTTGCGGGGATTTTTGGAGCAGTTTGTTATTTTATAGGATATTTGATAATGATAAAAGAGTATCCATTTTCAATAACACATACTAAGGCGGATGTTATTGAAGGGCCAACGATGGAGTTGATTGGAAGGTATAGAGCGATCTATTTGGCAAGCACTGAACTTTTAATGATAACACTTGGTAGTTTATTTGCAACTTTGTATTTGGGAATTGCCCCTGATATAAATAATCCTATCACTATTGTTGAGAACTTAGCCATTGCAGTGATCTTTCCAATATTAGCAACGTTTGTTAGAGCATTCTCTCCTGTTCTATTATTTAGGCAGATATATCCTATTTCCTATGTGGCAACATTGATCGGCGTGATTGGTTTTGTCTTTGCACTACTCGGTTGGTAAATTGAGCTTAAAATTTCCTTTTAAAATTCTATCTTTTAAGTCGTTTGCTAATTTTAGAGCTCTCTTTCTATCTGATTGCCTGCATGTTATTGGAATTCCACATATAGATCCGAGTTTTGTTTCAAAAACATTGTAGGGGCAGATATTACAAACTCCACATCCAAAACAATCTTCTGTTATTTTTATTTTACCATTTTCTCGTTTTATAGCGAGAGTAGGGCAGTTTTCCTCAGCTATGCAATTATTACAATTTTTACAGTTTTCTTGCTTTATTTTTGGCCTTAGGTCTACATTTTCCCAGACCTCTGCATAATTTCCAATATCTATAATTTCTCTTCCAAAAATATTAACAAGTGGTAATGCAATATCTTTATCAAGCTTTTTTAGAGCATTTATATGGTTTTTAACGTATATTGGAATTGCTATTGTATTATATATCTCTACTCCGTTTGATGTTATAAACCCTCCTAAGTAGTAGGGATCCATTTCTTTCATATCTGCTGAGATCATTAAATTTGGCTTATCTATTGAGGATCTTGTCCCAAATCCTAATATTAATCCTTCAGCTCCATTTAAAAGTGCTTTTTTTCCAATTATATCTTTTTCATTTTTTATATTCATATTTTCAAGTGGATTGAACATTCCACATCCAGAAAAAGAGGCCTCTCCTTTTTTTATTGGTAATCTATGAAATATTGTGTTAACTTTACTATCTGAGGTGTTCGTAATTGCAGTGTAATTTTTAAATGCCATTCTTGTCCCTAACATTTTAGCTGTTGGCAGATCTTCAAGTTTTATTTCATTTTTATATATTTTTCCCTCACATATGGCTTTTGCTTCAAAACTTTTTCCTTTAACAAGATCTTTAAATAAAAATCCAACTTCTCCGTAAAATATCGCATCAACCTTTCCTAAAAATTCATTGGGGCAAATTCCAACCGTACCTTTTATATCGTTTAAGTAGATCTCTTCTGCTCTCTTGAATGTTTCATTAAATGGAATATGAAAGATCCCAGCAGTTCCAGACATTATTCCACATGTAGCTGAGGTTACAATATCTACTTCCTCGAGTTTTTCTTCTTCGTTGTTTCTTATGTATTTTTTCAATTCTTCAATAGTTATAACGTTTACCACTTTTGGCCACCTTTTTTCATTTTCTTACACATTTCTAATAATCTCTCTATCCTTTCTTCTGTTGGGGGGTGTGTTGAAAAGAGTTTCGCAATAAAATCCTTTCTAAATGGATTTATTATAAACATGTGTGCAGTTGCAGGATTTCCACCTTCCATCGGATGAAGTTCTACACTTTTTTCTAATTTCGCGAGAGCATTTGCTAACCATAAGGGATGAGTTAGTTTTGCTCCTTCTTCATCTGCATAAAACTCTCTCTGTCGTGAAATGGCAAATTGTATTAAAGCAGCAGCAATTGGGGCTAATATCAACAACAAAATTGTCCCAATTAACTCCAACGGATTACTATCCTCTTCCTCAGAAACGAAAAAGATCCCTCCCCAGTAAAGCATCCATTGTGCTATATACATAATTGCTCCTGCTAATGTTGCAACTACTGTGCTTATTAATATATCATTATGCTTTATATGCCCAATTTCATGTCCTATAACTCCTTCCAATTCCTCTGGAGATAAGACCTGCAATATTCCCTCTGTTACTGCGACCACGGCATTATTTGCATTTCTTCCTGTTGCGAACGCATTTGGAGTGATGGTTGGCACTATCGCAACTTTTGGTTTTGGAAGCCCTGCTTTTCTTGCGGTTCTTTCAACTATTTGATGTAGCCAAGGCATTTCGTTTTCATCAATAATTCTTGCGTTATAACTCATTAAAACAAATTTATCACTCATATAATATGCTATAATGTTCGGAATCAACGCTAAAAGTATCGCGATCAATGGATGGATGTGGAGTAGTAAACATACTATATAGATCAACGCTACAAGTAAAGCCATTAAGAAATAGGTTTTTATGGTTTCCAACATAATCGCACCTTTTAATCTCTCTTAGTTTTTCTTGCATTTTTTCGATTATTGTTGTATCTAAAATAAAAATTTTATGCTGTTTTAATGTTTACTTCAATTTGTATATACGGTGGGGGATTGTATATGGCTGGATGACAAGATATGTGGGTGTAATAATAAACATTATCAATTTTAAATAATTTTAAATAATATTTTATATCTTATGCCTCAACTCTTATCGCTTTTTAGTGATTGATTCCTCTCTGGACTCTTTCATTTTGTAGTTTGTAATATTATTTAAAAATTTCATTGTTTGAATTTGCATTTAACACTTTCTAAGTCCCCTCCTCTTTTATATGAGAGGAGTATTTTTATTTCTCCTTTATCTGCACTTCTATTTAGTGGAAATATAAGTGGAGGATTTAACATTGGTGTTTGACCAGAAACACAGTCCTCATTTAATATGGTATAGGTTCTTAACTTTATTCCGAGATTTTCTGCTCTTTCTTCTGCTTCTAATGTTATGTTATATTTTACCTCAAGAGGATTTACTTTATAAAAATCTACCTCTTCGTATATTATCTCTTCTGAGATCTCCTTAGATGTTATCTCTTCATCATAGTAAGGATGGTTTAGTTTTGCCTCTACAAGTTGAATTGTTGTTATAGCTTTTTGAGGGATTATTTTAGCGTTTTCTTTTAAATAACCTCTTTTTATTATTGAGTTTAGGACGTTTACTTGTGGTTCGGTTATCAAAGCAGTATCTAACAGTTCTGCTATGATCACATCTGCTTTTTCTTTAAAGTTGTAAAGTGAAGCATCTCCTTCGATAACTTCAATATTTTTAAAACCATTAATATATACATTTTCTTTTGCATATTCATAAGTAAATGGATCCAGTTCAATTGCATAAACTTTCTTTGCTTTTTTTGCTGACATCATCGCAAGAATTCCTGATCCAGTTCCAAGATCGTAAATTACTTCTCCTCCCTTTAATGTATTTTCTATTACTTTTTTAAATATTGCTAATCTTTCGTAGTCGGTTAATAGAGAGTAATGCCATTGAGGAACTTTTAACCTTAATTTGTTTTTTGTTAAGTCCATAGTTCCCTCCTTTTATTGTCTGTTATTGTTTACTTCTCTATTTTGGTGATTTGTTTTTTTATTTTATTATCTTTTTATTATTTTATAATATTGAAATATTAGTGTTTAAAGTGCAAAGTTCACATTTTGAATTGCGTAATACATCCGAGAGTATTTTTCAGTTTTTACGAAAATGAAAAAATATATATACTGTATAGTTAATAGTATTATTATGTGGGGGCATTAATTTACCTATTTTAGATTTTTAAATTTAATGCACTGGCAAATTAGTTAATAGTGGGGGGAGGGGATTTACGCTTTGAGCCATTTAAACCGAATTTGCTACCTCTCTACTAATTACTTCATTTAATCCTTTATTTAATTTTTTTACTTTCTTTTTACCATAACTTTAATATCTTCCATTTTTTATATTTTATTTTTATATTTTAAAAAAATAATAAAAAGAACAATAAGCATTTAAAAAGTATATGTGATAACTACGATAATAATAAGACATAAAAAATATAAATATATAAAATAAAAATTATAAAAATTAGAAATATCAAGTTAGTCCCTTATCATTCCTCTTTCTTTCTGCCATTTTCTTCTTAGTGAAAGTATACATCCTCCTCCTCTAACCCCTCCAATCGGAACTTTTGGTGTTCCAAGACAGTTCATACATCTTGCCATTACCGAAGCTCCAAGTGCTAAACCATCTTCAACAAATACAACATTCTCCTCAACATTATCCCATATATTTAACGTTTTAAGTTTTTCAACAATTAACTCAGGTTTCTTTCCAGTAATTCCAGCCCTTCCAGTTATTCCAATTGCAGATTTCTCATTTATTAAGTTCTTTTCGTATGCTAACTTTACCAATCTTCTAACAACTTCACTCATAACGTAATCTAAACAACACAATAGAGTAGGAATATCGCTTTTCTCTACCAACTCCCTACCCAGTTCTTCCAATTTTACAAGATCACTTCCATTTTCTCCAACATCACAACCTATCAACGTAGTTCCAGCTTTTTCAGCTGCTTTTGGATCTACGGGAACAGTTCCAAATCTCTCAACATCCTTAGGGACTTCTTTGATAATTATATACTTGTGCATTTTTTCTGCGTATTCTTTTGCTAACTCCTCATTTGGCTTTCCTTTTACATCTGAGAGATCTAACGCTGCTCCTGTCTTTTCATCTATCTTTCCAGATCCTCTCGCGATAGCGTCAGCAATCGCTCCTGCTAATCCACAGAGGTTTCCGATGACTTTTGCATAGGGAAGTGTATCGTTGGTAATTCGTCCTGCCAATGTGGTTCCAAAGTCAATACTCATACATGGATTTCTAAAATCGACATCAGTCCACTTGCTTCCAACTTTTATTCCTGCGGTTACAAGTTCTCCTTCCATTTCGTTTGCAACAACCTCTTTACCTGTTGGAGGTAAGACACCAGTAACTGCTCCATCAAAGATAATTTTATCTAAAAAAGAGTATTTATCGAATGGTTTTGGTATCTGATCTTTTGTCATTGCAGGAGTCATCTTCGCTGGTGGAACCCCTGCCTTCATACATCCTTGGGCTAATGCAATGATCATCTCTCCAACTTCTTCGGGGGATGCAAAACCAGCAGTAACCCCTGTACTTCTAACAACAAAGTGTAAATCATCTACTGTTAACCCTGCCTTTTTCAAACTTTCCAATAGGACTTCTTTAACCATATCCGAGACGGCTTCTCTTGTTAATTTAACACCCCAAAGTGTTTCTCCAAAGACCTCTTCTCCTTTTTTTGGTGGCCTAACATCTCTTGTCATTTTTACGTGCTTGCTAACTATGTATGTTTTACCCGTCTCCATATTGGTTGCAGTAATAATTGATTTGGTTGTAGTGTTCCCCAGTTCTACTGATGCGACAATATAGTAGGGATTTCTTTTTAATTCAATTAGATCAACGCTTTGGGATTTTGCATAGGCAATTTTTGGCTTCTTTTTGAATATTGAAGATATTACATCAAATATTCCCATAACTATCTCCCCCTTTCCTCACTAACTGTTTAGATCTTCTTGCTTCTATTTAGTTTATTTTTATGTTTATTTTATTTATTTTTATTTTGTTGTTTATAAATATTGGCTATAATATCTCCTTTACAAGTTTTTTTGATAGGGCAATAATTGAAACTATTGGGGGAAGTCCAAGTGTCTCTTTGAAAAGTGAAGCATCACAAACATAAAGCCCTTCCTTAACCTCAAATTCATCAACAACCAAACTTAAACTTCCCCCTGGATGAGATCCTCTTGGATGTGTTGAATAAATCTCTTCCACTCCAAGTTTATGGAGATATTTTGATCCCTTACTAATTCCTCTCGCTAATATTTTGAAATCGTTTTTTGTTATCTCTTTTTTAAGTTCGTTTTCCAATACGATCCCGTTATTTTCATCTCTTATTTTAATCATAATTCCAATAACATCTTTTTCTTTAATTCCTTTTATTTTGTTAGTTTTTTCTGTTTTTGTTATTTCGTTATAGAGTAGTTGAGAGTAGTGTGTAGTGAGTATAAAATCTTTATATTGTTTGCACATTAGCATTGAAATATCTTTATTTAAATAACTGTCTTTTAAAATCCCCCCGATTGTTATAAAAATGTCTACAAATAGGTTTTTTCCAATGTTATCATCATCAATAACTTTTTTTAAGAGTCGTGGGGAGTTAATTCCTCCTGCTGAGATGATGAGGTTTTTAGTTTTTATATCTCGTCCTTTTTTATCTTTAACCACCCAACAATCGTTTTTTTCAATTCTTATGGTGTTGAAGTTTGATATTATCTTGACATTAGCTTTTTTTAGGTAGTTTATTGGAGTCCACTTCGCTTCACATAGTTTTTTTGCACACATTCCACATTTTTTACATTTGTTGAAATTAATAAATTTTTCCATTTTTTTAAAACCCAAATCAGCAAATTTTCTGTCAATATCTCTTAAAAAATCATCGCTTGGGGATCTTATGTGCAATTCTTCCCATATTTCAGAGTATATTGATTTGTTTATTTTATACCCCTTTATTTTCGTTTTTATGGCATTTCCTAACGAGTAGATTCCACTACCTCCCACACCGCAGATGTAATTTACTTCAACATTTTTTCCTTCCGATATGTATTTTGGATTATCTCCTTTTTCAATGATCGCTATTCTACAATTCTCTCCGTATTTTTCTCTTAATTCTTTTGCTATTGTAGATCCTGCCACTCCAGAACCGATAATTACAAAGTCCTCCATTTTTACACCGATGATACTTATTGCAGTGAAGATTAATAAAAAAAGAGTTAATAATATCAAGATAATGATAAGATATTAGCAATTAATACATAGCAATATGTATAGCGAGGATTAAAAATTAATAAAATTAATAAGAAAGTAAAGATAAAAACCTAAAAAATCTATCCAACAAATCGCTAAAAAATTATTGCTTCTTTATATATTTTTACTATTTGATCTTCATTCAATATCCTCAAATTCATCAAATTTTCTTTTTCTTCTTTTTATAAGGTAAAAGATAACCCCACATACAATTACAATTCCTATTATTGCGTAGATTGAATTAAAGTTCTCTTCCTCTTTTTTCTCTACCTCTATGCGAAATGTTTTTGAGAGGTTGTATTTTTTATGGTAATCATCAAAATAAGAAACTTCAACATTTAACGTTAGATTTCCAAATTTATTTATTTTAAATACTGCCGTGTCGTAATCGTCTTCATCAAGATCTCCGATATATTTTGTATAATTTTCATTATCTATATTTAAAATCATTACACAATGTTTAATTTTTGAATTTCCTCTATTTGCAATTCCTACGGTCAACTCTACATAATCTCCCCTGTTTTCTACATCATCTAAATAAATAAATGGTTGATCTGGATATATCTTCTTTAAAACTCTTATATTTATTGGAATAGTTGTATTGTATCTGTTTCCATCTTCTCCTGTCCAATACAACTCTGCATTGATTGAATATATTCCATCCTCTATTTCAGGTATCGCATATAACTCAATAGGAATAGTTTTCTGCTCTCCTGCATTTAAACAACCTAAATACACTGAACTTCCGCCTAATACATTGATCTTTTCATTTCCTTTAAGATAAATGCTTAGATATTTTGCAGTTCCGGTTCCGTCATTTTTTATAGTTATGTGTATAAATTTACTCCTGCCGGGTGTTATGGAGGTGTTATCAACATTTATTTCAAAGTTGGCTTTTCCGTAGATTGGTAGGTAGTATATTTTTGTTAGTTGGTAGTGGTTTGTTATTTCTTTTCCGTTTTCGGTTTCTACTTCATCGTAGTTTACTTTTATGTCTATTTCATAGTTGTTTGAGGGAGCGTTTTCATTAACATGGAGTTTAAAGTGAACGACCTCCGACTCTCCAATGTTCAAATGACTAATATAAACCCTCCCTTTCACAGGATTAACTTGCTTTAACTCAAAAGGATAATGCGGTTTAATCTCAACCACAATATTTTTAAGTTCATGATTATAATTATCATTCGTAACCTTAACCCACAAATCCACATCATCCCCAGGATGAATAACACTCGGCTGATACTCAACCTCCCCAACCTGCAAACCAAAGGTTGGAAGCATTAGGGAAAATATGCAAAAAGGTAGAAGAAGGTAGATAATAGCTTTTTCTCTGTTCATTTTTTCCCTCTCTATCTCAATCTATATATAAGATCTTGTTCATAATAATTTATATAGTATGGCTATTTTGGGGAGTGGTTATGAAAATTGATGACATCGTTGCTTTTGCATTTAAGAATATTTCAAAAAAGAGAACGCAAAGCATGTTAACGATTATTGGAATAGTTATTGGAGTTTTAGCGATGGTTAGTTTAATATCTCTTGGTTATGGAGTTCAAAACTATATAAAAGAAGAAATGATGAAGATCGGATCAAATAAAATAACAATTCTACCAATGAAGCAATTTGGAGTTCCTCCATCTCATTATTTTACTAAAAAAGATGTTAAAGCAATTGAGAATGTTAAAGGCGTTGATGCAGTAATGTATGGTTGGTATGGAGGTTGTGAGATTGAATACAACGGAGAGAAGAAGTTTGTCTCCTATTATTATGCGAAACCTTCCCAATTAAAAAAGGTGTATAAGGGAAGTGGTTATGAGATAGACGAGGGAAGATGGTTGAGCGATAATGACAAATATGCGTGTGTTATTGGATATGGAACCGCTCATGATTTATTTAATAGAGAAATAAAAATTGGAGATGTTATAAAAATTAAAGACAAGAAATTTAGAGTTGTTGGAATTTTAAAACCTGTCGGAGATCAGCAAGATGACAATTCCGTTTTATTAAATATCGATATTGGAGAGAAGTTATTTGGAAATGAGGGAAAATATAATTTTATTACTGTTACAGTAAAAGAGGGAGAGGATATAAATGAAGTCGCAAATGAAATTAAAAAGGCCTTAAAAAAATCTTTTGGAAGTGATGATTTTTCAGTTTTAACTGCGGAACAGCTTGCTGAAACTGTCGGATCAGTTCTTGGGGTTATAACCATATTTGTAGTTGGTGTGGCAGGAATTTCCTTACTTGTTGGAGCTGTTGGCATATCAAACACTATGCATATGAGTATTTTGGAAAGAAGAAAGGATATTGGAATCTTAAAAGCACTGGGAGCTAAAACTACCGATATTTTGGCAATATTTGTTGTTGAGTCAGGATTTTTAGGACTTTTTGGTGGAATGATCGGATTGATCTTGGGAATAGTGCTTGCTAAATTTGTAGAGTCGCTTGCTCATAAGTTTGGGTATTTGATGGTAAATGCATGGATCTCTTGGGAACTAATTGTTGGGGTGTTAATATTTTCCTTTTTAGTTGGAGTAATTAGCGGATACTTCCCTGCAAGGAGTGGAGCGAAACTAAATCCTATAGAAACATTAAGAGGGGAGTAATATTGATAAAAGTTAAAAATGTTTGGAAAATTTATGGAAAAGGAGAAGCAAAAACCATTGCCTTAAAGAATATTAATTTGGAGATAGAAAAAGGAGAATTTGTTATGATAATGGGACCAAGCGGATGTGGTAAATCAACCCTCTTAAATATTTTGGGTCTTTTAGACGTCCCTACAAAGGGAGCAGTTCACTATAAGGGAAGAAAAACAAGTTCCATGAGTGAAAACGAAAGAGCAGTTTTTAGGAGGAAAATTGGGGGTTTTGTGTTCCAGCAGTTCCATTTAATAAAGACATTAACCGCTTTAGAAAATGTAGAACTTCCGATGATGCTCGATGAAAAAGATAAAAGATATAGAAGAAGAAAGGCAAAAAAACTTTTAAAGATGGTGGGGTTGGAAAAAAGAATCAATCATTACCCACATCAATTAAGTGGAGGACAACAGCAAAGAGTTGCAATAGCGAGGGCTTTGGCAAACGACCCGAAAATAATATTTGCTGATGAACCAACAGGAAATTTAGATAGTAAAAGTGGTGAAGTTGTCATGAATATTTTAAAAGAACTGAATGAAAAAGGGATAACGATAATTATGGTTACACATGAGCAGGAGTTGACAAGATACGCTTCAAAAATCGTTAAGTTAAAAGATGGAGAGATCGTGGAAATCGTGGAGAAATAAGAGAAATAAATAAAAATAATTGAAAATAAAATAACAAAAAACAAAATATGAATAAAAATAAAATAATAAAGAAGTAAGAACCGATAAACAAAACGTGAGATTATGAAGTATGATAGTAGGGTTGTGGAGAGGGGAAAAGCGTACTATAAAAACAATTTAGTTAAATACTGTATTAAATTTGGAGATTTCCTCTTTGGAGAGGTTTTTGGATCTGAACTTTATAGAGTTAAGGTAGATCTGAAAGATCACTCTTCTATATGTTCATGCCCTTATAGATTCAACTGTAAGCATGGATATGCGTTAATAGAGGCCTATAAAAATAATAACTACATTGATGGAGATGAAATATTTAATAATTTAAAAAATAAATCAAAAGAAGAGTTATTAGATATTTTAAAGGAACTGGTTGTTAAAAACTATTTATGGGATTGTTTTGTTGATGTAGATAGTTTAATATATAGAGCTATTGGTATAATAAAACTAATTCCAATAGAGAAAAAACATATCTTTACCCTTATTTCTTTTCTTAGAAACTGTTTTGTTAAAAATGCAAAAGATGAAGAACTTTTAAGGGTTATAGTTGAGATGTTAAAAATGGATCTGGATTTTAACGATTCCAATATAATTGAGGCGTTAACGTTGATATTGGATGAGATTTTTGAAAGAAAAAATAAAGAAACAATAAAAAAACTTGTAGATCTATATAGGAAGAATAGAAAAGAGTTATGGTTAGTTCAAGATTATCTTATTGAGAACTGGGATTATCTTGATGAATTTAAGTGAGTAAATTATAAGTAAAGGTGAGTTGGAGCTTCTTTTTGATTAACCTTTAATTTTTTGAGAGAGATCTCTAAATCTTCTTTATTTATATAATCTCTACCTTCTAATATTGCCCTATGGAGGGCTGGCTTTAAAAATTTCTCCTTAATGTCTCTGCCACTAAATCCTTTCGTTTTTTCTACAAATTCCTTTAAATTTGCTTTAATTGGAATTGGCATCTTTTTAGCATAGAGTTCCATAATTTTTAATCGTTCTTTATCATCTGGAAGCTTAAACTCTATTTCCTCCTCAAATCTACTTCTAATTGCTGAATCAAGCATTGCAGGATTGTTGGTTGCAGCAATAGTTACAACTCCCTCATTTTCTTTGATACCATCTAACTCTGTTAAAAGTGCATTAACGACCTCAGAAACATCTCCTCTAAGTGATTGATACTCCCTACTTAATCCTATTGCATCCAACTCATCTATAAATACAACACAAGGAGCATTTTCTGATGCTTTTTGATACAACTCTCTGATCATTTTAGAAGCATCTCCTACATGCTCTCCTATCAATTCAGGAGCTTTTACCAATATAAATGAAGAATTTGTCTCGGTAGCAAGTGCTCTCGCCATAAGTGTTTTCCCAGTTCCGGGAGGTCCGTAAAATAAAACATTCTTTGGAGCCCAGTCCCCGAAGAGTTCTGGATCTTCCAGATACTTCATAATTATCCTACACTTCTTTTTTGCCTCTTCCTGCCCAACGATCTCGCTAAACTTAGCTTTTTTAAATTGTGTTCTTATAACTTTTTTTGGAGTTTGAAGTTTAAAAACCGTCTCGCTTGTGATCATCCCTCCATCTTTTGGATATGTAGAGAGAACTTTAAATGCATAATCAGGAATTATCGAATTATCAAAAAGATAATCCCCTTCTTTAACAATCTCTCCAATCCATTGATCTCTCGCGTAAATATTAAATAATACAGGATCCTCAGCAGACACACTGACGTTCTCGCTTCCCATTTTTATAGGAAAGCCAGCTGGCTCTATAACCACATACTTTAATGATGGAATTGTATCATCGTAAGTTTTAATCTTTGAAAATGTCTTTATTTTTATTGGAGTTAATCCAATCTTATTCATAATAATCACCAATTTAGTGATGATAAAGGGCAACTATATTTATATTTATTAGGTTATATTAATAATTTACCTCACAAAAATCAAGGGGGATGAGATGACATCGACGGACTTGTTTTTCTTTTTCTTCTTATTTTTCTTATTTATATATCCAGAGATGATGTTAAGATACAAGATAATGAGAAGATTGAGATGTATTAAAGAGATTGAGAAAGAAAGAGGAACGAGAGTTATTGCAATGATACACAGACAGGAAGCGTTAACTTTTTTAGGAATTCCATTATATAAATATATCACTATTGAAGATAGCGAGGAAATTTTAAGGGCTATACGTTTAACCCCCGAGGATATGCCTATTGACTTAATAATACACACTCCAGGAGGTTTGGCTTTGGCAAGTGAACAGATAGCATTAGCATTAAAAGAACACAAAGCAAAAACAACAGTTATAATTCCTCACTATGCGATGAGTGGAGGATCGCTAATTGCACTTGCAGCAGATGAGATACTGATCGATAAAAACGCGGTTATGGGGCCAGTAGATCCACAGATTGGGCAGTATCCAGCCGCTTCAATATTAGAAACATATTACAGAAAGGGAGAGAAGGTAAGTGATGAAACACTGATCTTAGTTGACATATCTAAAAAAGCAATTAAGCAGATGTATGAATTTGTATATGAATTGTTAAAGGATAGATATGGAGAAGAGAAATCAAAAGACATAGCAAAAAAATTAACTGAAGGAAGATGGACTCATGATTATCCATTAACCGTTAATAAACTAAAAGAACTTGGGATTGAAGTTAATACAAACGTCCCAAGGAAAGTTTATGAGTTATTAGAGCTCTACCCTCAACCAATGGGATCAAAACCATCCGTTTACTACATCCCAGTTCCATATGAAAAGAAAGAAAGTGAAAAAAATGCAAAATAATTCCAAATCTGTAAAAATTAGAAAAAAAATTAGAAAAGTAAAAATAGGAGAATTAGAATTTGATGTTATATTGGCAGATAACTTTATTAAGAGAGCAATTGGTTTAATGATGAGAGATATAGGAGATGGGGCTATGCTCTTTCTATATAAAAAGAGAAAAGTATCTATCCACACATTTTTCATGCGTTATCCCATAGATGTTATTTTCATTGATGAGAACAGGGTGGTTGAAACCACAACTCTCCCTCCGTGGAGAACTTACTCATGTAAAAGATATTCAACAGCAATGCTTGAATTTAAAAGTAGGGATGTTGATTTAGAGGCGTTAATAGGAGAAGAAGTAAAGTTTATTTTTTAATTTTTAATTAATTTTTAATACTTTATTAAAATCATATTTGGAGGAATATTATGGAGTATTTAAAAATTTTAGAGGACTTAGTAAAAATTAGAACAGATAACGAAAAAGGAGTAAAAAAAGCGTTTAAATATTTATCAGATCTATTTAACAACCTTGGAATAAAAAATGAAATAATAGAAGGATGTTTTATTGCATATAAAGATGATTTAAAAAAGATCAATAAAATATTTAACTCACATATTGATACTGTTAAATTTCAGAGGGAGTTTAAAAGAGAAGAGGATAAAATATATGGAACAGGAGTTATAGATGCAAAAGGAAACGTAATTTTAATGATGCACGCTTTTTTAACTACTGAAAATTCCTTATTGGTTATCTCCCCAGATGAAGAAACGAAATCTGAAGGGATTTGTAAATTTTGTCAGTATTTAAAAAATCATAAGGAATTTAAAGAAAATATTAAAAAAAGATCTCTCAACGTTATAGTTGGAGAACCAACCGACTTAAAAGTGTGCATTGGACATAAAGGTCGTTTTGAATATATGGTAGAGTGTTTTGGAGAAGCGAAACATGCGTCTTTTCCATCATCCACTAACCCAATAGAAATAATAAGTAAAGTGGTTTTAGATATTAAAAATATCCCATTAAAAAGCATAAAATTCGAAAAAACATATTATTCATCTATAACACCAACAATTGTAAAGGGAGGAGTTCAAAGCAATATCACTCCCGACTATGCGAGTGTTTTATTTGATGTTCGCAGTGTAGAAAACGATCTCATAAAAAAGATCGATAATTTCTTATCTAAAAAAGAATATTATAACAAAATAAAAGCAGGTTTGGTTAAAAATAGAAATTTTGCTGACTTTTACATTTTAAAAAATGAGGAATTGTTGAAAAAATTATCGGATAATTTTGACATATCATTTTTTAATGCCACGTGTGAAGCTTTCTACTTCAACAAATTTTTAAACGCTGATGCCATAATATATGGAGTTGGAAGGTTAGAACTCGCACACTCAAAAAATGAACATCTATACATAAAAGAATTTTTTAAGGGAATAAAGGAGATAGAAAAACTCGCTAACTTGGTGGAAGAATGATTGGAATAATAGGTGGAACAGGAATTGCAGGAATTTTGAAAGGAGATAAAGAGGAAGTGATTAACACAAAATATGGGAAAGCAAAAGTTATTATTGACAAAGAAAGTGATGTTGTTTTATTATTTAGACATGGAGCAAGTCATAGCTTACCTCCTCATAAAATAAATTATAGGGCAAACATATACGCTTTAAAAATGCTTGGAGTAGAGAGGATCTTGGCTATAAATTCTGTTGGTTCTCTAAAAATCGATTTAAAGCCAGGAATGTTTTTTATACCAAATGATTTTATCGAATTTACTAAAAAAAGAGAAGAAACATTTTACGATTGTGGAAAAGTTGTTCATATTGATATGACAGAGCCATACTGCCCACAACTTAGGAATGTTTTAAAATCAATACTGGAAAAAAGGAAATACGCTTACGGAGAAGGGGTTTATGTTTGCACTGAAGGGCCGAGATTCGAAACAAAGAGAGAAATAGAGATATACAAAAATTGGGGAGATGTTGTAGGAATGACTGGCTATCCAGAAGTGGTTTTAGCGAGGGAGTTAGAAATATGCTACACCTCACTGTGCAGTATAACTAACTATGCATGTGGTATTTCAAAGAACATTTTAACCGTTGATGAGGTCTTATCTACAATAAAAGAGATGGAAGATAAGATATTAAACATAGTTGAGGAATTTGTAAACTACAAATTCGGAGAAAGGGACTGTATTTGTAAAGATGCTTTAAAACATGCGGTTATTGGATAAATATTTGAGCAATATTTTGTTTCTAATTTTTAGTTTTTATTAGGGTTTCAATCGTTTTAACATTAGCCATTCCCTTTCTTTCTGTCTCTTCCCATTCATTTTCTGGAACTGAATCAGCCACGATTCCTGCTCCAACTTGAATATATCCCTTATTTTTTAATATTACAAAGGTTCTTATGGTTATAGCAAGATCCATCAAATCATCCCATCCGAAATATCCAACGCCTCCTCCGTAAGGTCCTCTCCATGTTTTTTCGAGTTCTTCAATGATCTCCATAGCTCTAACCTTTGGAGCTCCACTTAACGTCCCAGCTGGAAATGTAGCTTTTACCGCCAAGAAGGAATCGTAATTATCTTTTAACTCTCCAATTACATTACTTACAATATGTTGAACATGAGAATATTTCTCTATGGTCATAAAATCGCTAACTTCAACAGTTCCAAATTTTGAGATCTTTCCAATATCATTTCTTGCTAAATCAACAAGCATAACATGCTCAGCTCTCTCTTTTTCATCATTTAATAACTTATTTTCCAATTCCTTATCTTCCTCTTCTGTTTTTCCTCTTCTTATAGTTCCAGCAATCGGTCGTGTTATAACCAATCTTTTATTGTTTGTATAGTTAGTTCTAACCAGTATTTCCGGAGAGGAACCGATAATTTTTCTATCTCCAAAGTCCAAATAATACATGTAAGGAGAAGGGTTAATCTCCCTAACTTTTTTGTAGATCTCTAAGTGATCTAAGTTTTCTAAATCAACCTCTATCCTCCTTGATAAAACAACCTGGAAAATATCTCCAGAGAAAATATACTCTTTTGCCTTTTTTACTGCTCCTATAAACTCCTCTTTACTCATATTCGACTTTATTTTTAAATTTTTTTCTTCCTGTTTTTCATTTTTATTTTTAACATTATCTTTATTATTTTTATTAATTTTAATACCTCTTGACCTCTCTACAATATCTTTCAAATGATCTATGCCCTCTTTACTTTCTGCAACTAAGTTAACAACTCCTTCCTTTAAATCATAGGAGATAAAGTCCTTTATTATAAAAAACTCCGCATCTGGAAAGTTTAGGTCATTTACGGGCTTTGGATGAATTTCAGAGAGATCTATCCAGTATCTTATAATATCATAACTTAAATATCCGACAAGTCCTCCTTTAAATCTTGGAATTGGTTCAATGTTTGATATATCAATAAATCTTAAATAATGATTTCTAACTTCTCTTAAAGCATCTAATGGGCATTCATACTTTCCTTCTAATTCTTTTGCTAACTCTCCAAATTCTGTAAATGCATCTACTTCCAATTTGCCATTTTTAAATGTTAACTTTCCCTCTGCTTTCCCTAAGATAGAATATCTTGCTATTTTTGGAACGCCCTCAGCGGACTCTAATAAAAATGTATTCTCCCCTCTAATTTGTTCATAAACACTTAGAGGTTCAGAACTCATCTTTATTTTTTTAATTATCATTAATAATCACCATGAACTTACCATCTGTTTTCTCTTTTTTCTTTTATCACTTATTAAATTTTTTAATTTTTTAATTTTTTGTTGAGTGTATCTAATGTCAAAGGATATGATGATTATCCTTTACATCAACTTTTATTAAGATGACCCTTACACTTAATATTAAAACCCAATATAACAACCTATTAAAACTAAGATTATTTTTGAACATAAATATTTTTAAAGTTTAAATACATATCCGAATATAATTATATAATAAATAATAAATCTTCCGACAGAACCGTTAAGTATATATAGTAGTTATTTTTTATTTTTGAGGTTCTACAAATTATCACAACCCGAACGAAAAGAGCGAAAGGTGAAATGTTGAAAGTTTT
Organism: Methanocaldococcus vulcanius M7; assembly: GCF_000024625.1. NCBI lineage: Archaea > Methanobacteriati > Methanobacteriota > Methanococci > Methanococcales > Methanocaldococcaceae > Methanocaldococcus > Methanocaldococcus vulcanius. The sequence goes on from NC_013407.1 coordinate 1,121,152, forward strand.
AATAGCACCTCTCGGCGTTGGAAAAAGTGCAGAAGAGAAAGATGTATCTAAAAGGAAATACAATACTGCAAAATATGTTCTCAATGGGGAAGAAGAAACCAGCCCATTTATATTATCTATTTTAACTAAAACATTAAAGGTTGATAAAGTTATTGTAGTTGGAACTGCGAGATCAATGTGGGAAGAGCTCTATCGATATTATGCTAATGAAGTAAAAGAATTTGATAAAGAATATTGGATAGAAATAGGAAAAAAAGTGGGGGAATCAAAACATAGTCATTACGCTCTCTCAGAAAACGATCTAAAAAAGGTAGAGGAAGTTATTGACAAATATCTACAAAAGATCAACAAAAATGCTACTGGAGGATCTAAATGCAAGATAATCAAATATGGAATTAATAGAGAAGAGATCTGGGAGAATTTTGATATATTCATGGGATTAATAGATGAAATAAACGAGGGGGATGAAATATATTTAGACATAACCCATGCATTTCGATCCATTCCTCTATTTATGTATGTTATGTTAGAGTTTATGAGATACTTTAAAAATGTAAAGTTGAAGGGTATCTATTATGGAATGTTAGATGTGATGAGCGAATTAGGATATGCTCCAGTTGTTGATCTAAGCCCAATATTTGAAATCTCAGAGTGGGTTAGAGGAATGTATGAATTCACAACCTATGGAAATGGATATTTAATCTCAGAACTACTGGAAGAGGAGGATAAAGAAATAGCCAATAGATTGAAAAAGATCTCGCAGTATATTGATGCTAACTTCCTAAAAGAATTAAAAGAAGAAGTGAAAGACCTAAAACCACTGATTGATAGTAAAAAGAACAAAGGAAAGTTCTTAAAATACTTTATCCCAGAACTTCAAAAGTTTGTTAATAAACTAAATTATGAAAAATCCGACTTTGATTTTCAAATATCCATGGCTAAGTGGAATTTTGAAAATAAAAAATATAGTTCTGGCTACATGTGTTTAACTGACTCGATATTTTGGAAAATGTGTAATATTTACAATCTTCCTCCAATTCACGAGAACAGAGAGATTATGAAAGGAATTATATACAATCCTCAATTACAAAGGCAGCATTCAGACATTAAAGCAGTGTGGGATCTTCATTACAACAGGTTAAGAGACAAAAGGAATAAAATAGCCCATGCAGATGTTAGTAAAGGTGGAAAAGGTTTAGATCCTGAAAAAGACCTTAATGACGTAATTAAAGTTTTAGAAGATATGAAAATCAGGAATATGGATGATATAATTAAAGAATTACTCAATACATGTGAAAATGATAAGAAAACATTTGCCCTACTAATTAAAATCTTAAAATCCAAAATCGTGAAGAAAGTAATTGATGCATACAACTTAAACGATGACGAAAACTCATGGAACTTTGTTAAATGCAATCTTCTCCATAAAGAGAACAGATGTTCAAACGAAAATCTAAAAAAACTTATAAACTTGTTTAATAAAGAATATTCTTGTGTTGATGAGTTAAAAGAAGCATTTCAGGAGGTAAAAAGGATGAGAAATGAAGATATTGTAGATCTCTATGCATTACAGAATGCTCTTATTCACTACATTGCATTTAAACTTTCAAAAGCTTATAAAATTAGAAATAATGCAGAATATAAAAAAATCTTTAAGTGGATGCTCTTAAATAAATCGTTATGCCAAAAAAATCCAATTTTAGAGGAACTAAATAAGAACTACTTTATAATTTTTAAAAACATGAAATCCCAAAATCCAGATTCAAAAAAAGAGATAATATCTGCTTCAAAAAATATAATAAATTTATTTAATAAAGATATTTCAAATATTAAGATGAATGTTCCTCTAAATGTGGTTTTAAAAGCATACAATAGATATAAAAATTTTAAAAACATTAAAAATAATGGAGGTTAGTTGTATGAGGAGGATGATAATTATTTTATCTCACAAACTTACAGAGGAGCAAATTAAGGATGCAAAAGAACATTTAGGTGTTGATGAATTTATTTACTTACCAAAACCTTTACGTGATTTATGGTCAAACATTCCGCCTGATATTGATGACATTGATGATCACTTAAAACCAATAAAGGACTTTTTAGAAAACAATACTAAACCAAAGGATTATGTTTTAGTTCAAGGGGACTTTGGAGCCACATATAAAATGGTAAATTTTGCACTTGATAAAAACTTGATTCCTGTATATGCAACTACAAAACGAATCGCAAAAGATATATATGATGGAAGGAAAACAATTACCATCAGAGAATTTAAACACTGTAAGTTTAGAAGATATGCAACATATTAGATAATTTATTTAGTTCATTTATATACTATCTTTACAAATGTAAATTTGGGGGATTTAGATGGGAAATTGTGATGAATACACTGCCTTAAAAATTGGGGCTTTATTGCATGATATTGGAAAGTTTGTTCAAAGAGTTGATAATCAAGAAATAAAATCATTGAAAGATAAATCGAAGGATAAATATGGAAACATTAAACATCAATCAATCGGTGCTGTTTTTATTGAAAAATACTACAAAAATCTTGGAATTAATGAAGAAATTAAAAACTTAATTATCGAATTTGTAAAAAATCACCACAATAGCAATATAAAAACTGGCTTAATAGGTATAATACGACTTGCTGACTGGCTGAGTAGTGCAGAGCGAGAGGAGATAGAGGAGTTTAAAAGTGAGGCAGGAAGTAAGAAAGAGGATCAAAGATTGCTCTCAATTTTTGAATTGATTAGATTGGAGGAAGAAGATAGAAAAATAATTGATAAGAAACTTTCTGAGATCTACAATAATGGGGGAAAGTATGGGCTACAACCACTTGCAATAAATTCCCATACAATATTTCCCTACAAATCTCCAAATCCAAGTTATGAACAACTTTATGAGGCATTTATAAATGAGTTAACTAACAATAAGATTGATAACTTCAAAAAACTCTACCAACTGGTTCAAAAATACTTCTGGTGCGTTCCATCAGCAACCAACTGGAAAAAATATGGAGGATATTTGCCTGACATATCTCTTTACGATCACTTAAAAACAACCTGTGCAATTGCATGCTGTTTATATCAAATCTATAAAGGAAATGTTGAATCTGATGCAGTATTAACTGATGAAATGTTGAAAGAACTTTTAAAACGGCTTCCTTTAGATAAAAATGGGCTATACGATCCAGAGTTAAATAAATCCTGGGAAAAATATACGTTGTTTTCTCTAATCCATGGGGATATTTCAGGAATACAGAAATTTATATTTAAAATATCCTCAAAGCATGCAGCAAAATCACTTAAAGGAAGAAGTTTTTATCTTGACTTCTTAACTGAGATATTTGCAAAGTGGATATGTAAAGAGTTGGATTTACCAATAACAAATATCCTATTCTACGGAGGAGGACATTTTTACATTCTAAGTTATAAAATAACTGAAGAAAAAATAGAAGAATTCGAAAAAAAGATTAATGATTTGCTTTATGGAATGTTTAACACAGATCTCTACTTAACTATTGCAAAAGTTGATATAAAACCATCAGAATTTTTATCTCAGGCAACATCAAACTTCTCATACAAATGGAAAGAGGTTGCAGATGAAACAATAACCAAAAAATTAAAAAGATTTGGATATAAAATCCATGAGATCTTTGAGGTTTATAACGAAGGGATCGATGAGAAATGTAAGATCTGTGGAAGAGAAATTACAGATACAGAATATTACCTCCCCTACCAAGATGAGAAGATAAAAATTTGTAAATATTGCGATTCGTTTGTTAAATTAACAAACTTCTTAAAAGAATGTCAAAAATCAAAAGAAATTGATTTCTCAAAATTCAAAAAGAAAAGTATTAAAAGCATTGAAATACCAGATCTAATTAAAATAAGTGATATTCCAGCAATAAGCAGTATAATAAAAGGAATAAATGAAAAAGGTAGAAAAATCGAGGGTTTAGGCATTACATTTGGAGATGGGGACTACTTTTTAACAAAATACAATCTACCAAAAAATGTTATCGACAAGGAGGACAATAAAATAAAAGAGGAAGGAGCATTGGAAATCCCATACAAAATTTGGAGCATTGCTTTCCCAATAAAAGACGGAGAAATTATCGATTTTGATGAATTAGCAGAAAAATCTTCTGGAACCAAAAAGATAGCCATCCTAAAAATGGATGTAGATAATCTTGGAAGTATATTTACCGAGGGTCTTGGAGATAGGGCATCAATATCAAGATTAAGTACGTTAAGTTCAATGCTAACGTTGTTTTTTACTGGTTATATTCCACATCTAATTAATAAAAAATACTCAGAAGATATTTATTTGGTTTATTCTGGGGGAGACGATACATTAATAGTTGGATCATGGGATAAAATTTGGGAATTGGCAAAAGAAATAAGAAAAGAGTTTAAAAAATTCGTATGTTATAACCCAGAAATAACCCTAAGTGCAGGAGTTATGATAATAAATCCAAAATTTGAGTTTAGAAAAGCAGCGGATATGGCTGAGAAAGAGTTAGAAGCAGGAAAGCATAACATAATCTATGAAAAAGAAGACGAAGAAGAAAAAATGGACAAAAATGCGATAACAATATTCGAATGTCCAATGAATTGGGATTTAGAAGTGTTTTATGATAGGGATCTATGGGAAAAGATGAAGTTATTAAAAAACATTGGTGTTCTCCCAGAGATATATGATAAAGTTTTATTATCCAACGAAGAGATGGCTCTAAACTTTAATGAAGATAATCTGGAGAAAGAATTTGATAGAGCCATTAAAAAAGTTGGAAGAAAAAGATTACTACATATAACTCAGATAGTCGCAGATCGACTTGGAAAAATTGTAAAAAAAGAGGGAGAAAATGTAGTTTTGAACATTCCTTACTATTGGAGGACACTCTACTACCTACGTAGAAATTACTCCGATTCAGAAGAATATGTGGCATTTTTGAAAAAATATCTTAAAAATAAAGTGTTAACTTTCATAAAAGATGATAATAAAAATCTAAAAATAGAATTCAACGATTTAAAGGTCTCTGCCAAAATTGTTGAGTTGAAAAATAGACAGGAGAGGTGAAATAATGCAAAATAATGAAAATTTATCAAAAGAAATTGAAGTGATTCTGAATATAAAAAATGACAATGCCAAGACAGTCATAGATATTGCTGAAAAATGGGCAAAAGAATTTAACGAGATCCCATCATCAAAAATGAGGGACTTCTATGACTATGTTTTAAGAATTAAGGAGAATGAAGAAAACTGGTATAAGGATCTTGTCTTATTAAAACCAAAATTAGCTTATAACTACGGAAAAGAACCAAGTAAATTCGATAGAAGAACAAGACAAGAGACAAACAAGAAGAAAATTGCTTTAAAATTGTTAATGGATAGATTTAGCAAGTTAATAGATGCAATAAATAACGATAAAGAGAAATTTAAAAACTTTAAGACATTCTTTGAGGCATTAGTTGCTTATCACAAAATCTACGCAAAATCACAATAATTTTTGATAAAATTAAAAAATTATGTAATAAACGGATAGGAGGGGATAATATGGAAAACAACAATTTAACCCTAAAAGGAAAAATAATCTTAGAAGGAAATATCAAACTACTAACAGGAATGCACATTGGCGGGACAAAAGAAACATTAAAAATTGGAGGAACCGATAACCCAGTTATTAAAGATGCATTTGATAATATATTAATCCCAGGAAGCTCTTTAAAAGGTAAGATTAGATCGTTATTAGAGAAAAAAGATGGATTATATAAACATGAGAAAAATAGCTATATCCCATGCGATTGTGGAGAATGTTATATTTGCAAAATATTTGGCCCGCATAAATCAGATAACATAAAAGAGCCCACAAGAGTTATAGTTAGAGATGCATACTTAATTCCAAAAGAAGGAAAAAAACAATACGAACATTTAGAAGTAAAGGCAGAAAACATAATCGATAGGGTAAAAGGAACCGCACAACACCCAAGATTTACAGAGAGAGTTGTAAAAGATAGTGAATTCAAATTTGAGGTTGTATTCAACGTGTATAAAAAAGATGATATTGATTTAATTAAAAAATTCATTGAAGGTATGAGATTGTTAGAGGATGATTATTTAGGAGGATCAGGAAGCAGAGGTTATGGAAAAATTAAATTTGAAAGTTTAAAAATTGTAAATAAACCAAAGGAATACTACGAAGGAAAAATGAAAGAAGTAGAACCAATACCTGCAAAGGACTTGGATGATTTGATAAAAAAATTAAATGAAATTTGGAATTATTAATTAATTATTTCTAAAAACTAAAAACAAATCTTTTTTAATTTTGTGGTGGGAGTTATGAAAAAGGTTGTGGTATTGAAACCAAAAATTAACAGTAAATTCCATTTTGGAAATCTAAGTTTAGAGGAAAGTGAAAATATACTACATTCAAACAGTTTATTTTCTGCGATTGTAAATAACTATGTTAAATTATATGGAGAAGATGATTTAAACAGTAATATTAAAAATCTAAAAGAAATTAAGTTATCCTCTCTTCTGTATAAGATAAAAAACATCTATTTAATTCCGAAGCCCGAACATCCAAGATTTTATATATTAAAAGAAAAAGTAAATGGAGTTAGACCAAAAGACATTAAAAAAATCCAATTTTTCTCGATAAAAGCATATAGGGACTTGTTAGACGGAAATCTTCAATGGACAGAAAAAAACTTGAAAGATATTATTGATCATCAAACAATAAACAAGAGCATTGTTATTTCAAAAAATGAAATTGAAGAAATAAAAAAAATTTTTGGTATAAAAGCAGAAAAACTAAAAAATACAAAGATCAATCTAATATCAAAACAAATAGAACAAAAAGTGGCAATAGATCGGCTTAAAGAAACTACCCTAAAAATGGAGGGCAGAGGACAACTCTACAACATCGAATTTATAAAACTAAATGAAAATGTTGAGTTCTATTTCTTAATTGATTATAATAATGAAGATAAAGAATTTATCAAAAAATTAGAGGCATCAATAAAATTAATAGAGGATGAGGGTTTAGGAGGTAAGAGAAGTATTGGAGCAGGATTTTTTGAGAAGGTTGAGATAGTTGATTTACCAAAGGACTTTGATGAAATATTGGATAAAAATTCAAAATACAACAATTTAGAATGTAAAATGCTCTTGGGAGTGGGAATTCCTAATAAAGAAGATATAAAAAATATTGAATATTACAAATTAATTGAAATTGGTGGCTACATACACTCAACAAGTATTTTAACAAAACCATCAAATAATTTAGAAAGAGGTAAAAAAGCTTTAACCACTCCAAAAAGGAATATTTTATCTTTAACTGAGGGTTCAATTGTGAAAAATGACTTTAAAGGAAAAGTTGAAGAAGATCTGGCACCTGAGGGTTTTGAACATAAGGTTTATGCCCATGGAAAACCTATACTAATTCCATTTGGATTAAAGGGGGATAACAATGGAAGTTAAATGCACACTAAAAAGTCCCATATTTATCGGTTGCGGGGAGGAATATAGCCAATTAGATTATTTTATAGACAAAGATAATAAAATAGCCAACATAGTTGATTTAGAAAAGGCGATTTCTGACTTAGATGATTTGAAAAAAGTCGATGAAATTTCTCGATTAATCATACAGAACACCGTAAATACGAAAGTCGATGTAGATGCTAAAAAGGTTTTGGAAGGAATAGGTTTAAACCCGGAAGATTACGTTATTAAAAAAATAAAATGTGAGATAAAGAGTACAAGTAAAACAAGAGTTAAAAAATTTATAAGCCAAAATAACTCCTACTACATTCCTGGAAGTTCAATAAAAGGGGCAATAAGAACTGCTTATATATTCAATTATTATGATAGAAACTTTGATAAATTAGTAAATATATTAAAAGGAAAAGGAAATAAAGGAAAAAAAGTTGTAGAGGACTCAATAGGAAAAATTCATGAAGATTTCTTCAAATATCTTAAAATCTCAGATAGTTTGGATTTAGATGGAGAATTTAGATTCATACATACAAGAAGATGGAGTGTTAAAAGAGATGGCCGTCCAAAAGTTCCCACAGACATTGAAGGAATGGTAAAAGGGACATTTTTAATAGATATAAAAATTGAAGATGAATTTTTCAAAAATATCAATAAAAAATTAAAGACAAATTATAATCCAAAAGATGATGAAGAGAAATTCAATATCTTAAAAGATCTCTGCAATTCTATGGCTAAAACAGTTGTTGAGTTTGAGTTAGAAAGAGAAAAACGAAACAAAAATAGGTTATATGTGGAGATGTTTTATCAACAACTTTTGAATGAGATAAACAATAACAACGCGTTATACTTAAACTTAGGATTCGGAGGGGGCTTTTTAAATAAAACTATCTATCCTTTACTTTGGAAGCATGACAAAAACAACAGAAACTTCAATTGGATTAGAGAAATATTCATCAACTTAGCAGGTAATCCCAAATTAAGGAAGGCCTGGGAGAAAGCAAGAACTTATTTGGACTTTCCAACTACACGAACATTCTACTCTACATATTCTCCAAAAGATGGAAAAGTTATTCCCCAAAAGCCATTAGGTTGGATTAAAATAGAGATGGTGGAATAATGCAAAAGATATTAATTGCTCCATGGGGAAATTTTTCAAGTTGGAAGGAAGTTATCTACTTATTTGATGGGATTGAAAAAGAGTCGGAAAGTTCTTTGTCTGCTATTTATGAGAGTATAAAACCAGATAAAGTTTATATATTGGTTTTAGACACCCTATCGAAATTAGAATCAGAGAATTATGATGAAATTGTAAAAGAAGTTAAAGAGAAAACAGAAGATTTTATAAAAGATAAATTAAAAATAGATAACTTCGAAGTAATCGTGTGTCCAGGAGTCGGAACATTTTTTGATAGAGATACAAATAGAACATACAAATTTTTAGGTAATTTAACTGATTATTATTCTTTTGCTCTTTATGAATTGTCTAAAAGATTGGATGGAGATTTGGAAGTGCATTTGGACTTAACACATGGATTAAACTACATGCCTGTTTTAACTTATAGGGTAATAAGAGATCTATTAGAGGCATTATCAATAAAAAATAAGGTTAGATTAGTTGTTTACAACTCCGATCCTTATGTTGGACGGGAAAAAGAGAAACTATCAATCCATATTGTTGAAGATGAAATTGTAAAACCCTATTATGATTTTAAAGGTATAAATGTAGAGTTTTTAAGGACAGTTGGGTTTATAGACAAAAAAGAGAGTGGAAATCTTAAAAAAGAAATAAATATGAATCCAAAAATAAAAGAATTAAAAGCAATTAAGCAAAATATTAACGTTTTTATTGCTTCAATTGTTTATGCCCTCCCATTAATGTATTCAACATTTTATATAAAAAATGAGAAGATTAAGCCATATTTAGATGAGATCGTTAACATATTCCAATCAAAGATCAAAATAAATTGCGATGATAAAATCATAACACGGCCTCTATTCCTTACTGAGAATTTTAATTCACTTGTTATGGCTTGGTTTATTTCAAAAGTTTGTGAACTTGAAGAGCACATAAAAGAAGAACTTAGTATAGAAGAAATAGAGGAGTTAGCAGATACAATATTTAGAGAAAATAAATATGTTCAATTCGTCAAAAGAGAGATGAATTCAATCAGAAACATAGCAAATATTCTTGTAAATGAATACGGAATTGAAGAACTCGAAAAACTCCATAAAAAATGGGTTCCAATTTATAAATTTAGAGTGGATAAAGAAGAAAAGTTTAAATTTGATAATTTCTTGGCACATGGGGGATTTGAAAAAAGCATAACTCAGATTTTTATTTCGGACTATACTATTGAAAAGGAGGTCATAGAGAAAGATGGCAAAATAAAAGAAAAATTAAAAGTAAAGTTATCTAAAAAAGAGACACGTCTAAGATATAATCCCGAATATATTATCGAAGAAAATGGCATAAAAAAATTTATATTCAACTACACAAATAAAAAAGGAGAATTAGAGAAAATAGACATATTTAAAGAACTTGAAAAAGAATTATTAAACAAGAAATAAAAATAAAATGGAATTACCTGTTTTAACATTTTATATATTTCTTATTGTTGTATAAAAAACTTTTTTAAACTACTTACTCAACATTTATTTTATAATATTATATTTTATAATTTATTTTATAAAATTTTCAGTTATTTTGAATTTTAAAAATTTTTAATGGTGATGTAAATTGTTCTCAATTCCCCATCCTGGAGATTTTGAATCACTAAAAGTTATTGTAAATGAGATTAAAAAAATTAAAAAATACGATAAAAGAGCAAGAAAGGAGAGATTCGAGATATACTTGGGTTTTTCAGAGTTTATAGGAACTGGAAGAGCAACATTACATAAACCAAATTTTGAAGAGTTAGAAGAGCAAATAAGATATGCAAAGAAAAATAACCTTCGAATGGAAGTGGTTATAAACGCATCATGCCTTGGCGGAACACATCTAACCGCAAACGGCATATCATACATAAACTGGATCTTTAATCAACTAAAAAATATAGGCGTGGAGTGTGTCGCACTCTCCGATCCTTACTTAGTAGATTTAGCCAAAAACAACGATTTAGATGTTAATGTTTCGTGTATTGCACTGGTTGACTGTTTAGATAAAGCATTATTTTGGGATGAGAAAGAAGTTTATGCAATAACATTGGATAGTTCAATTAACAGGCATTTTGATATTATCCAAGAAATAAAAGATAATGTCAACTGTAAATTAAAAATACTGGTAAACGAAGCTTGTCTTTATAAATGTCCAATGAGGACTCAGCACTTTAACTTTTTCTCCCACGCAAATGCTCAAAACATCCCAGCGTTAGATGATTACTACTACAACAAATGTATAAACCTAAGAATTAAAAATAAAGAGTTAATAATAAAAAGCCCATTCATAAGACCAGAGGATTTAGCACACTACGAGAAAATGATTGATATATTTAAAATTTCTGGAAGGAGTCATCCAATTGGATGGATAAAAAGAGTTTTATTGGCTTACTTAAAGAGAAAATGGGATGGTAACTTAATGGAACTCCTCGATTGTCCAAGAGAATTACAACACTTCTTTTATTTGGATAACAAAATATTAAACTCTGCCATCAAAAAATGGAAAACTTGTAATAAAAGATGTAGTGGATGTAATTTCTGCAAAGATCTGGCAGAGAAAGCATTAAAGGTGAAAAATTGAGTATAAAAGAAAAAATTTTAGAGGGTAGGGAAGATATTGAAAAATTTTTTATAAAAATAATTGGAAGAGAAATATTCGTTCCAGAGCTTGACGTATTCTCTTCAAGATGTGGATGTGTTGGAATAATGATCACCGTCCGAGGGCTTTTTACTGATGATGTGGAGATATTTCAAAAACAACTTGTTAAAAAATTGGAAGATCTTGCTAAAAGCTTTGATATAAATGCAGATTGGATATTTATCAGAACACTGCCCGGAAGTGATGATGTTATAAACATAGGAGTTAGAGAACTCTGCAATCTCTGTAAGGAAGAGTATTCTTATAAAAAACCAAGACCTGATCTTATTAGTTTAAAATTTTAGTAAAATCCAACGTAAATTAAAATGATTAACTAAATACTAAAAATCGCAAAAATAAAGCAAATAAAAATAAAAAAGCAATAAAAATATGGCAATGAGATATAATTTTATTAAAAACTAAAAACATTATAATACAATAATGGCATTATAAATTAAAATTAAAAATTAATTGTAGATTATTTGATTATAAATTAGACGGTGGGAAGATTATGGCATTCGATACTAAAAAAATCGTAAAAATGGCAGAAAAAGATTTTGAAAGAACATGGAGAGAAACAAAAACACTAATAAAAGACAAACACATAGATAAAAAATATCCAAGAATAAAACCAATATATGGAAAGCCACATCCCGTAATGGAAACAATAGAGAAATTGAGGCAAGCATATTTAAGAATGGGATTTGAAGAGATGATAAACCCTATAATTGTTGATGAAATAGAAATCTATAAACAATTTGGGCCTGAGGCAATGGCTGTCTTAGATAGATGCTTTTACTTAGCAGGACTACCAAGGCCAGACGTTGGATTAAGTAATGAAAAACTCGAAATTATAAAAACACTGGGAATCCATATAGATGAAAGTAAAAAAGAGACACTGAGAGAAGTTCTTCATCAATATAAAAAAGGAATTATCGATGGAGATGACCTTGTTTTTGAAATTGCCAAGGCATTAAATATAAGCAACGAAATGGGATTAAAGGTCTTAGAAACTGCATTTCCAGAATTTAAAAACTTAGCTCCAAAGTCAACATCCCTTACGCTGAGAAGCCATATGACCTCTGGCTGGTTTATAACCCTAAGCAGTTTATTAAAGAAGAGAGAACTACCACTTAAACTGTTTTCAATTGATAGATGTTTCAGGAGAGAACAGAGAGAAGATAAGAGCCATTTATTAAGTTATCACTCTGCTTCATGTGTAGTTGTTGGAGAAGATGTTAATGTAGACGATGGAATGGTAGTTGCTGAAGGATTATTAGCCCAATTTGGATTTACAAAATTTAAATTCAAACCAGATGAGAAAAAAAGTAAATATTACACCCCAGAAACTCAAACCGAAGTTTATGCTTTTCATCCAAAATTAAACGAGTGGATAGAGGTAGCAACCTTTGGAGTTTACTCTCCAATAGCCCTTTCCAAGTATGATATTGATGTTCCAGTTATGAATCTTGGGCTGGGAGTAGAGAGGTTGGCAATGATTACATACAACTATGAAGATGTCAGAGCAATGGTCTATCCTCAATTTTATAATTACAAACTAACTGATAGAGAAATTGCAAGCATGATAAAAATCGACAAACTCCCAATATTGGATGAGTTATACGAATTTGCAAGAGAGATTATAAGTTATTGCATAGCAAACAAGGACTTAGAAAGCCCCTGCTCAGTAAACATAAAAAAGGATTTCGAGTTTAATGGAGAGAAAAGGACAATATCTATTGATATATTTGAAAAAGAACCAAATAAAAAACTACTTGGCCCCTCAATATTAAACGAGGTTTACGTTTATGATGGAAATGTATACGGCATTCCACAAAACTATGAAGGAGTTAAAGAGGACTACTTGCCAATATTAAAAAAAGCAAAAGAAGAAGGAGTGTCAACCAATATAACCTATTTGGATGGAATAATTTATAAGTTAGTTTCTAAAATTGAGGAAGCATTACTCTCCAATATAGATGAGTTTAAATATAGAGTTCCAATAGTTAGAAGTTTAAGCGACATAAATTTAAAAATAGACGAATTAGCCCTAAAACAAATAATGAGCGAGAATAAGATCATAGATGTTAGAGGTCCCGTCTTTTTAAATGCAAAAATTAACATAAAATAAACATTTTTAACTTTTTTTATTTATATTGTTAATTTAACATCTAAAAACCTATTTTAATAAATATTGCCCAATATTTGAAAATTATAACTTTTTTCCTGTTTCCATCACGATCCGTGCTGATTTTAATCCCCGTAACCCTTGTAGCAGTGCTTCTCCATGATGGTTTCCATCACGATCCGTGCTGATTTTAATGTAAATACAATGAAGGTATAAAGTATTTAATAGGTGTTTCCATCACGATCCGTGCTGATTTTAATCTTTAATTAGTAAATGTCATAATGATACTGATACTGTAATATTTGTTTCCATCACGATCCGTGCTGATTTTAATTAATAGGGAGCTGTATATATCGCATCAAGGTCTTTCATGCGTTTCCATCACGATCCGTGCTGATTTTAATGTATTTATTTGCGGTTATAAAACATAAAGAGGTAGTAAAAAAGCAGTTTCCATCACGATCCGTGCTGATTTTAATGATAGGATTTCCATCCTTATCAAATTCTATCTCTTCGTTTCCATCACGATCCGTGCTGATTTTAATTGCATTGTTTAAAATATATAAATGGAGTGAAGGATCGTTTCCATCACGATCCGTGCTGATTTTAATAGACAGACGACTATTCAGAATTTATAGATCTCTTCGACGAGTTTCCATCACGATCCGTGCTGATTTTAATTTGATTTATTACTTCTATTATATCCTCAGCTAATTTCGTTTCCATCACGATCCGTGCTGATTTTAATCCCCGTAACCCTTGTAGCAGTGCTTCTCCATGATGGTTTCCATCACGATCCGTGCTGATTTTAATGTAAATACAATGAAGGTATAAAGTATTTAATAGGTGTTTCCATCACGATCCGTGCTGATTTTAATTGCATTGTTTAAAATATATAAATGGAGTGAAGGATCGTTTCCATCACGATCCGTGCTGATTTTAATAGACAGACGACTATTCAGAATTTATAGATCTCTTCGACGAGTTTCCATCACGATCCGTGCTGATTTTAATTTGATTTATTACTTCTATTATATCCTCAGCTAATTTCGTTTCCATCACGATCCGTGCTGATTTTAATAGGACTTCTGTAATCTACATAACTTAATTCAATAACGTTTCCATCACGATCCGTGCTGATTTTAATATAACTGATCTTACTAAAAATATAAGAGAAGAGAGTTTCCATCACGATCCGTGCTGATTTTAATATAAATAAGTATTTTCTATATGATGCTAACGAAAGAGTTTCCATCACGATCCGTGCTGATTTTAATAGGGCAATCTTTCTTATTTCATTATAATGTTTTTACTGATATTTATATTTTTCTACACTATAAGATTTCTACCCATAGATAACCCCTTTTCTTTATAAACCTTTTAACAAAACAATTCAAACTTTTATTTAAAAAATAACTGCAAATAATCAATAAAAATAAATAGATCAAATAATCAACCATGGATTTCTAAAAACAACTGTAAATAACTAAAAACTCTAAAAAATCTCCATAATTAAATACATCTAAATATAAAAAATAATAAAACAAACCAACCCTCAGAAACCAACTAAAAAACAAATAAAAAACACAAAATATAAACTAAAAACTCAAAAATCAGAAAAACAGAAACAAACAACAAGATAACATCTCTAAATTTTAAAAGGTCGTATAAATATTTAAATTCTATGCATATATTTAAAGATGTCTTCATGCTGAACAATAACTTGGACGCCGAGATTTTCTCCTACATGTTCCAATTCTTTTTTTAATGTGGCAAAGTCAACATTGGCGTTTGAAATATCCACTAACATGATCATTGCAAAAACATTATCCATTATTGTCTGACTTATATCTAATATATTTGCATTGTTCTCAGCTAAAACTTTCGAGATTCCAGCAACAATTCCTGTTTTATCCATTCCCATGACTGAAACTATGATTTTTTCCATAATACTTCCCTCTATTATAAGTTATTACAATTATTTAAAGTTTTCAGATTTTTAATTTTGCATGTGATTATCTTAAATATACCCCAACTGTTTATAAACCTTTACCTGGTTTAAATCTTTTACACGTCTAAATTAAACTCGTCAATTGTCTTAATCTCCAAAACTTTATATACAACCTTTGCAATTGTTAATGATTGATAATGACAATTTAGACATAAAGAGGGATACGATGATAGAAGTTAGGTTTCATGGGCGAGGAGGGCAAGGGGCAGTTACTGCTGCTCAAATTTTAGCAAAGGCCTCATTTTACGATGGAAAATTTTGCCAAGCGTTTCCGTTTTTTGGTGTTGAGAGAAGAGGAGCTCCAGTTATGGCATTTACAAGAATAGATGATAAAAAGATCACACTAAGATGTCAAATATATGAGCCGGACTATGTTATTGTCCAAGATCCTACACTTTTGGAGAGTGTGAATGTTGTTGATGGATTAAAGGAGAATGGGGCAGTTATTATAAATACCGTTAAAGAAGATCTGGATTTAGGATACAAAACCTATACAATAGACGCGACAGGGATAGCGTTAGATGTTTTAGGAGTTCCTATTGTTAATACTGCGATGGTTGGTGCTTTTGCAGGAGTTACAAAACTTGTTAGCATTGAATCAGTAAAAAAAGCAATTTTAGATACATTTAAAGGTAAATTAGGAGAAAAAAACGCAAAAGCAGCTGAATTGGCATACAACGAAATGATCAAAAAATATGGAAAATAATTTTTTATTGAGGTGGGTAATTTATGGTTACCATTGCTGCGATAATATACGAGCCGGGAAATTCAATAAGGAACAAGACAGGAACCTGGAGAACTTTTAAGCCAATATTAGATGTTGAAAAATGTGTAAAATGTGAAAATTGCTATATTTTCTGCCCGGAAGGGGCTATTCAAGAAGATGAAAATGGAAACTTCAAAATAGATTACGACTACTGCAAAGGTTGCCTTATATGTATGAATGAATGTCCTGTAAATGCAATAACCAAAGTTAGAGAAGAAAAATAAAAGAAAAAGAGAAAAATTAATGAGTATTCCCGTTTAGAAACACGTTTATAAATGATATTAACGTTGGTATATTATTTGAGGTAATATGTGGATTTATATTGATCAAATTTTAAATTAGAAATTATGAAATTAGCAAAATCAGGAGAAATTAAAATAAACAAAAAGGGCAGTATTTAGGTAAACTACTGCTCTTAAATGATATAACCTATCAATTGAGATATAGATTAATTGAAATATAGAATGGTGAAAAAATGTGTGAAGTTAAGGTCATCACAGGAACTTCCGCAGCTGCCGAAGCTGCAAAATTGGCAGATGTCGATGTCATTGCAGCGTATCCTATAACTCCACAAACAACGTGTGTTGAAAAATTGGCTGAGTTTGTAGCCAATGGCGAGTTAGATGCCGAATACATAAAGGTTGAAAGTGAACATTCAGCAATGTCTGCCTGTATTGGAGCTGCTGCAACAGGAGCAAGGACATTTACAGCAACTGCTTCACAAGGTTTAGCTTTAATGCATGAAATGCTGTTTATAGCTTCAGGAATGCGACTACCAATAGTTATGATGGTTGCTAACAGGGCTTTATCAGCTCCTATAAACATATGGAATGATCATCAGGATTCAATAGCTGAGAGAGATACTGGATGGATCCAAATATATGCAGAGGATAATCAAGAAACACTCGATAGTATAATTCAGGCCTACAAAATAGCTGAAAATGAAAATGTTTTACTTCCGGTTATGGTCTGTTTAGATGGTTTCATATTAACCCACACAGTTGAACCAGTTATAATTCCAAAAGCAGAGAGAGTTAGGGATTTCTTAGGTGTTTACGAGCCAAAGCATGCATATTTAGATCCAGATCGGCCAATAACTCAAGGGCCTGTAGGAGTGCCAGATTGTTATATGGAGACGAGAAAACAGTTAGAGGATGCAATAGAAAGATCTAAAAGAGTTATTAAAGATGTAAATGCAGAATTCGCAGAATTGTTTAACAGAAAGTATGGAAACGGATTGGTTGAAGCATACAATTTGGATAATGCAGATACTGTTTTGGTGGCAATGGGAACCGTCTGTGGAACTATAAAGTATGTCATTGATCAACTCAAAAAAGAAGGGAAAAATGTTGGACTATTGAGAATAAGAACATTCAGACCATTTCCAAAAGAAGATATAAAGGATCTGTTAAAAGAAGTAGATAACATTGCAGTTTTAGATAAAAACGTATCATTTGGATTTAATAAAGGAGCGTTAGGAATAGAGATGTCATCAATTTTAAAGAATAAAAAAGTTTGTAATTATATTGTTGGTTTGGGAGGAAGGGACATAAAAATAGAAGATATAAAGAAAATAATCAGCCATGTTGAAAAAGCAGAGGACGATGAAACAATGTGGATAGGATTAAAGGAATAAAAAATTTGGCAATTGGAAGAAACGTTAGAACATAAAATACATGATTTAGATAGGTGAAAAATATAAAAATAATTTTAAGGTGATTGTATGCAATTCCCAAGAGAAGAGTTTTTTGCTCCGGGACATAGAGGATGTGCAGGTTGCGGAGCTGCAATTGTTGCAAGATTGTTATTAAAAGCAACTGGAAAAGATACAATAATTTCCAATGCAACTGGTTGTTTAGAGGTTATGACAACACCATATCCAGAAACATCATGGAGAGTGCCATGGATTCACACAGCGTTTGAGAATGCAGCAGCAACTGCGAGCGGTATAGAGGCGGCTATAAAAGTGTTAAAGAGGAAAAGAGGAAAGTATGCCGACAAGAAAATACATGTAATTGCGATAGGAGGGGATGGAGGAACAGCAGATATTGGTTTCCAATCATTAAGTGGAGCAATGGAGAGAGGACATGATCTTCTCTATATAATGTATGATAATGAAGCATACATGAACACTGGAATACAGAGAAGTTCTTCAACACCGTTTTTAGCTGCTACAACAACATCCCCTGCAGGATCAAAAATAAGAGGGGAAGATAGGCCTAAAAAAGATGTAGCAATGATAATGGCAGCCCATGGAATCCCATACGTCGCCACAGCATGTATTTCATACCCTGAGGACTTTATAAGGAAAGTAAAAAGAGCTTTGGAAATAGAAGGACCAAAGTTTATACAGGTTTTACAACCATGCACAACTGGATGGGGATTCCCACCAGAGAAAACAATAGAAATAGGCAGATTGGCTGTTGAGACAGGCGTTTTTCCTCTATATGAGATAGATCATGGAAACTTTAAGATAACCTACAAACCTGCTAAGAGAAAGCCAGTTAGGGAGTATTTAAAAATGCAGAAAAGATATAGACATTTAACTGATGAGGATATTGAAAGAATTCAAAAGTATATTGATGAAAAGTGTAAACTGTTAGGTCTTTAAGTCAAGAAAGAGGATGTTATCTTCTGACAAACCCCAAAAATTTTAAATTTTTATTTAAAAGATTCGTAAAAAAATATTAAACCTTAATTTAATTATATATAATTTAATTATACATAATGGGAATAAACTACCAAGTATCGACCTCAAACCAAATAAAAAGAAAATTTGAACCTTGAAAATTTCCATCTTAAAATGTTTTGAATTTTAATAACAACCTAAAATAAACTGCTTAAATAAAACTAAGATCTCCTGATTAGGGGTGATTAAATGAAAAAGATAATCATGACAAACTTTAACTGCGATAACTGTGGGGACTGTGTAAAAGCATGCATGGAAAAAAACAAAGTTGGAAGAATTGCAATAATGCAGAAAGAAGATAAATATATCCCAATAATCTGCCAACACTGTGCATCCGCTCCATGTAAAGAGGTCTGTCCCGTCTCAGCAATTGAGCATAAAGATGGATACGTTTACTTAAACGAAGATATATGTATTGGTTGTGGTTTGTGTGCTTTGGCATGTCCATTCGGAGCTATAAGTATGGAAGATAAAGCATACAAGTGTATTTTGTGTAATGGAGAAGAACCTGCCTGTGTTAAAGCATGTTCAAAGAGATGTTTGGAGTTAGTTAACGTAAACGACCTTGTATTTATAAAGAGAGATAAAACATTGGAGTTATTTAGCAAGATGTCATTTCCATCCACAACTTCAGATAACTCATTAATTTCAAAAATAACAATAAATTCAAAAGTGCAACCTTAATCCTTTATAACAAATTCCATAAAATACATAATTCATTATTTTTGACTGAATTATTTTAAGTTTATTTAATTAATTATTTAAATATCATAAAAAATAAAGTTATAAAGTTTTATAAATTCCTTTGGTGAAAAGACATGGTGGTAGTAAATGTTGGTTCTTGTGTTGGATGTAGGAGATGCGAAAGAAGTTGCCCAATAAATGGAATTATATTTGAAAATCTTCCAATAAAATGTATGCATTGTGATAAAAACCCTTGCCTTTATGCTTGCCCTGAAAATGCCATAGAAAGAATAAACAATAAAGTCGTTGTTATAGAAGAAAAATGTATCGGTTGTGGTTTGTGTGCTTTGGCATGTCCATTCGGAGCTATAAGAATTGATGGAGTTGCTTTAAAGTGCAATGGATGTTATAAGAGAGATGTAGAAGTATGTAAAGAAGTTTGCCCAACAGGAGCAATAGATCACCTTGAAGATCTACTTTGCAGTAAGTTGGAGAATACTCTTAACAAATTTAGTAAACTTCATGCGTTATATGCGAAGATGAGATAATACTTTTTTTAATTTTTTCAGTTGTTTATCATTAGAAGTATTTTAATTCAAATTATTTGTTTTAAAATTTACAATATCATCTACATTTACATCTTTCATTTATAAATTTCATTATAGTGATATAAGTTATAACAATTAGATTGAAGCAAATTTTTGATAACAAATTTATTTTATAACCAAACAATATATAAGAAAATCATTTATAATCCTCCATTAATTAAAATTAACAACAATAACAATGAAACTTTTAAAAATTAGAAAGATAATAGTAAATACAGCAAGCACCCGCTACTCTGCCAACCTGTAAAGGAGCAGGTAGCGAAAAAAGATCCGAAGCACGCAAACTAAATATTTTCAATTTAAAAGGTGAGAAATAATGGAATTCAAAGTAGTAAATACAATCTGCCCGTATTGTGGGGTTGGTTGTGGAGTTGGTCTTGTTGTTAAAAATAATAAAGTTGTTGGGGTCTATCCTAACAAAAGACATCCTATAAACGAAGGAAAATTATGTGCAAAAGGAAACTATTGCTATCAATTTATACACAATAAAGATCGATTAAAAAAGCCATTAATAAAAAAAGAAAGTGGATTTTCAGAAATATCTTATAAAAAGGCCTTAGAACTCGTAGCTGAAAATTTAAAGAACTTTAAAGATGAGATAGGTTTTTTCTCGTCTGCAAGATGCACGAATGAGGAAAACTATATTACTCAAAAATTTGCACGAGTGGTTTTAAAAACAAACAACATCGATCACTGTGCACGATTATGACACTCAGCAACCGTTAGCGGAATGAGTGCGTGCTTCGGATCTGGTGCTATGACCAACACAATTGAGGATATTAAGCAAGCAAACTGTATCTTAATTATAGGATCTAATACATTTGAACAACACCCTCTAATTGCAAGAATAATAATGAAAGCCAAAGATAAAGGGGCTAAGATAATTACCATAGATCCGAGAAAAACGATAACAGCAAAAAACTCTGATTTACATCTTCAAATAACTCCAGGAACTAATGTTGCTTTAATAAACTCACTAATGCATGTTATTATAGAAAAAGGACTAATTGACGAAGAATTCATAAAAAAAAGAACTGAGGGGTTTGAAAAGTTAAAAGAGGTTGTTAAAAACTATCCTCCGAAAATTGTTTCAAAGATATGCGGAATTGATGAAGAGGCAATAATTAGAACTGCCGAGATCTATGGAGGTGCTGAAAGAGCGAGTATAATATACTGCATGGGAATAACACAATTCACACACGGAGTTGAGGCAGTTAAAGCATTGTGTAATTTAGCCATGATCACTGGAAATATAGGAAAAGAAGGAACAGGAGTTAATCCATTAAGGGGGCAGAATAACGTTCAAGGAGCTTGTGATATGGGTGCACTTCCAGACCTTCTACCTGGCTATAAAAAAGTAGATCTCCACTATTCAGAATTCGAAGAACTATGGAAAACTGAACTCAACCCAGATCCTGGGTTAACAATTCCTGAGATGATAGATAAATCCGGAAAAGAAATTAAATGCCTATATATCATAGGAGAAAATCCAATGGTTTCAGATCCAAACATTAAGCATGTTGAAAAGGCATTAAAAAATCTGGACTTTTTAGTAGTTCAAGATATATTTTTAACAGAAACTGCTAAGATGGCAGATGTTGTTCTTCCAACAAAATGCTGGGCTGAGAAAGACGGAACATTTACAAACACCGAAAGAAGAGTTCAACTCATAAATAAAGCGATTGATACTGATCTACCAAGTGATTGGGAGATAATAAAAAAGTTGTCCGAAAAACTTGGATTTAGTGATAAGTTCAACTACAACACTTCACAAGACATTTTCAACGAAATAAGGAAAGTTGTGCCACAGTATAGGGGTATAAGTTATGAACGATTAAAAAAAGGAGGAATTCACTATCCTTGTTTCAATGAGGATGATGAAGGAGTTAAGATCCTATATAGAGACAAGTTTTTAACAAGTAATGGAAAGGGTAAGATTCTACCAGTTGAGTATAGAGAAATTTCAGAATTGCCAAATGATAAATTCCCATTTATCTTAACAACTGGAAGGATAGTGTTTCACTACCACACTGGAACGATGACTCGTAGGTGTAAAAACTTAACTGAGGAAATAAACGAGGCATTTGTGGAGATAAATAGTGAAGATGCTAAATCATTAAAAATTGAAAATTGGGACTTTGTTAAAATAGTTTCTAAGAGAGGAGAGGTTATTGCAAGAGCAAGAATAACTGATGATATTAAAAAAGGTGTTGTTTTTATGCCATTTCACTTCTCAGAGGCAAATCCAAATCTTATAACCAATGATGCGTTAGATAAGGAATGTAAGATACCAGAATTAAAAGCTTGTGCAGTTAATATACTAAAAATCGAAACTAAAAATAAAAAATAATAAAAAAAGATAAAAAAAGAAATAAAAAATAAAAATTTAAAAGACATATCTTAGGGGGACTATGAGCGGATTTGAGGAATATGCAGAGGAATACGATAGATGGTTTGATGAAAATGAAATTATCTATAAATCAGAAATTGAAGCATTAAAAAGA
Organism: Methanocaldococcus vulcanius M7; assembly: GCF_000024625.1. Taxonomy (NCBI): domain Archaea; kingdom Methanobacteriati; phylum Methanobacteriota; class Methanococci; order Methanococcales; family Methanocaldococcaceae; genus Methanocaldococcus; species Methanocaldococcus vulcanius. Next base: position 1,143,838 of record NC_013407.1, read on the forward strand.
CATATTCCAAAGGGAAAAGGTTTAGAAATTGGAGTTGGAACCGGTAGATTTGCTAAACCATTTAATATAAAGATTGGTGTTGATATATCTAAAAAAATGGCTGAAATAGCTAAAAAAAGGGGTATTGATGTTATAATAGCAAGAGGAGAAGATTTGCCATTTAACGACAATGAGTTTGATTTTGTATTAATAAATACTGTCTTAGAATTTTCTGAAGATCCAAAAAAGATGCTAAAAGAGGCAAAGAGAGTTTTAAAGAACGGTGGAAAAATAATTATAGGCATTATAGATAAAGATAGCTTTTTAGGAAAAATGTATGAAAAAAAGAAACAAAAAAGTAAATTTTATAAGGATGCCAATTTTTTATCAGCGAGAGAAGTTATAGAAATGCTAAAAGAATTGGGATTTAAAAATATAAAAGCCACACAAACAATTTTTAAAGGAATAGATAAAGCTGATAAAGTTAAAGATGATAAAAACGTAAAATTATTGAAAGAAACCCCTTCCCGTAGTAGTAATTATAACCAAATCTTAGATGGGACATTAATTGAGGTTGAAAACCCTAATTTAATGGACGTCGGGTATCTCAATAAGGCAGAGCCCTATGAAGTTAAAGAGGGTTATGGAGAAGGAGGATTTGTAGCAATATCTGCTGAGGTGTGCAAAGATGGATAAAATTACTAAGGTTTTAAATGATTTTGGTATCTCAGAATTGAGGCCTCCTCAAAAAAAGGCATTAGAAATGGGATTATTAGACAAAAATAAAAATTTTATAATATCTATTCCAACAGCTTCCGGAAAAACACTTATTGGAGAGATTGCATTAATAAACCATCTATTAGATGATAATTTAACCCCCACTGGAAGAAAAGGCATATTTATAGTGCCTTTGAAAGCACTCGCATCTGAAAAATATGAAGAATTTAAAAATAAGTATGAGAAATTTGGGTTGAGAATCGCACTTTCCATAGGGGATTATGATGAGGAAGAAGACCTTAGCAAATACGATTTAATTATAACAACGGCAGAGAAACTCGATTCGCTATGGAGGCATAAAATCAGCTGGATCGATGATGTCTCTGTTGTTATTGTTGATGAAATTCATCTAATAAACGATGAAACAAGAGGAGGGACATTAGAGATCTTACTAACAAAATTGAAAGAATATAACATACAGATTATTGGATTATCTGCAACAATTGGAAACCCCGATGAGTTGGCTGAGTGGTTAAACGCTGAACTTGTAGTTGATGATTGGAGACCAATTGAATTAAAAAAAGGAGTTTATAGAAATGGTGTTATTGAATATATCAACGGATCTGTAAAAGAGATAAAAGTAGTCAACAGTGATGTTTACAGTTTAGTAGTGGATTGTATAAAAGATGGAGGCAGTTGTTTAGTGTTTTGTAATACCAAAAGAGGAGCTGTAAACGAGGCAAAAAACCTTAATTTAACAAAATTTTTAAGTGAAGAAGAGCGATCAAAATTAAAAGAAGTTGCAGAAGAAGTGCTGTCAATTTTAGAACCCCCTACTGAGATGTGTAAAACACTTGCAGAGTGTATTTTACAGGGATCTGCCTTTCATCATGCTGGTTTAACCTATCAACATAGAAAGATAGTAGAGGATGCTTTTAGAAAACGATTAATAAAGGTTATATGTTGCACTCCAACACTATGTTTAAATGCAAAGACAGAAATACTTCAAGAAAATGGATATAGAAAAATAACTGAGTTAAATAAAAATGAGAAGATATTTGCTCTATGTGGAGGAAAAATAAAACCAATCGGGAGATGGAAAATTCATAAGACACCACAACACGACTATAACATAACAATAAAAACTGAGAATGGATTAGAGATAACAACTACTCCAAATCACATATTTTTAGTTAAAAATGGAAAAAGCATAAAGGAAAAGGAAGCAAAAGATCTAAAAATTGGAGATCTTGTTGCAACCGTTGGCAAAATAATAGTAGATGAGGACATTAACACATCAAACTTTGTTAAATTTCCGATACGTCGTCTTTCTCAGTTTATTGCAGAGACATTCAATTCAAAGGGAGTAATTAACAATTCCATTGAGATTTATTCAACGTCCGAATTATTTATTAAAAGATTACAAGTTGCATTATTGAGATTTGGAATACATTCACAGATCGAAATTAAAAACTCAGATAAAAAAGATGATAAAACATACCTATTAAAAATCTCAGATCTTGAAGGTTTAAAATTATTTTATAAGAATTTTCCAATTGACTTAAAAGAAAAAGAGAAGCTTTTCTACCTTATCAAAAAGAAAATCAACAATAAGCCATATGAAGATAACTTAGAGCATATTGATTTTGATAACTCCTTCAATAACATAGCAATCTGTTGGAAAAAGATTTTAGAAATTAAAAAAGTGAAAGTAGAAGATGAGTATGTGTATGATATAGAACTTCCAAATGATGGAAGCAATGATCACTACTTCGTAGCAAATGGATTTGTTGTTCATAACTCCGCTGGTTTAAACTTACCTTGTAGAAGAGCAATAATTAAAGATCTAATGAGATTTACAAAAACAGGAATGAGATATATCCCAATAATGGAAATACAACAATGTATTGGTAGGGCAGGAAGACCAGGTTTAGATCCATATGGAGAAGGAATCGTTATTGCAAAAAATGATCGGGACTATTTAAGGGCTTATCAAACATTAACTCAGAAACCTGAGCCGATCTATTCAAAATTATCAAATTATGCTGTTCTTAGAACGCAGTTATTGGGGTTAATCTCTACAGGAGAGATAAAAGATGAGTATGATTTAGAATGGTTTGTAAGAAATACCTTCTATGCTCATCAATACGGGAACTTGAAGAAAGTTGCTAAAAATATAATGGAGATTATCCAGTTTTTAGAAGAAAACGAGTTTATTGTTGGTTTTACAGCAACAGAACTGGGTAAAAGGATTTCTGAATTGTATATAGATCCGCTCTCAGCGAAGTATATAATAGATGGATTAAATGAAATGGAAGTGGAGCATGATCTCTACTATCTCTATTTAATATCAAGAACTCTGGAAATGACGCCAAATTTAAGGGTTTATAGATCTGAAGAAATGAGTTTAATGGATGAAATGGAATCATTAAAAATAAAAAACTTTAATATTGAGGACTTAGAAGCGTTTAAAACAGCAAAAATGCTTTATGATTGGATTAACGAGGTTCCAGAGGATAAAATATTAGAAAAATATAAAATTGAGCCGGGAATTTTAAGGTATAAAGTTGAAAATGCTCGATGGATGATGCATTCGTTAAAAGAAATTGCTAAATTACTAAACTTAAATTCAGAAATTCCAGAAAAGTTGGAAATAAGATTGGAATATGGGGCTAAGGAGGATATTATCGAATTGCTAAATATAAAATATATTGGAAGAGTAAGGGCAAGAAAACTATACAATGAAGGGATTAGATGTGTTGAGGATATATTAAAAAATCCTGAAAAGGTTGTTCATATTGTTGGACGAAAAACTGCTGAAAAAATCTTAAAGGAAATATTAAAAGAGAAAGAAAACCTTTAAACTTATATTCCACATTAAAAGATTATAGAGATATAAATAACCACAAATTAAATATTTTTTATTTTATTTATTTTTATTTTATTTTTTGTTTTGTATTTATTGTAGTGTAGATGTGAATCAGATCGCTTAAAATTGCTGAGGCGGTTTCTATTGGACCCGCTCCTCTTCCAACTACAACAACTTCTCTTGCCAGATCTGTCTCAAACATTGCAACATTCAACGTTCCTTTTACATTTAAAGGACTGTCAATTGGGACAAGCATCGGTTCAACAATCAAATGATTTTCTTTTATCTGCCCAATTAATTTTATAGTATAACCCCTTTTATTAGCTAAAAACAACGCTTCAGGAGTTATTTTTGTTATTCCCTTCACTTTAACATCTTTTATTGTCTTCTCCAACCCCATAATTGAATTTGCTAAAATAACAATCTTTGCAGCAGTATCTAAACCTTCAATGTCTTGTGTAGGATCTGTTTCAGCTATTCCCAACTCTTTTGCTTCTTTTAAGGCAGTTTCGAAATCTAACCCTTCTTTCTCCATTTTTGTCAATATATAATTAGTTGTTCCGTTTAAAATTCCCCTTATTGATAAAATTTCATTTCCAGCTAAGGTTTCCTTAGCCAAATTTATTATAGGCATTGCTCCACCAACAGACGCTTCATGCCTAAACATAACACCGTGTTTTTTCGCTTCTTCAACCAACTCCTTATAACACAATGCCAGCGGCCCTTTATTTGCAGTTACAACGTGTTTTTTATTTCTAAAACTTTCTAAAATATGGGTCTTAGCTGGCTCTCCTGTTTCTAAGTTTGAAGGTGTGATTTCAACAACCACATCCGCTTTAACTTCTCTTATTACATCTATTGACTTCATTTTGCTACCTTTTTCTGGATAGTTTTTGATCGATCCTGTTGTTTCTTTAACCTCTATCGCTTTAATTAGATCTAAACCATTCTCATCGATTGCTGAGCCAGAACTGTCAGTTATTGCCACTACCTTAAAGTCCCCATAGTTCTTTTTTAAATAATCTCTTTTTTCGTGTAAAACCTTAGCAACTCCTTTTCCAATCGCTCCAAAGCCAACAAGAATTATTTTCATTATCTCACCATTTTTATATTAAATGTTCATTGTAAAGTTTTATCTTTAATAAAGTGATCTAAGGAAATCCTTAAAGACAGTAAATTTACAAATTTAAATAAATCTAACGCATAACGTTATATTTAAATCATTGATTTAACAAATAAAAGTCCTTTTTCTTTCTCCAACTCTTCAAACAAGTAAAAAAGTTCTCCTATCTTCTCTTCATCAACTATAATCCTCATCATTGCAGATGACTCTTTTTCTGGATGAGGCATGATCAGATCTAAGTCCTCAACAAGGCCAATCTGATTAATTCTGTCAATCGTATCTCTAACGTTAGTGTCAACTACATGTCCAATAACAACAACATCCAAGTAAACCTTTTTATCTCTTCCGTCAATCTTTTTTATCACTGCCCCCTCTCTTTCTAAGTCCTCCAATATCATATTTAACTTATCTTTATCTTCAACATCAATAACAATCCTTACAGGGACTTTTCCTCCTCTTTTTTCTTCTCTTGAATGAATAACACTGATCACATTTGCTCCATACTTAGAAATTGGAGTTAACACTCTTAACAACTCTCCCGGTTTGTCTTTTAACTCAATATCTATTGTAATCATAATTTACCACCACACCTCTTTAATTCCTAACTTATAGGCAACAATATTCCCAAGCAAGTGAATAAACACCGTAAGTAGGCAAATAATAATCATCATTTCATAAGGAATTGGTGCAACAATGTATCCAAATGCCAAAGCACCTATAACAAAGTCAAGTTGATCCAATAATGGAGCTGGCTTTCCTCTTTCAATATTTAACCTCCTCTTTATAAAACTACCTACTGCATCACCAACTATTGCCCCAACGGACAAAAAGAAAGCCAGTATTACGTGATCTAAAACTGTTCCATAAAAATCCAACGAGTTAACAATGCTAAGATCAACCAGTATACCCTGAATTAGTCCAACTAATGTTCCACATAAAACTCCAAAAATACAACCTTTGTATGTCACTCCATTGCCGATTAATCTTCTTCCGTCAATAAAATCTTTCCCGAGATCTACTGGCGTTCCTCCACCGAATATGCAAGCAGAGGCATTTGCCACATACGCTGGAAGAATATACCAAAACGATGCAAATAACAACCTATAAAACATCTTCTCCCCTTCAAAGTGATGAGATCGTTTTTATAATTATTTCGATATATTATAACTATCATCTCTTATATCTATTTATATCCATATATGCATGTGTATGTATTGACATTTACAGTAATTTCATAATTTAATTTCGTGATATTATGATTAATTCTTGTATTTATTTTAATTCTTTACTCATTTTAATCAGTTATCTGTTATTTTTTATTTTTTAGATTTTCTCAGTTTTTTGTGGTCTTTTTTCTGATTATTACTTCAAGGTGTCTTTATAGTTTTATTTTCTATTTTCAATGATTAGTTATCTAATTTAAACTATATAAACTCAATATATGTCAATCATTCGTTTTCAGTATTTTTAATAAAAAACACTTAATCATTCAGTTAAAATCTTAAAGGTTTAGGAGGTAATAACTCTTAATAGTTTACTCCCTTTCTATATAAAAATTACTCAAAGTGAAATTATGAAATGCTCAATTTGTATTCACACTTCTAAAACAAAGAAGATAATAAATAAAAATGGAAAAGTATTTTGTATAGATTGCTTAAATTTTTTAAAATATCCTCCAAATTTTGAATTAATGAAAAAAGAAGTAGAAGAAATACTGCACAACCTAAAAAAGTCGGAAGGAAGGTATCATTGCATTTTGGCATTTTCTGGAGGAAAGGATAGTGTTTTAGCATTGAAATTATTAAAAGAAAAGTTTAAATTAAATCCCTTATGTGTCATGGTAGACAACAATTATATCTCAAAGGAAGCAATAGAAAATGCTCTAAAAATAACGAAATATTATGAAGTAGATCTAATGATATTAAATCGTGATTATACCGATCTCTTTGAAGATGCAATAAGGAGAGGGGAGAGCCCCTGTAGGAGATGCTCTAAGCTTATACTACGAGAGGTTTGGAGAGTAGCTAAAATGTTGAACATGAAGTATATAATAACAGGACATGAACTACCCTTTGGACACTCTGCAATACGAAAGATGAAAGAAGGAGTAGAGATGATTCGACTTCTTGCTCCTTATAAGATTAAAGAAGAGGAAAAATATAAAATGCTAAAAAATCTTCCATGGAAAAAGCCGAATTTGGGGGGCTACACTACAAACTGTTTAGTTCTGGGTGTTGCATTAGAGAGATTTTATGAGAAGTATGGGTTTAGTTTTGAAGTTGATAGAGTTGCAACACTCGTTAGATTTGGATTGTTATCAAAAGAAAAAGCAGAAGAAGTTCTTAAAAAGCCAGATATTCCAGAAGAGGTTTATAAAGAGTTGAGAAGGAGGGGATTAAATATATAAATCTAAAATCTAATCTAAAAAATCTAAAAAAATATTTGTTGAAGTTGTGGTTATTTTTTGATTTTATATATTTTGATTTTTTTAATTTTTTATAATTTTTAATCGTTTGTTGATTTGATTTAATCTCCCCTATATTGCATTTTCTCTTCTTCACTCATTTGAGTTATATCTAATCCCTTCATCGCTTCTCCTAAGTTTTTACTAACCTCTGCCACGATTTCTGGCTTGTCATAGTTGTACGTTGCCTCAACTATTGCCTTAGCTCTTTCTAATGGATTTTCTGATTTAAATATCCCTGAACCAACAAAAACCCCATCAGAACCGAGTTTCATCATCAATGCAGCATCTGCGGGTGTTGCCACTCCTCCAGCTGCAAAGTTAACAACAGGCAATCTTTTCAGTTTTTTTACTTCTAAGAGAGTGGAGTAAAGCCCTTCAATGATCTCAGAGAGCGTAAAATCTTCATAAACAACTTCGTTTTCTAAAACAGATGTTGGTAATCCCATTCCCTCCTTAACAGTTTTTGATAACTCAGCATATCTTCCAGCGTAAAATTTAGCAACTCCGTAGATCTCATCATCTGACATTTTTTCTAACTGGGAGATCGCTTCATTCATCAATCTCATATGTCTAACTGCCTCAACAATATTTCCAGTTCCTGCCTCTCCCTTTGTTCTTATCATCGCTGCTCCTTCCCAGATCCTTCTAACTGCCTCTCCTAAGTTTCTCGCTCCACAAACAAATGGAACTTTAAATTTCCTTTTATAGATATGGAAGAAAGGATCTGCTTGTGTTAAGACCTCACTCTCGTCTATCATATCAACTCCAATCGCCTCTAAAACCTCTGCCTCCGTTGTATGGCCTATTCTACACTTTGCCATCACTGGGATTGAAACAGCATCCATAATTTCTTCTATTAACGCAGGATCTGACATTCTCGCAACTCCACCACTTGCCCTTATATCCGCAGGAACTCTCTCCAAAGCCATAACTGCAACAGCTCCTGCTTCCTCAGCAATCTGTGCCTGCTCTACATTGGTAACGTCCATTACAACTCCATGTTTAACCATCTTTGCAAATCCTTTTTTTAGTAAATCAGTTCCTTTCTTTGCAGTTTCCATAATCTCACCGTTTAGGATTTCATATTCTATTTAGATTTTGCATTTCTATTGTTTTTCTATTGTTTTATTGTTCTTTATAATTTTTATTTTGAATTTAATTTATTGTAATTTTGATATTTATTTTTCATTATCATCTTAAACGTCAATTCTATATCTGATGTATGTTTTTTATAGTTTTTGTTAAAAATTATCGAGTGAATATTAAAACAAAAACAAATACAAGCAAAGAGAGCCAAAGTATTATTGCATATATTGTATATTTTTTTGCTTTTTCCTTTTCCCACCATCTGTATGGTGAAACACCATATGAGGAAAATATTGCAACAGCAGATAGGTTTATTGCAATCATATTTATTAAAAATAATATAAATGCTGAAAAACTATATCCTACATACCCCGCCCCAATTAGTAGTCCAAATACTACAAGAGGAGGTAAGAGGGCAATCGCAATCATAACTCCAACAACTGAAGAGGATATGTTAGTTATTGTCGATAAACTCCCTGCTATCCCTGCCGAAAGTGCGATTACCACATTCCATAGATCTAATGTTATTCTTGAATGTATCTGAGGATTTTCTAAATTTATAGGAAGATAATGTCCCGCTATGGCTGAAATAACAATCACAATCAGCAACTCCACAACAATCGTCTTTATACTTTTTAATGCCAGTTTGTAATCTGCCACAGTAATCGATAATGCCAATGCAATATGTGGACTTAATAGTGGGGCAATAATCATAGAAGCGATCAGTAAAACAATATCATTCCTGTATATCCCTGCTATCGCAACGATCGTTGAAAGAAGAAGCATCATTATATTATCTTTATTGAGTTTTGCAATATCTGCTACCACGTTGTATAACTCTTCCCTGATTAATCTCTCTGGCTCTTTATCTTCTTTTTCTTCAATTGGAGGATACGTCATTGTTGGTTCAAACACTACAATTCTGTAATTTGCTCCTCCAAACTCCTCTTTTAGCTTATCAACGATCTTTTCACTATCTTTTAATGTTGTCAAGATTTGTATTGTTGAGATAGAATTATTTGTTTTTACATCTGCCCATACGACTCCATCCCATTTTTTTATTTCATCGATCCCTACAAATAAATGCTTTGGAATATAACACTCGATAAATCTAAGTTTCATAACTAAACGCCCATCTTTTTAATATTTTTAATGTTCTTTTTTAATTCTCTTTGATTCTAATACGATAAGATATATATAAGATATATATTGGAGTTATTAAAATAATATCAAAATAATAAAACTAAATAGATTTAAGTTAGATTTAAAAGTTAAGCTATGAAACCGTAGCTATCGTTCTAACAAACCCTCCACCATCACCAACAGGAACACTTTGCCCATCTTTTCCGCAGTATCCCACACTAAGTTTGAAATCCTTAGTTATTGCATCTACCTTGAATAAAATATCTAATATCTCTCCACTCAGCCCAGCATCTTTTAAGATAGTGGTTAATTTTCCTCCTTCTATTAGGTATGCCTCAACCGCACTAAACTGAAACAGGCCTTTTCCAGTATCAACCTGCCCTCCCCTCGAACCTTTTAAAAATATTCCGTTTTTAGTATCTTCCAACAACTCCTCAAATGTCCAATCTCCAGGTTTTATATAGGTGTTGCTCATTCTTACTATTGGTTTGTTCAGCCCTTCCGCTCTTCCATTACCTGTTAGTTCAGCATCCATTCTCCCAGCTGTCTCTCTTGAATGAAGAAACGTTTTTAAGATCCCATCTTCAATTATTGTAGTTTTTTGTCCTTTAACTCCTTCGTCATCATAGACATAAGATCCAAAAGCTCCTTTTATCGTGGAATCATCTACTACACTTACATATTCGCTGCCCACTTTTTCTCCCAACTTGTCTTTAAATACGCTATCGTTCTGTAATACAAGATCCGCTTCAGATGCATGCCCTACTGCCTCATGGATAAAGACGCCTGCAAGTTCTGGGTCTAATATAACTTTAAATTTTCCTTTTGGACATGGTTTTGCATTTAATAATCGTATTGCTCGATTTTTAGCTTCTGAAGCTAATGTTTTGTAGTTATTTTTTATTTCTTCAAATCCAAAACCTCCAGCCCTTTCAGATCCATACTGTAAATTTCCATTTTCTCGGGATACACAGTTCATATACATTATACATCTTGTTATCTCTCCTTCAATTCTCGATCCCTCACTATTTAGGTAGAGTTTTCTTGAAAATCCGTCAGAATAACTTACAGAAATACTTTTTATTTTTTCATCTATCATTATTTTGTATGTTTCCATAATAATTTCTTTTTTTTCTTCAATATCCACATTTATAGGATTTATTTTTCCTATCATTTTGTATTCGTCTATAACTGTTTTATAATCCTTCAACTTAACGTCTTTTTCTGAATATCTATTGGATAATTTTGCCATCTTATATGCTCTTTCTAATAGCGATTCTACTTCTTTTTCACTTACAATATTTGATGTAGCAAATCCCCATCCATTTTTATACAAGACCCTAACTGCAACTCCATTACCAAACCCAGAGGAGATTTCTTCTATATTTCCATCTTTTAATGTAAGAGTTGTTGTTTCTCCAACATTTATTCTAATATCTGCATAATCTCCTAACTCTAATAATTTCTCTAATCTTTCTAAGTTCAGCATATCTTCACCATAGTTATTTTTTAGATTGATTTAATTAAAATTAAATTGATGATATGTGGGGTGTTAAATATTAAATATTATAGGTTTATCATTTTAAGTTTTTTAAGTTTTTTTAGATTAAAAATGCTAAACATTTATTAATAATCTCTTATTTTTATTTCACCTACATTCACGTCCCATATATCATAAATTCTATAAAGTATCAAATAATTTGAATTGTTAAATAATAGAAAAATATATATAGTAGTTGTTGTATATTTTTACGGCTTCACAAACAAAAAAGAGGTGATACCGTGATGAAAGAAATAAAGAGAATAAATACCATATCTCTTGCGTTAGTTTCTGGAATGATCCATTCTATAATTGTAGCAATATTTGGGTTGATCATGTTAATAATTCCAGCTGTTGCGTCGATGATAAGCTTAGCCGCAGTGCATAGTGAAATGGCTGGATTGTTCGCATATATGGTTGGTTATGGTTTAGTTATGGGTATTTTTATATGGGTAATTGCAGTTATAATATCGTTTGCAGTAGGTTTTGTCTTTGGAGGATTGTTTGGAATAATATATAACTTTGTCGCTTCAAAAATTGGCGGAGTGAAAGTTGAGCTTAAAGATGTGCAAGCATAATTATGCCAGAATAAGGATTTAATGTTTATTCTACTTATATCTTTTCATAACTTTTTATATGTTATTGCTATTTTAATGATCTAAATTTAAATATGGAAAAAATGACTATCGTAAAAATTTTATATGAGGATTTTATTATCTAATAATCGGCATTGGGCTCGTGGTCTAGTGGCTATGACACCGCCCTCACAAGGCGGAGGTCGCGGGTTCGAATCCCGCCGAGCCCATTATATTTTTCATTTTTAAATTACTTTATTTTTGAAGATTATTAACTACTTAACCTTCTGTCTAACTTAATTTATCTTTTTATTTTGAGTTATTTTTTATATTATTTTTACCAACACCTTTATTAAATACTTAATATTTTATTTTAGATATTTTAGTATTTTTAAAACCAATTACAACCAAAATTATGTCCATAAATAAAAATCGGTGAAATTGTGAAACTTAGGATGAAACCAGAGGACTTTATTGTTGAAGAAATCATAAACCCCGAAAAAATAGCAGGGGACAAGTGTTATTTATATATTTTAACTAAAAAAAATATAGAAAGTTTAAAAGCTCTGTCTTATATCTCAAAAAAATTCAAAATCCCTCTTAAAGATATAGGATACTGCGGTTTAAAGGATAGACATGCAATAACTAAGCAATACATTTCTATACCGAAATATTATAAGAAATTATATTTAGAAGAGCCAAACCTAAAATTAAAACCCATAGGAATCTCGAGATTTTTGTTATTAGGGGATTTAGAGGGTAATAAATTTACTATAACTATTAGAGGAATAAAAAAAGAAGATATTCCAAAATTAGAAGAGAATCTAAAATATTTAGATATGGGAGCTCCTAACTACTTCGATAGTCAGAGGTTTGGTAGCGTTTTTGATGGAAAATTTATAGCAAAAGAGATAATAATGGGAAATATAGAAGAAGCAGTAAAAATATTGTTGACCAGATACAAAAAATCAGAAAAAAAGAGGATAAAAGATCTCAAAAGATTTATCTCTAAAAACTGGGGGGACTGGGAGAAAATTTGGAAATATATAAAAGAAAATAATATAAAAGCAAAAATGTATGTAAATATTGTCAAAGAACTTAAAAAGAGTGGAGATTACAAAAAAGCATTTAATTATGTAGACGATAGGTTAAAAAAACTATTCCTTTCTGCATACCAAAGCTATTTATGGAACGAATGTATAAAAGAACTTCTAAAAGAGTATATTCCAAAAGAAGATCGGGTTTACTACGAGTATGAATGTGGATCACTCCTCTTCTATAAAAAACTTGATGAAAACTCTCTAAATTATTTAAAAAATTTGAAATTTCCAATGATTTCTCCTGAAGCTCATTACTCTGAAAAAGAACAAAAGATCATAGAGAGAGTGCTAAAAAAAGAAAATATAAAAATTGAAGATCTCCAAAAAGAGGACTTAAAAATACTTGGAAACTTTGTCCGTGGAGAAAGAGATGTTATCTCAATTCCAAAAAACTTAAAAATTGGAGATATTGTGGAAGATGATCTGGTCAAAGGAAAATATAAAATAACCCTAACTTTTGAATTAAAAAAAGGAAGTTATGCAACAATAATCATAAAACGAGCGTTTCTTGGCATAAAAAATAAGAAAAGGAAAAAATAAGTAAAAAGCAATAAAAATTATTAAAAACAAAATCAAAAACAACTATGTGGTGGTATCGTGGAAAAACCAGTGATTTGCAAAATAAAAGAAATAATAAAAGAGAGCCCAACAGTAAAAACATTTATAATAGATAGAGATTTCGATTTTAAGCCGGGACAGTTTGCAATGCTTTGGCTTCCAGGAGTTGATGAGAAACCATTTGGATTTTCTTCTAAAAATAGTTTTAGTGTTGCAAAAGTTGGTTATTTTACCAAAAAAATGCATGAACTAAAAGAAGGAGATATAATAGGAGTTAGGGGCCCTTATGGGACATATTTTGAGCCCATTGGAGACAAAATTTTAGCAGTTGCGGGAGGGATTGGAGCAGTTCCCATAATAACAGCAGTTGAGGACTTTTCGAAACAGGGAATTGAAATAACTACCATATTGGGAGCAAGAAGTAAAGATGAACTGTTATTTTTAGATAGATTTGAAAAAGTTAGTAGATTAGAGATTTGCACAGATGATGGCAGTTTTGGATTTAAGGGCTTTACAACTGAAAAAATGAAAGAAATTTTAAAAGAGGAGAGATTTGATTTAATTATAACTTGTGGGCCAGAGATAATGATGAAAAAGGTTGTTGATATATCTAATGAACATAACATCCCAGTTCAGGTTTCAATGGAGAGGTATATGAAGTGTGGTATAGGGATTTGCGGACAGTGTTGTGTAGATGATGAAGGTCTCTGCGTTTGTAAAGACGGCCCTGTATTTTGGGGAGATAAGTTGAAATTTATTAAAGAGTTCGGGAAGTATAAGAGGGATGCGAGTGGTAAGAAGGTTTATTATTAACAACTAATAGATGTTTAGTTTTGATCAACCTTTTCTAAAAAGGTTGTTCGGGAAGTATAAGAGGGATGCGAGCGGAAAGCGTGTAGTTTTTTGAAATAGGTGGTAAAAATAATTTAGTTGAGAGAAATATCTTATTTTTAGATCCTATTAGAAGGATTTTAAAACCACAATCTTATTTAGTTTGGAATGCCATAAAAAGGTTGTTATAATTATTAAAAATTATATAGGGATGGTTATGATAAAATTCGGAGAAGCAGTTTTGGGAAATGAGATTAAAGCAATAATTAATGTTGCATTAGGAAATGATAAAGAGATCAATGAAATTTTCACAAATGCCTTAACAAGAGGCAACTGTGTATTTGCCAATTTAAGGCCTAATTTAATAGTTAAACCATTAACTTTGGTAGTTCCAAGGCATAATATAGAGAGCGATATACAAGATGAGCTATTTCAGGGAGTTATTCAGTATGCTGTTGCCAAAGCAGTTGCTGATTTGGATTTAGATGAGAACTTAAAGGTTGTTATCTCTGTTAATGTTCCAGAAGTTCCAATAACCAATCTAAATAAGAGAAAACTCTTCCAATACTTCTACGCCTCAGCAAAGTTAGCTATAAACAGAGCTTTAAATGAATATCCTTCAAAAGAGAAGGTGAAGAAAGAAAAATACAGAGCTTTGCATCCATTAGTTGGATTTAGGGATGTTAGATTAGAATATCCTCCATATCTACAAATTGCGTTAGATGTTCCAACAATGGAAAACTTAGAGTTTTTATTACAAACAATCCCTAAAAGTGATCACATCATCTTAGAGGCAGGAACTCCGTTAATTAAAAAGTTTGGTTTAGAGGTTATTGAAATAATGAGAGAGTATTTCGATGGGTTTATAGTTGCTGATTTAAAAACATTAGATACTGGAAGGGTTGAGGTTAGATTAGCTTTTGAAGCAACAGCTAATGCAGTGGCAATAAGTGGGGTAGCTCCAAAATCAACAATAATTAAGGCAATCCACGAATGTCAAAAATGTGGTTTAATAAGTTATTTGGATATGATGAATGTCTCTGAGCCACAAAAATTATATGATTCATTAAAATTAAAGCCAGATGTTGTTATCTTGCATAGAGGGATTGATGAAGAAACATTTGGAGTTAAAAAGGAGTGGAAGTTTAAAGGAAACTGCTTATTAGCAATTGCTGGAGGAGTTGGAGTGGAGAATGTTGAGGAGCTTTTAAAAGAATATCAAATATTGATTGTTGGTAGGGCAATTACAAAATCAAGAGACCCGGGAAGAGTGATTAGGATGTTTATAAATAAGATGGGTTATGATATAGACACTTATCGGCTTTATTTTGATGAAGATGAAGATATAGGGGAAGAATTATGAATTTGGATGTATGGTTAAATATGCAGTCAGCAAAAAAACTTTATACGATAAAAGAGGCATCGAGAATATTAACAAAAAAGTTTAGTAGGGAAATTAAAGAGCATAATATTTCATATTTGGTGCAGTATGGAAGAGTCACTAAGTATAAAATCAAAAATAGAGTTTATGTGGATATTGACGAGGTTGAAAACTATTATAAAAAATTATTTTTTGAAAAAAGAAAAGAATGGGAAGAAAAATTGGGATTTAAATTGAATTGGGATTTAGCATTTGATTTGTTATCTGAGAAGGAAAGAACTAAACATGTCCATGGAATTCACCCATACAAAGGAAAATTTATTCCACAATTGACAGAATATTTTTTAAAGAGACATTTTAACGTTGGAGATATTGTAATAGACCCGTTTATGGGTTCCGGAACAACATTGGTGCAATGTATGGAGATGGGCATTAATTCTATTGGCATTGATATATCACCATTTAACTGTTTAATTGCTGAAGTTAAATTGCAGAAATACGATATTCAAAAATTAAAGAAAATTTTATTAGATATGCTAAATAAAACAAGGGAATTTTCAAAAAATTTAGGAGATGAGGAATTTATTAAAGAAATGGATAAATTAATTAAAAAATACAACAAAAAATACTTTACCTTAGAATATAAAAGAAAATTATCAAAAAAAGAGATTGATGAAGATAGCTACTCTGAAAAAATCATGGAAATGTTTTATTTAGAATATAAAAAACTTAAGGAAAAATATTGCAAAAATGATGATAAATTTGATGATATTTTTAAAGATAAGCCATTTTTATATAAGTGGTATTCTCCAAGAATTAGGGCAGAATTAAACTTTTATTTAAATTTAATCAACGATTGTAAAGATGAAGTAATAAAAAAAGTGGCAATGATCATTTTGAGTAGAACGGCAAGGTCTGTTAGAGGAACTACTCATTTTGATTTAGCCACACTAAAAGAGCCAGTTTTTGACCCATACTATTGCTATAAGCATAAAAAAATTTGCAGACCAGTTCAAACAATTTTAAGACACTTAGAGGACTATACAAATGATGTAATTAGCAGAATAGTGGACTTTTCAAAGATTAGGAAAGATGCACATTATTTAATCATTAACGGGGACTCAAGGACTGTTGATATTGAAGAAGAACTAAAAAAACATCCAAACTTTTATGAACTTTATAAAAACAAAAAAATTGATGGTATTTTTACATCTCCTCCTTATTTAGGGCAGATTGACTATCATGAACAACATGCCTATGCTTATGAGCTTTTTGATATTCCACGACTGGATGAGTTGGAAATTGGGGCTAAATTTAAAGGTAGTTCAAAGAAAGCACAAAAAGAGTATATTGAAGGCATGTCAGATGTGTTAATCAATATGAAAAAATTTTTGAAAAATGATGCGAAGATTTTCATTGTAGTTAATGATAAAAAGAAACTATATAACGAGATTTTTGAGAAAAGTGGGCTTATTTTAGTTAGAGAGTTTAAAAGACCTGTTCTAAATAGAACAGAGAGAGATAGAAACCCATACTATGAAAGCATCTTTGAATTAAAAATGGAGGAATAGTTATGCCACTAAGTAAAGATGTCATAGAAAAAATTAGCATTGAGACAATAAGGGTATTAAAATCAAGATTTGATACAATATCAGATGGAGATATAAAAATAAGAAATATGCCATTCCATATGGCTTTTTTAAGGGCTTTTTATGGGAAGATTGGGATAAACGATGATAATGAAGCATTAAAGTTTTTAACTTTATCACAGTGGTTTCATGGATTAAGCACAACGTTGGGGCAGAGCTACTTTGAAAATATTGCTCATATTTTATCTAACGGTGAAAAAAAGACGTTTAAAAACTATAAAATTAAAAAAAGTGTTAGAGATAAAATATCTGAGATTATAAATGATTTAAAAAGTGGAGAAAGATTACCAAATGTGGAAGAGGAAGATAAAGAGTTAAGAGAAGCAACTTTAAAAAATTCTGAATATGTAAATGGACTGAACTTTACAGCAGATGTTTATTTTGAAGATAGGGATAAAGTTGTCATGATTGAGTTAAAAAGTGTTAGACCAAATGCCGGAGAAATGAGGGGAGAAAAACAGAAAATTCTTTATGGAAAAGCTTATATGATGGAAACAAAACCAGACAAAAAAGTTTATTATTTTATTGGCTTTCCATATGATCCTACTGAAAATCCAGAAAATCCCTGTGGATATGATAAAGATAGATTTATGAATAGTTTGATAGAATTTTCCAAGTATTTTGATAAAAGAGAGGTTTTAATTGCAGAAGAGTTGTGGAGTTTTTTGTCTGGAGAAAAAAAGACGATGGAAAAAATATTGGATATTATTAATTCAATAGCAAAACCTGATTTTAAAGAAAAGTTTGATTTTATAAATACATTCCCATTTATTAATCAAGATAGATTGTACACCAAAGATGCCATTGATGAACAAAAATTCAAAAAATATATCGAAATTCTTCAAGAATGGAAACTTTATTCAGAAATCGAATGTGCAAAAGCTGTAAAAGAGCTGAGTTTATTAAAATTACCTTCAAAAGATAGAAGAATCTTTGAAAGATTGATCAACAATTCTATGTTTAGCAGTAATAACAAGTATAACGAGAACAGGAGGATGAAAATATTGGAACTATATAAAAAATACATAAAAAATACTACACAACCTTAAATAAAAATAAAAAATTCTCAAGGTTGATCCAAAATGTCTCTCGAATTAATAGATCTTCTTATGGAAAAAATAAATAAAAATGCAGTAGTTACGGAAATTGCTAAGGAGAGAGATCCGTTTAAAGTTCTTGTTTCTACGGTAATAAGTGCAAGGACTAAGGATGAAATTACTGAAGAGGTTTCAAAAAAACTATTCAAGGAAGTTAAAAACGTGGATGATCTCCTCAAGATAGATGAGGAAAAATTGGCAAATTTAATTTATCCTGCAGGATTTTATAAAAACAAGGCAAAAAATTTAAAAAAGATGGCAAAAATCTTAAAAGAGGAGTATGGTGGAAAGGTTCCAAATTCTTTGGAGGATTTATTAAAACTTCCTGGAGTTGGGAGAAAAACTGCAAATTTAGTTCTGACTTTGGCGTTTGATAAAGATGGAATATGCGTAGATACTCACGTTCATAGAATATGCAATAGATGGGAGATCGTTGAGACGGAAACTCCCGAAGAAACAGAATTTGAATTGAGAAAAAAACTACCTAAAAAATACTGGAAAGTTATAAATAACTTGTTAGTTGTTTTTGGAAAGGAGATCTGTTCTCCAAAACCAAAATGTGAAAAGTGTTTTTATGAAATAAGAGATAAATGTCCATATTATGCAAAAATTAAGCATTTTAATAGAACTCTAAAAAAATTTAATTTCGAAAAGGTTTCTAAGACCAAAATTCCTAATGAGAAAGGGACATATATCTTAAAGATTAGATTAAAAGAAGGTAAAAATATAAGATTTGGGAAAACAGAGAAATTTTTTAAAAAAGGTTATTACTTTTATGTTGGATCTGCCTTTGGTAATTCAATTAACCTAAAAAATAGAATAGAAAGGCATTTAAGAGAAGACAAGAAAATGCATTGGCATATTGATTATCTACTAAAATATGGAAGAATTGAGGAGATATTCATTAGTAAAGAAAAAATAGAGTGTGAAGTAGCAAAAGAACTATCAAAAAAGCTTGATTATGTTGAAAACTTTGGATGTTCTGATTGTAAGTGTAAAAGCCATCTATTTTATTTAAAATTGTAAATGATGGATTTAAAAGTGTAGGGATTTCTCATCTTATACGTTAATTTTTAATTTTAGCCCCGCCATATTTTATTATCCAAATAATAGGATAATCATCTAAATTTAAACTATTTTAAAACTTTTAAATAACTCAAATTTAAACATTAATGCTAAATAAAGTTAAATGAGAGGTTGAAATAATGAAGCCAAAAATCTCAATAATTGGAGGAACGGATGGTTTGGGAAAATGGTTCGCAAGATACTTAAAAAATAAGGGATTTGACGTAATAGTTAGCGGTAGGGATATAGAAAAAGGAAAAAATGTAGAGAAAGAACTTGGAGTTAAATTCACAAATAACAACATAAAAGCAGCACAAGAAGGAGATGTGGTAATAATCGCAGTGCCAATCAACGTAACTGAGAGGGTTATAAAAGAAGTAGCCCCCCATGTAAAGGAGGGATCTCTATTAATGGATATAACTTCAATAAAAGAAATTCCCGCCAAAACTATGGAAAAATATGCTAAGAAAGGAGTCGTAGTGATCCCAACTCATCCCATGTTCGGCCCATCCACACCATCTCTACTGAGGCAGGTTGTTATACTAACACCAAGTGAAGAACACAAAAAAAGCGAATGGTTTAAAAAGGTATATAATTTTTTAAAAGAAGAAGGAGCGAAAGTAATAATCATTCCCCCAGATAAACATGATAGAATTATGGGAATAGTGCAAGGATTAACACATTATGCTTTTATTTCATTGGGCGCTACGTTAAAAGAATTAAATGTAGATATAAAAGAGTCGAGAAAATTTGCCTCTCCAATATACGAGTTGATGATCTCAATAATCGGAAGGATAATAGGCCAGAATCCCTATCTTTATGCAGATATTCAAATGTTTAATCCAAAAATATCGGAGATACACGAAACATTTATAGATCAGTGCCAAAAAATCAGTGAGATTGTAAAAAACAAAGATAGAGAGGCATTTGTTAAGATTATGAAAGAGGCCTCGAAACATTTCGGAAGCGAAGCAAAAAGAGGAGCTTACTATTCCGATAAGGCGGTCTTTGCATTAACATCCGAAATCGAAAATCTAAATAAGTTAATTGGAAAGGAGATAGCAGTAAAAAACATCAACTCCAACAAAATACACTTTGGGATATTAAAAAGCATAGATGATGATTATTTAACCCTCGAAAAAAATGGAAATGAACAAAAATTCAATATACTCAGAGTTGATGTGTTTTCAGGTGAGGAACTTGAAAAATTAAAAAGGAAACACCTTAAAAGAAAGCATATTGATATATCTATTCTCTTCAAAAGAGATGTTGATGAAAATATAATCTTAAAATTGTTAAAAGATCTATTTGATATTGATATTGTGGACATATACGAAGGGAAAAATATAGAAAAGGGATACAAGAGCATAACTTTCAGAATCTATGGATACAATAAAAAAGAATTAAAAGATAAAGAGGAAGAATTTTTAAGAATTATTAAAAATATTGGTGGAAAAGAAAGATTCAGCAAAATAAAAAAATTAAAAAATTAAAATGTAAATATGGACAATCAAAAATAAAGAACATACAAAAATAGAAATAATATCAAAAATAACTATATAAAATAACCATCAAAAGAGTTAGTATAAAACCTAAGGAGGAACTATTATGCTTCCTAAAAGAATAGATATAATAAAAAAGATCGTTGATAATGTTGGAGATAATGAAATAATTGTTAGCAATATTGGTTTTCCTTCAAAGGAACTTTATTTTTTAAAAGATAGGGATAGAAATTTTTATATGTTGGGTTCTATGGGATTGGCCTCGTCTATTGGATTAGGCATTTCATTAAACTGCGAGGATAAAGTTGTGGTAATAGATGGGGATGGATCGGTTTTAATGAACCTTGGATCTCTCTCAACAATAGGAAACACATCTCCAAAAAATTATATTTTGGTTATAATCGATAACTCCGCTTATGGATCAACTGGAAATCAAAAAACCCATACAGAAAAAAATACTAACTTAGAAAAAATAGCGAAAGGTTGTGGATTGGACTCAATAACGGTAGAAAGTTTAGACGACTTTGAAAAAGAATTTAAAAAAGCGTTAAAAGAAGATATATGTAAGGTAATTATTGCAAAAACAATTCCATATAATGAAAAGTGCCCTAACATCGAAATTCCACCAGTAGTTTTAAAATATAGATTTAAAACTTCTTTAAAAAATAAAAAATAAAAATAATTAAAAGATGAAAATAAAAAAGCAGATAAAATGATCTTAAAAACTCAACGCATAACAAACAATTCCACAAACTGTCCAAGCCATTAATCCTTTATCATATATAGATATATCTTTTAACTCTCCAGTTATCTTATCCTCATTAACAACCAAACTTCCGTATGGAAAACCACCAATAAGAAACGTATCAAAATTTTTTAAATGAGAAGGTTTAACTAACTGCCCAGTTTTAGACATTAAAGCAATATTTTTAGCATTTATATCATTTAACAGATCCTCCAAAGTTTTTTCTTCCATTTTTATCAACGGATTTCTTTCACCTTTTAAAACCTTCTCTATAACCCCTAAAAATCTAAAATAATTCCTCGGCAATCGCGTATTTGGATCTATCGTTAAAACCTTATCATCATACGTATGGACATAGATATTTAGCTTTTTTTCATGATTTATTGGACTATCTAAAATATTAAGGAGGGAAATATGGACAATATCTGGCCTTCCCCTCATCTCTCTATCCTTTAAATTTTTCATTGCCTTGTAGTGATAATTAGAGTCCAAAATATCATACTTATAAATTTTAGCCCTCCTTATTTTATTTTTTATCTCATTAGGGATTAATTCAAGAGCTGAATTGGCCAATACAATATTATACATGCAAAACCACCTCTTTAATGTTTTTAATTATTTTTTTAGCCAGTGATAAAATAAATTCTTAACACTATCAATAAGTATTTAGTGAATTAGTGGGGCTTAAAAATAGAAAAAAGATGAAAATCTAAATTAGAAGCATTCCAAAAATTTGATTATACTATACAATAAATGTTATAAAATAATAAAATAAAATATATATAATAGAAACAGTGAAAAACAAACTTAAAAATAAAAGTAGACGGAGGAAGAAAAAATGATAAGAGGAAGGGTCTGGAAATTTGGAGATAACGTAGATACTGATGCCATACTACCCGCAAGATACCTTGTTTACACAAAACCTGAAGAACTGGCACAGTTTGTTATGACAGGAGCAGATCCCGAGTTTCCAAAAAAAGTTAAAAGAGGAGATATAATCGTTGGAGGAAAAAACTTCGGTTGTGGTTCAAGTAGAGAACATGCTCCGTTAGGTTTAAAAGGAGCAGGAATCAGTTGTGTAATCGCTGAGAGTTTTGCAAGAATCTTTTACAGAAACTCTATAAATGTCGGTTTGCCATTAATAGAGTGTAAAGATATTACTAAAAAAGTTAACGAAGGGGATGAATTAGAAGTTAACTTAGAAACAGGAGAGATAAAAAACCTAACAACAGGAGAGGTTTTTAAAGGGCAAAAATTACCAAGTTTCATGATGGAAATATTAGAAGCAGGAGGATTAATGCCTTATCTCAAAAAGAAAATGGCAAAATGTTAAATTTAATATATTAAAATCTCCTATAAAAAATTAAAAAATTATTTTGATTATTTTATTGATTTTATTTGATCTTATTTTTTCTCATTGTTTACTTTTTCTTTTTTGGTTCTTCTTTCGTTATTACAATTTTCTCCGCCTTAATAACTGCATTATAGAGTACTATTTTTATCCCTGGAGGTAAACCAGCAAAGGTTCCCGGAAGAGTCATAGTTGGAACTGCAATATCTCCAACATCCTCTTTTTCTTCCTCAACTTCCTCCTCTATCTCTTCAACAACCTCCTCAGTTTCAGCACCTATTCTTTCAGCACAAGGATGTCCTTTTTCTTTTAGGAATTTTATTAATTCATCGGTGGTTTTAACCTCCTCCTCAGTTGCAATCTTATCAAACAACCCCTCAGGAATCGCATCCTTAACCCTCTCCTTCAACTCCTTTGGCAACCAAACAATCCTCTCCCAACCACCATCACCCTGCAAAAACTTAGGCGACTTCATATAAGAAATAGAAATACCAACAAACCCAGGAACCTGCTTACCACCACTACACTGCCCTGCCAATGTAGAAAATGGAATTCCCATTGGTGTTTCTCCTTTAAAACCCCTGTGTGCTATTCCAAATCCATCAACTTCTGGAATGTAAAAGACAATTGCCTCGAAACAACCACAAGACGTGCATGGCTTTTCCAATGCACTGTGAAGTGTTACTTCTTCAACACTTCCCTGTGATTTTTCTCTAACAACCTCATTAACTCCACTATATACCCCCAATTTTTCATCCAAACACTCTCCCTTCTTAATCTCAAATATTGGCCCATTAGGATCTATTTTAGCAGCAGCCCTCGCATCTAAATAGTTAATCCCACCACATAAAGCGGGCCTATCTGGGGTTATAACGCATACGTGGGTTGGAGCGAAACTCTGACACATGATACATCCATAGAAAACATCAACATCCTCTTCATGTAAAGATTTCGTCCTTTCGTCTCTTTTATTATATATTTCTCTCGCTTTTTCCAGTTCTTCTTTAACTTTATCTGGATCTGTTATCAATAAAATATCACACTTCTCTATAAATGGAAACTCTGCTTTGAATAGTTGTTTTATTACTTCTCCTATGTGTTTTAGTCGTAGTCCTTTTTGGTATGCGTCTTTGCTTATTCTGATCCAGACCTGGTCTCTTTGGTTTAGGTGCATTACTCCTTCGATGTAGTTGAAGAATTCATGAACTCTCCTTTCTAAAACACCCTCTAAGTCCTCTTCCAAGTTCTCTCCACTAACTCTCACAATAACTGCAAACGGATTTCTACTACCCTCCTCCATCTCATCAATATCCTTCCCAATAATCTTAACCTCATCATCAGCATTATCAACAACCCTAACCAACTCAAACCCATAACTCTTCGGACCCGCTAACTCAACATACATATCAGGCCCCCTAATCCTCTCACCCTCATTCATCGGCCCAACAGAAACAGGAATCTCTTCAAACATTTTATTTCACCTTCTTATTTTTATTTTCGTTTTTATGAATCTTTTTTTATTATAATTCCCATTTTTACTTTATTATTGGTGTTTCTTTTGCTTCTTCTCTCAATATTTTTAAAATTTTCTTTCGTTTTTCTTCTTTCATCATATCGAGGGTTTCTTCTGATACGAGCAATAATGCCCTATCTTTGCAGACCTCAATACATGCAGGTGTTATTCTATCAGCGTCTAAACAAAGAGTGCATTTGTGGGCTGTTTTATTTTTTATAAAGATTGCACCAATTGGACATGCCAAAGCACACATTCCACAGGCAATACATTTTTCTTTACTTACTATTGGAATCCCATCTTTTAGATAAATTGCATCTACGGGGCAGATTTCTTTACATGGGGCGTTTTCGCATTGCATACAAAATATCGGAATGCCATCTACTTTTCTAATTCTACTTTCTCCATGAATCTTTTTGCAGATGTTTATACAATCGTAGCATTTACTACACTTTTCTGGATTTAAAACCACTATTTTTGGATTCATTGGTTATCCCTCTAACATCTTATTTAAGTAATCCATATACTCATCCTTGCTTAGATTTGGAAATGAATAAAGTGCGTTTGGTTGATAATATTTATCAATAGAGATTGTTATTACATTTGAAAACTGTTTTAAGTGAGTTATTGTTTGTGCTAAATAGTAGTAGGTTATTCCAGTAAATAGGGCAAGATCATGTTCATTTCTTTGTAATAATTTTGTTAACACAACTAAATTAACATCTTCTGGTGTTTTTATCATTTTAATATTGAATTTTTCCCCAAATTTTATTATTGCCTCTTTTTCGTCTTCTTCCAAGTTTTCTCCTATTATCAGTATTGGATTTTTTGCTCTTTTTACCATCATTTTAACAAGGGAGGGGGAGGTTATCTCTGCATGAGCAATATTACTCCCTGCGGTTGGAATATAAGCAGTGAATCTTTCGTCCATAATACCACCTTTAATTTAAAAAAGTGTTGTTAATAGAGCACAGTTGGATCTTGAGGGTATTTATCAAATGGTTTCCAACCCTTTTCTTCTAAATAGGACATTACTTTGTCTTTTATCATGAATGGAATGTCTTTTTCAGTTCTGACAAATTTTTCTAAGTCAGGAGGCATTCTTCCAAAGTATTTTTCATATACATCTACATAGTGATAGATCTTGTTTGCTCTTCCTTTTGGAGTATCATTTGGCCTCATACACAGTTTTGGAATCATACAAATACATTCCTTCATATTTTCGGCAGTGATTATTAGATGTTCTGGAACTGGCTCTATTTCCATCAAGCTTTCGGTTCTCTTATCTTTAACTGTAAACTTTTCTCCATTGCCTATATACAATCGTCTATACTTTGCACCGTGAGGTCCTAAAATTACCGGAATTCCCCATCTGTTAACTCCTGTTGCAATAGCAGCTGCCTTTTGACTCATCGCACCCCAGGCAACTCCCACAGCTCCAACTTTGTTTAATATGTAGTCGGCGACTTCTGCATAGTTGCCTCTCAGTGGAACTTTTGCAAAGATGTTGGCAATTTTTATTGCAGCCCCTGTGATATGGCAGTTTGAGAGACAGGAACCACAATTTACAAGTCCTCCTGCTTTAAACTCTCCTGGATATTTTTCATACAGCGTTTTTCCGTCTTTATCTTTCCACATCCCTATTGCCATTGCTGCACAGCCGGTTGCTACAACAATGTATTTTCTCTCTAAAAACTCTTTTGCAATCATTGCGACTTCTTCTTCTCCGTTTGGATGGTTTGAACACCCAACCAAAGCAACAACTCCCGGAATATCTCCGAAAACGATTGGAGCCCCAACGCTTCTAATTTCAACGTCTTTTATTGGTCCTCTACCTGCCCTCATCTTAAATTTTAAATCTTTGTAGTATGCCTCCCCAACTTTTGTGGTCATGCTAACTATCGGAAGGTTTCTTTGGCAGATCTCTTCACATCGTCCACAACCATAACATCTTCTATAAAGATCTATAAATCCATCAAAGTTTCCTTTTTTAGCCAAGATCATTGCTTCTTTAACTTTAAAGGTATTTGGACAGTTTCTATTACACCATCCGCATTCGGAACACTGTTTTGCTAACTCTACAATTTCACTTAGATCTGGAAGTGTTTTTCTATCTTTTCGTTCTTTTGCAATTATCTTTGCAATTTCAACTGCAACTTTTCCAACCTTTTCTTCATCTAAAATTAGGCAAGCTCTTTTTCTCAATAAATAGCCAATAATTTCATCTTCGCTCATGTGGGAAACATCTTCAAGTCCGAGACACATTTTTTCGTTTGTTGCTATTAAGACAGCTCCTGTTTTTAAAACCTCTTCTAAAATATCAGTTCTTATACACTGCTCATCTACAATAACCACATCTGCGACTCCGCTCCTAACAAACATCAGTTGTCTTGATAATGGCCCAACAACTTTCGGTTTTTCAGAAACACGCGTTATATCTATTGCCGTGCAACATATTCCACATATTTCAACATCATCTTCTATGCCATTTTCTTCTAAGTATTCTAATATATAGCTTCCAGGAACTACATTGTGGCCTATACACAGAATAACGGGCTTACTTTTGTCAATGCAACCAAATCCTAAGTCAATTAATGGGGCATCTTCATCTCCTTTTGGCATGTTGTAAGCGACTATTTGAGCAATATCTCCTGCTTCTCTTGCTAAATCATCGATCATTCCTGCGTGTAATGCCTTACTTTCAAAATCCAAATAGCTTCCTTCCTGTCCTGTGTGTGCAGCAGATAACAGATGAGTTATCTGTTCTTCACAATAATCTAAGATTCTCTCTAAATCTGCAAGAGTTCTGGGTCTTATTCCAGTAACTGTTCTCGCTATTGGTGCTTCAACTTCTATCTCATTACCTAAGTTTATTGGATAATCCCTTCCTAAGACCTCGATTAAGTGATGAACTAAGTGTCTACTATGTCCTGCGTGGCAAGATGCCCCTATACAGCAGGCAATTAAGACAATTCTTGCCTGTTGGGCTTTGATGTTTAGACCACAAGCCCCCTTTTTTCCTTTACTTAGATCACATTTTCCAAAGGTGCAGAGACAGCACATATCACAGATCGGCATGTAGAATGGAGGGTATCTTTCTAAGAGTTTAAAATCCCAATGTCTTAGTGTCGGAATTTTCGGCATTGGAGTGGGACCCATCGGCTCCCAGTCCTCGTCTTCATCTTCTCCAACTTTTATGGTCATTGATATGTTGGCGTTTTTCATTTTTATTAGTGGAAATAATAGCTTTTTTATGTCTGAATCTGTTCTGTTTCCCATGATCATCACTTCTTAATTGTCATGATTAATCATTATAATTTTAGGTTAAATTTTTAAAACATTAATATATAAACTTTGTTATGATTAAAATCGAATTTAATATGAAAATAAGGAGTAGGAGTTTTCAATGAAAAAAATTTACGCAAGTTTGTAATAATCTTATTGTAAATTTTAAAAAATGCGAATCGCTATATTTAAATTATGTGATTATTATATTAAATATAATCTGTCCATATATTTTAATGACCTTAAATCAATAATAGATTTCAAATGATCATATCAAAGATCTGCTCAGCCACTTTTGAATTTAATTCATAAATGGTTAAAACAACATCTGATATGTTTTTTAAAGTAATCGTCGGCTTAGTGTTTATACATAAGGAATATATCTTTATTTCTTTTTTTTCTTTTTCTTTTTTTATCTCATTTAACATATCTAATGGTATTTCACACTCTCCATCTGTTATAAAAACAACATCTCCATTAAATTTTAACGCCTCTCTCAATGGTTTTTCAAAATTTGTCCCTCCGCCGTAAAACACTGATGCAAAGTCCAAAACCTCTTTAAAATGTATGTTTTTTTCAAATATCTTTGTTTCCCTAACACCGTCATCAAATATTATAACAACACATCTCTTCCCTCTCTTTAATGACGCCTCTATTAAACATAAAGAAACGGCCTTTGCCCAGATTTCTTTATTCCCCCTCATAGATCCACTTAAATCTAAGCATATGACAAAATCTCCATGATTTTTTATATTATCCAATATTTTGTAATTTAATAATTTATTTTCATTATATCTCCTTAATAAATCAACAAATAACATTTCATCTGTGAAATTTTTATATTCGCAGGATAGTAAGTTTGTTAAACTGTTCCCGCATGTTGTTGAATACTTCTCACCTGAGAAATGTTTTATCCTTCTTTTTGCCTTTTTTAAGGAGATCCTTCTAAATGTGCCAAGTAATTTTATGAATTCCTTTAATTTTTTATTTTTTAATAATTTTTCAGCAAGTTCTAATTTTTTTGTTGGATCGGTGTAGGATCTATAACCACAACCTGAACCAAAACAACCCAAAGAATATGAAATGTTCTCCATATAACTCTCTAATTCATCAAATATATCACTTAAATCTTCCTCTCTACTTTTCTCTTTTAATTCTTTAAATTTTTCACAAAAAAACTCAGTGGCAATTATTGAATAATTCTCATCTAAGGTCGTGATCGTTTTAATATGTTTAAATTTCCTATCATTAATTATTTTTCTGATTATTTCAGAATCATCCAATAATTCAACCTCATATTTAAAAAATAGATAGAATATTATCTCGGTATCTTTTTCACTTATATGAAAAGTTATTTTATCCTTACAACGCTCCCATACCATCTTATCGTATTTATCATACTTTATTATCATTTCTACCACTATTTTACGAGATTTAAAATGTTTTTTGCCTCTTTTACTCCATATCTTTTTAATATAAGTGGAATAAACTCATATATTAACATTCTGTTGTATTCAGATAACTCTCTTATAACATACAAGGCATTTTCATTAAAATTTTCAAATAACTTCAATAAAATTGCTTCTTTGTTTTCTGACTTTTTTATGATTTTTACAAGAGTTTTAGCATAGATTTCATTATTTAGTTTTTTTATAATCTTTGGATAAGCATATATTGTCAATTTTGATGGAATATTTGCCAATGCTTCTGCACTTGTAAATTTTATTTCTTCAAACTCGCTATCTAAAAGTTTTATTAAGTAAGGAATATATGTAAACACTAAATCAGGATATTTAACACCAACTTTCTCAATAATTTTTATACAAAGTATAATAATATCTCTATTTTTTGAATCAAACATATAATGTGGAGATATTATATCTTCAAATCCTCTCTCTTTTGTTGATGTCAATAACTCAAAAATATCATCAATAATATTTAGATTTACGATTTCATCAGCATTCATTTTGTATATCTCCATCAATACTTTTAATTTTTCCTCTTCTCCATAATTCAACCTCAGTTTCTTTTTATAATTACATTTCATTTAAGATCCCTTCAATATAATTATTAAACTCGTCTGTTTCTTTTATGATCTCATCTATAAAGTCAGTTTTCCTTTTCTTTAATTTTGCCTCATTTTTTATCTTTTTTAATTCTAATCTTATACGTGCCATCTTACACAAAATTTCAATTAATTTGTTATAATCCTTTTTACATTCTCCAATTTTATTTATATCAATGTATTTAAGCTCATTTTTTAAATTTTTTATTATTTCTGCCTTTTCTAATACCTGATCTGCATATTTATTGGTTATATCAAATACAACTTTTGAAACGATCAATATATCTTCAATATCCTCCCAATATACATGTCTTAAAATATCTAAGTCCTCAACTTCTGCCTCTTTTTTACCATTTAGGTAGGCAAAGCATTTAACTGCTTTAACTGACTTTTTAAATCTTCGATCTGAAATGTAAATGTGATTTTGTGATAGTTTCTTCTTTATATCAATTAGATAATCGATTATTCCATCTATCTCAACTTTTTTAGCTTTTTCTTGCATTTTTAGAACATCTTTTACTGAAATTTTTGTTTTAGGTTTGTAGTTTTCGTCCAGTTTAACAAGTTTTTTTAAATTTTCGTAGTTTTTTATTCCTTTTATTGTTTTTCTGAATAGGAATCTGTCGTAGAAGGCGAGTAATTCGTTTTCTTCTGGGAGTTCGTTTGATGCTCCAAATAAGCTTATTAATGGAACTTTTTCAATCCTGTCTCCATTGTGATAAAGTCGCTCGTTAATTATTGATAATAAAGCATTTAATATTGAACTGTTTGCCTTAAAAACCTCATCCAAAAAGGCAATCTCAGCAGTTGGCAAATATCCAGAGGTTTTTCTAACAAACCTATCATTATCCTTCAACTCCTTAATGCTTAAAGGCCCAAACAACTCATCCTCTGTAGTAAATCTTGTTATAAGCTTCTCAAAATAATCAGCATTAACATGAGAAGCAACCGCCCTAATCAACTGAGATTTAGCAACCCCCGGATTTCCCAAAAACACAACATGCTCATTAGCCAAAATCGAAGTCAAAGCAACATCAACCTCCTCCCTCCTCTCCAAAAAATAAGAATTCAACTCCCATCTAATTTTTTCAATCTTTTTCATAGTTTCACTTTACACTTATTGTTAATAACTGAGCAAATTCTACATTACTAAGGCCTTTTAATTTATTTGTAAATTCGATTATTTTGTCTCTCTGTCCTTTAATTGCAATCTTTTTGATTATTTTTCCTTCAAAAGGAATTTCAAGGGAGACGATAATTATATGTTTATATTCGCTTTCTAATTGAACTATATTTTTAACTGATTTTGGATTGCAAATTATTGTTATTTCTCCCATTTTGGACTCAATCCTGCTAAGCCAATCGTATTTTTTTATATAATACTCTAACGCTCTTCTAATAAGCTCAGATCTTGATATTTTCTCAAGATCTACTATTTCATCAACTTCTTTTAAGAGATTTTTTTCAATAGTTAAAGAAATACGCTCCATATTCTCACTCGTAATATTTATTTCAAAAATAGTATTATGAGATGTTTTATAAAAACATTATCTTTAATAACGATAAAGATCGATTCATTATATTTTTATATTTATACATTTTAAAATAGAAAATAAATGTGCAAAATAGATATATTAAACAATTGATAATAATTAATATGGCAATTAATAGTATCAATACATGGGCATAAAATTTATAAATGAAAATTACAACTTATCCCACATAATTGTACATATTTAATTATTCAACTACTCATATCTTATGATTAATTTTCATAATAAAAATCAAATAAAAAGTATTATATATGATGAATTTTATTAGATTAGTTATGCCATAGG
The DNA here is from genome assembly GCF_000024625.1 of Methanocaldococcus vulcanius M7. Classification (NCBI taxonomy): domain Archaea; kingdom Methanobacteriati; phylum Methanobacteriota; class Methanococci; order Methanococcales; family Methanocaldococcaceae; genus Methanocaldococcus; species Methanocaldococcus vulcanius. The sequence continues at coordinate 1,175,317 of NC_013407.1, forward strand.
AATCCTCCCACATAGAAACTGAATGTAAGAAATATATTAAAAATAAACAAAATAACACTCACCTCTGCGAGGATTATTTCATACAAGGTTATTTTTAGTTTGTTTTTTTTCAATTATCAATATTTTTTCTGAATTTTTATATTTATTTTAAACTTGATATTATTATTTTAATATTTTTAATATTAATTAAGACAAAATAGAAAATTTTATATACTAATTACTATTATTTGTTGTAGTTGTAGTATTTTATTCATAAAAAAGTTGGTGTTGGTAATGCTACATTATGAAGATAAAATAGATCTATATGATGAAAGAGGGAAAGTGTTAGAGGAAAACGTTCCATTAGAGGCAATAAGCCCCCTAAAAAACCCAACGATTGAGAGGATAGTTAACGATATTAAGAGAAGCGTTGCCATAAATTTGTCAGGAATAGAAAATGCGCTAAGAACAGGAGCCATTGGAGGAAAGGCATGCTTTTGCCCGGGAAGAGAGTTGGACTTACCAATCGTAGATAACGCAGAATTTATTGCTGAAAAAATCAAAAAAATCGTTCAAATAGAGGATGAAGATGATACTGTTGTTAAATTGATCAACGGAGGAAAGCAAATACTCCTACAACTGCCTTCAAAGAGATTGAGGGTTTCTGCCGATTACACCGTTTCAGCGCTAATTGGAGGAGGAGCTACAATTCAAGCAATTGTAGATACTTTCAATATTGACATGTTTGATGCCCCAGCTGTAAAAACCGCAGTTATGGGGAGGTATCCCCAAACAGTTGATTTTCACGGGGCAAATATTGCCACCCTACTTGGACCTCCGGTATTATTGGAAGGTCTTGGTTATGGACTGAGAAATATTATGGCAAACCATATTGTAGCAGTTACGAGGAAAAAAACACTAAATGCAGTTGCGTTAGCATCAATATTAGAACAAACAGCAATGTTTGAAACAGGAGATGCGTTAGGCGCTTTTGAAAGATTACATCTATTGGGCTTAGCATACCAAGGACTAAACGCCAACAATCTAACATTCGAACTTGTAAAAGAGAATGGTAAAAACGGAACTGTTGGAACTGTTGTTGCTTCAACAGTTGAGAGAGCATTAGAAGATGGAGTAATAAAACCAGTAAAAACGTTGCCTTCTGGATTTACCATATATGAGCCCGTTGATTGGGCTTTATGGAATGCTTATGCAGCTGCTGGTTTAGTCGCAGCAGTTATCGTTAACGTAGGAGCAGCAAGAGCAGCCCAAGGTGTTGCATCAACAGTTCTATATTATAACGATATCTTAGAATATGAAACTGGTTTACCAAGCGTTGATTTTGGTAGAGCAGAGGGAACAGCCGTCGGTTTTTCATTTTTCTCCCACTCAATCTATGGAGGAGGAGGGCCTGGAACATTCCATGGAAATCACGTTGTTACACGACATTCAAAAGGATTTGCCATACCCTGTGCAGCTGCTGCTATGTGTTTAGATGCAGGAACCCAAATGTTTTCAGTTGAAAGAACATCAGCATTAGTTGGAGCAGTTTATAGTGCCATCGATCACCTTAGAGAGCCATTAAAACACGTATCTGAAGGAGTTAAAAAAATCAACTATTAGTAGGGTGGTTAAATGCCATATAACCCACAATTTTATCCAGGAAATACATTAATTGCTGAGAATAGAAGAAAACATATGAATCCAGAAGTTGAGTTAAAAAAGCTGAGAGATATTCCTGACGATGAGATAGTTAAAATATTGGGGCATAGAAACCCTGGAGAGAGTTATAAGACAGTTCATCCTCCGCTGGAAGAGATGGATTTTGAAGAGGATATTATTAAAGATATTGTTGAACCAATTCAAGGAGCTAAGGAAGGAGTTAGAGTCAGATACATCCAATTCGCTGATTCGATGTATAATGCCCCAGCTCAGCCATATGATAGAGCAAGAACATATATGTGGAGATTTAGAGGGATTGATACTGGAACATTATCGGGAAGACAAGTTATTGAAATGAGAGAACTCGACTTAGAAAAAATCTCTAAAAACTTTTTAATTGATACTGCCTTTTTCGACCCGGCAACTTGTGGAATTAGAGGAGCTACTGTCCACGGACACTCATTAAGGTTAGATGAAAACGGTTTAATGTTTGATGGTTTGCAGAGATACATCTATGATGAAAAGACAGGACACGTTTTATATGTTAAAGATCAAGTTGGAAGACCTTTGGATGAACCAGTAGATGTCGGAGAACCATTACCTCATGATTATTTGGCAAAAATAACAACAATTTACAGAAAGGATAACATCGGAATGAGAGAAGATAAAGAAGCGTTGGAAGTTGTTCAAACCATCCATGAGGTAAGAACTAAGGGAGGATTTGGTTTAGAAGTGTTTAAAAAAGACCTTAAAAAGAGATTGGGTGAAGATTAATGGATGAAGAAAAAAAACTCTTCCTAAAAGCATTAAAAGAAAAATTCGAAGAAGATCCAAAAGAAAAATACACTAAGTTCTATGTCTTTGGAGGTTGGAGGCAATCAGCAAGAAAAAGAGAGTTTGTTGAATTTGCTCAGAAGTTAATTGAGAAGAGAGGGGGAATTCCATTCTACAACCCAGATATTGGGGTTCCATTGGGACAGAGAAAGTTAATGACCTACAAAATATCAGGAACTGATGCTTTTGTTGAGGGAGATGATCTACACTTCTGCAACAATGCAGCAATACAGCAGTTGGTTGATGATATTAAGAGAACAGTTATTGTTGGGATGGATACAGCTCACGCTGTTCTTGAAAAGAGGTTGGGAGTAGAGGTTACTCCAGAGACAATTAACGAATACATGGAAACAATTAACCACGCTCTCCCAGGAGGAGCAGTTGTTCAGGAGCACATGGTTGAGGTTCACCCTGGTTTAGTGTGGGACTGTTATGCAAAGATATTTACAGGAAATGATGAATTAGCCGATGAAATTGACAAGAGATTCTTAATTGACATAAATAAAGAATTTCCAGAAGAGCAAGCAGAGATGTTAAAGAAATACATTGGAAATAGAACCTATCAAGTGAGTAGAGTTCCCACACTTGTTGTTAGATGTTGTGATGGTGGAACTGTTTCAAGATGGAGTGCTATGCAGATAGGAATGAGTTTCATTACTGCTTATAAGTTGTGTGCTGGAGAGGCAGCAATTGCTGACTTCTCATACGCTGCAAAACACGCAGATGTCATTCAAATGGGTATGATATTGCCAGCAAGAAGAGCAAGAGGGCCAAATGAACCAGGAGGAGTGCCATTTGGAATATTTGCCGATATAATACAGACCTCGAGGGTTTCGGAAGATCCTGCTCAGATAACGTTAGAGGTTATTGGTGCTGCTGCAACATTCTATGATCAGGTTTGGTTAGGAAGTTATATGTCTGGAGGGGTTGGATTCACTCAGTATGCGTCAGCAACATATACAGATGACATATTGGATGATTTTGTCTATTATGGAATGGATTATGTTGAGAAGAAGTATGGATTGTGTGGGGTTAAAGCAAATATGGATGTTGTTAAAGATATAGCAACTGAGGTAACACTCTACGGATTGGAGCAGTATGATGAATACCCTGCCCTGTTGGAGGACCACTTTGGTGGCTCACAAAGAGCAGGAGTTACAGCAGCAGCTGCGGGCTGTTCAGTGGCGTTTGCAACAGGAAACTCAAACGCTGGAATCAATGGGTGGTATTTAAGTCAAATTATGCATAAAGAGTACCACAGCAGATTAGGATTCTATGGTTATGATTTGCAAGATCAGTGTGGAGCAGCTAACTCGTTATCAATAAGAAGTGATGAGGGTTTATTGCATGAGGCAAGGGGGCCTAACTATCCAAACTACGCTATGAATGTTGGACATCAGCCAGAGTATGCTGGAATTGCCCAAGCTCCCCATGCGGCGAGAGGAGATGCTTTCTGCTTGAATCCAATAATTAAGGTGGCTTTTGCAGATAATAATTTAATATTTAACTTTAAGTGGCCAAGGAACTGTATAGCCAAAGGGGCTTTAAGAGAGTTTGAACCAGCTGGAGAAAGAGATTTAATTATTCCTGCTGCGTAGATTTTAAATTTTTAAGTTTTTAACTATTTGTTTTATTCTTTTATATTTTTATAGAGCAATTTGGGATTAATTATTGATAAAACATAAAATTTAATTGGAAAGATAAAGATAAAAATTATAAAAAAGGAAAAATATTTAGAAACAGAATAAAAGTAATTTATTTTATTCTTTTTTTATTTTATCAGTTTTACGGAATCTTTTAATGTTGAAGTTGTATCAACCATCCCAATTAATCTCGGATCTATTCTGTTAACATCCCCATACTTCATATAATCAGTTACTGTTGGTTTTATTTTTGTAAACACGCCTACTCCAATATCATATCCAAACGGAAAATCCTCTTCACATATTTTTTCTAAATTTTTTATTATTTCTTCGAGTTTCTCTTCGCATGCGGTTATGATTATCTCTCCAACTTTGATTTTTAATTCCATTTCTTCTCCTTTAACTTTTATAACCTTTCTATCTTTATGATTTACTGGCAAACCTCTTGCTGGTCCAAAAGGAACGGTTTTTGGTAGTGGCTGTCCATGAATTATAACTCTTACAACTCCATCTAAATCATATATTTTATTTAAAACTCTTTCCGTAGTTTCTGCCTTTAAATATCTGTGTGGAAACACTTTGATGTCAACAACTTTCACTTCATCACTCATATCTTTTCACCTCATTTTCATACTCTTAATTATAGACCTCCTTCTTTATAATATTTTCTATCAATATCGTATGAAAATAGAGCATTTAAAAATATTATTTTAGTATTCAATTATTTGAATATATATTGAAGGAATAACCTCAAAAATCATAAAACTCAAACTATCTTTTTATACTAAAAAAACCATTTAGAATAAATAACACCCACAACCTAAATGAAGATCATAATAAAATCATAATAATAAAAATAAAATAAAAATCAAATAATACCAATTTAATATTTAAATTAATATTTAAATAGTCATAAAGAAACACAAAATAAATCAATTAAGAGGTGCTTATTATGAGAAGGGACTTTCCAGAAGAAGGGGACATAGTAATAGGAACTGTAAAGGACGTTAAGCCGTATGGAGCATTTGTAGAGCTTTTAGAGTATCCGGGAAAAGAAGGAATGATTCACATCTCTGAGGTTACATCAGGATGGGTTAAAAACATTAGAGATCACGTGAAAGTTGGGCAGAGGGTTGTTGCAAAGGTTCTGAGAGTTGATGAAAGGAAAGGACATATTGATCTATCGTTAAAGAGAGTTACTGAACAACAGAAGAGAGCAAAAGTTCAGGAATGGAAGAGATTCCAAAGAGCTTCAAAGATGCTTGAAAGGGCAGCTGAAAAATTGGGTAAGAGTTTGGAAGAGGCGTGGGAAGAGGTTGGATATTTATTAGAGGATGAGTTTGGAGAACTTTATAATGCCTTTGAAACGATGGTTATTGAAGGAAAAGATATTTTAGATGAGTTAGAGATTAGTGATGAATGGAAAGATGTTTTATATGAGGTGGCAAAGGAGAGTATCGAATTAACAAATATTGAAGTTGAAGGAATCGTTGAAATGAAGTCCTATGCTCCAGATGGAATAAAACAAATAAAAAAGGCATTAACTACTGCTATAAAAGCGAATCCATATGAGGATGTTGAAGTAAGCATAACATATATTGGGGCTCCAAAGTACAGGGTTTTGGTTATAGCTCCCGATTATAAGAGTGGAGAGGAGGTCTTTAAAAAGGTCTGTGAAAAGGCAGTAGCAACAATCAAAAAACTCGGTGGAGAAGGAAGTTATTACAAAGAGAGCAAAAAATAAACAAATAAAAATTATAAAAATGATAAATTTGTGAAATTATGAGAATGAGAAAGTGTCCAAGGTGTGAATCTTATTCTTTGAGAGATACTTGTCCTAAATGTAGGGAAAAAACAATAATTCCAAAACCCCCAAAGTTTTCGTTGGAGGATCGATGGGGAAAATATAGAAGAATGTTGAAGAGAGAATTAAAAAAGAAAATGGGAACAAAATAAATTTATACTAAATAATGAGTGTATAAACACTTTATATCTCTTTTATTTCAACACCAAATATTTTTATTTTATTTCTATTGCCTTCCACGGTGCCTTTTTTGGATCTATATTTGATAAATAAGTTCCTAACAATTTATCTTTTTTTAAAGAACTTAATAATTGAGAATAGTTTTTAGAACGGCCTAAATAGTCCCCAATAATTTTATCTCCTCTGGCTAATACACACTGACATACCATTGCATTAAAATTTTCAGTTCCCACTTTTATATTCTCTTTTTTTAATTTTTTTTCAATATATTTTACCTTCTGCTTAGAGGATAAATCAAATGGCTCCATTTCGAAATCGGTGTGTGGTTTTGGGATCATTGGGTTTATTGACACTTCTACTTTTTTTATTTGATTTTTTATTTTTTTTGATAGGTTTATAATCTCTTCAACATCCTCTTCTGTCTCTGTCGGCAAACCTACCATGAAATAGAGTTTGATCTTTTCAACATTAAACTTCTTTGCAATATCTACTGCATTCATTATATCTTCTTCTGAAATATCCTTTTTTATAAACTCTCTAAGTCGCTCGCTCCCCGCTTCTGGGGCAATGGTTAGTGTTTTTAGTTTTAGAACTTTCATAAGTTCTTCTGTTATTGTATCTGCCCTCAGTGAGGATGGAGAAACTTGAACCCCTTTCTCATCTAAAAAATTGCATAACTCAACGATATATTTATAATCTCCAACAGAAGGAGATATTAAGGCCACTTTATTAACCTTATTAACTTTTATTCCTTCTTCTGCTAAATACATTAGATCTTCAAGTTTTCTAAATCTTGGAGGATAATAAATTGCTCTCGCTAAGCAAAATTTACATCTTCTTGGGCATCCTCTTCCAATTTCTAAAAGAAAAGATTTTCCATAGGCACTTTCTTCAGATGTTGGTTGATATATTGGGTAGTCATCTATTGTTAATTTTTTTGGGTAAATTCGTTTAATTTTCTTTGGTTTTGTGTATTTTGAATAAACTCCATTAAGATTAAAGTTTCTATTGACGAGTTCTGCCATTACGTTAGTTCCCTCTATCTCTCCAACAATAAATGCATCAAAATATTTTTCCAGAGGGAAGAAGTTCTGCATTATACATGGTCCTCCGGCGACAAAAATAGCATTTGGATTTGTTTTTTTTAAGGATTTTATAATGTTTAGGGCATTAAAATAATCATTCTCATATTGTAGGGTGATAAACACTGCATCAAAGTTTTTTATCAGTTCATAGTTTTCTATAAAAAAAACCTTTGTATCTATCTCTTTAAATTTACTTAAATGTTCTGCCAATATGTGGACAGCCAGACAAGAAATGCCTGCTTTAAATTTATTAGGGTAGAGTATAGCAACATTTTTAATTTTATTCTTATCTTTATTTTCAGTTTTATTTTTAATATTGAATTTTTTCATTAAAGATCCCGTTGGTCAATATTTTTATTTTTATTTTTTATTATATTTTTATATTATTTTATTTTTAGTCCTTTATAATTCATGTTTTGAATAAATAACATCTCCACGTCCTTTCTTTCTTATCATCAATATCCTATGTAGAGGAATGTAGGTGTCTTCATAAACTATGTAGCTTCCTTTAATATCAACATTCTCCAGCGGAATAACCTTTTTATTGTTTTTAGCTCCTCTGTGTAGTATAACCAATTCGAACTCCTCTTTTTTATACTTTGGATGCCATAGGATCTTATTTAAAATATCTTTTAGGGTCATAATTAAACCTATTTCTTATTTTTTTATATTTTTATATTATATTCTTAATTTCAATAATTTTAATTTTCTAATATTTTTTAAATGTTGTTTGTTATAAATAATCTCTATCCAACAAATATTCATCTCCATCTTCTACTATTTTCAATCTTCCAATCCTGATTTCTTTAACATCTTTTAATAGTTCTTCATCTATTGGAGAGATAATTTTTAAAACTTTATTTTCAAAATCGATCTCTTTTAAAATTCCAATGTCTATACAAAATCCCCTCTCATCTATTAAACCCACAATTATATCTTCGAATTTTTCTGGCTCTAAGTAGTATAAAACATTTTTATCTATTTTTCGAGGTATCTCTTCTAAGTCCCTCTTCACTACTGTGTATTTACCTTCACACTTACTTCCATAAAAAACCTTCCACTTAAACAATGCCTCCATTAAATATTTCTCTTCCTCTGATATTTCTTTTCCTTGAAATACCTTAGATCCTGTAAGATTAATGGTTATCTTAATCTCGTAAGATCTTGAATCTTTAAAATACTCTCTCCACTTTTCTAACCTTATCTTTCTTCTTTCTTCTCTACTAAAACTTTTTGCATAATCATAAACTTTTAATTTGACAATTTTATATTTATTTTTAAAAAGATCTAATAAAGGTTTAAGTTCTCCTTCTTTCTCTAATCCTACTATAATATTAGGATTTATTAGTTCTATCTTCATCCTTTTTAAGTCAAATCCTGATCCAAAGATCAGACCAGTTGTGTCTATTATCACAACCTCTACCCCAAGTTCCTCTGCAAGATCGCATAACCGCTTAATACCAACAATCATTTCTCCAAAAAATTGGATTGGAGTTGTAGATCCTATAAAATAACTTTTATATGGTTTAATATTATGAAGTTCTTCAAATTTCTCATTTAAAATACCTAAACTTATAGTTGCTGGAGGAAGAATACTTTTTTGTCCAACATCACAATCCAAGATAGCTACTTTGTATCCAAGATTCAAAAGTTCTTTTGATAAAAACGCTGTTAATGTTGTTTTTCCACTATCTAATCCTCCAAGAATTATTATCTTTAAAATATCCCTTTCTTTTTTCTTTTCTGATAATTTTTCTTTTATTAATTCGAGCAGTTCTATCCTACTTTCTGGAATATCATCTGGATAGTTTGCCTTTGTAATCATACCCTCCACCTAAATAAAACTTTAAATCAACACATTAAAGGAAAATTAACCAAAATATATAATAATAAAGTATAAAATATACATCAAAGAATAAATTACAAGATATGAAAGAACAACCATATCCACTGCCTTAAAGGCATTGAGCGATTTTTCAATATTTATCTTCCCACGGCCGATTTTATAAACTCCGATCTTTTCAAGGGTTATGTTAAGTGCATTGGCTAATGTAGCCATAGTATATCCAGAATTCGGAGAGGAAACTTTATTTGCCTCTCTTAAAAACCCATAAATAGCTCCTTTCACACTGCCTCCATATAGAGGAGATGTTACAATAAGTAAAATTCCAGATAATCTCGATGGGATAAAGTTTACCACATCATCCAATCTTGCTGAGAACTTTCCATACCATAAATACTTTTCATTTTTATAACCCATCATTGCATCTAATGTATTTATTGCCCTATAAACAAAAGCCCCGGGCATTCCAAAGAGTGTGGCATAGAATAATGCCCCTATTATACTATCAGTTATGTTTTCAGATAAGCTTTCTATTGAAGCGGAGAGGACGTGTTCTTCATCTAACTGCGATGTATCCCTACTTACAACGTGTTGAACTGCTTCTCTTGCTTTCTCTAAATTTCCTTCCTTTAACAAGTTTACTGGCCTTTTACAGAAATCAAAAAGTGATTTATAACCTATTGCTGTGGAGAGCACAATCCCATAAGTTATATAATTTATAGGGGTAGGTAGTAAGAAAATTAATTTTTCTATAAAAAAAGAGGTAATTCCAACAGTTGTTATGGTTATTAAAGCAATTAATGTTCCAAATATAAAATCCCTTGTCTTATTCCTACAATTGGTTGATTTAAATGTATTTTCTAATAATGAGATAATATTTCCTATCCATACCGTAGGATGAATACACTCCGGAGGTTCACCAAATATTCGATCAAATATCACACTTATCCATAAAACTACTGGATTTAACATTACTCTCCCATCAACAAATCTTTAATATCTTTAAATACAACTTCACTCTTACAGAAACTTGGTAAATAAACCGCTGCTTTTCCCGAGTTCGTTGCTACAACATCGTATCCTAAATCCTCTATTGGAGAAACAACCATGCATGTATCTTTAACAATCTTTCCTCCTGCTTTTTCAATGATCTCTGTATATCCCATTCGATCAGCAATGGCTTTTATGTGTAGAGAACAACATATCCATAGTTCAGATTTTATCTTATAATTTCTTTTTTTCAATAGTTCTGCAATATATTTTATCTCTCTGACACTACAATGCGGACATCCAACACATATTAACTCTGGTTTTCTATCTGTCGTATTTAACTGTTCGTATGCATCTTTTATCTCTTCCTTTCCCAATGTTATCTTCTCCTCATTTTCGATTTCAACCTTTTTACAATTACACTCTGCTGTTAATCTTTCAGCGTGGTAGAGGGCGATTCCACCGCTGGCGGCCATAACCGCCCCAAGTGATTTTAAATCATCAACGTTTGGTTTAAGCCTATACAGATTTTTGAAGTAAGGAACTCCTTTTTTCACTTCTTTACCTACAATGTATCCTATGGCTCCATAGATGCTTTCTTTTAACTCAGTGTTTAAAATATTTTCTTCTATTTCAATTATAACTGTCGCTTTTCTATTTTCATCTAAGTGATAACCATAATATGGAGTTTTCCCAATAATTGCAGATGCTAATGCACTTTGAGCACCTTCCCTATTAGTTTTAGCACCCAATACGGAATTTGCAAAACTTACGGCAGAACTTTCTGCCCAACTAATATGATCTGCAAATTTTGGAACGTTTCCGGTTAAGTAAGGTGTGCAAGTGCAACCTATCTCAACGCCCATTTTTTTAAATGCATCAATTATTTTTAGTTGTTTTGAAGCAAATTCTTCATCTATTCCAAGATCTTTCCAATCATCCAAATCCATCCCTGCTGGATTTAGTGTGGAGTGAACTTTAACTTTAACATTTTCTTTTGCAAAGTCATCTAAAAACTCTAAACCAATGTCTCCTATTGTTTTATATGAAACTCCGGAAATTTGAGCAGAAGTTATCGGGATTAGCTTCTCAGCTCCATATATCTCCCCTAAAGATACAAGGAGGTTCATACATTTTCTTAATATTTCCCCATATTCTCCATCGAGTATTTTCTCCTCTTCCCTGGTTAAATGCATTAGATCACCTCCTTTGTTTATCATTTTACATTTTAGTTATCTTTTTTTAGTTTTATTTTTCAACTTTTAATCCTCCATCTCTTTTAATAACTTTATTTCCTTATCTACATCAACATCCTCTACTCTTTTTACGATCATGATTAAATCCTCTTCCTCTTTCCTAACATTTCCATAGAAAACAAATTCCTCTCCAAGTAGTTCACTTTCTATCATCTCAAATGGGATGTTCTTTAACTCTTCCTTACTCATCTTCAACATTCTTTCAACTTTTTTATCGTAAACTCTACAGATCAAAGTCCCTGTTCCATCATCTACTACAAAGTTTAGTCGTATTATCTCATCTGGGACAATCTCTCCGCAGTTTGGACAAATGTTTTCCCCTTCTTCAATTTTTCTTCTACAATGTGGGCATAAATACAGGAATACACCTTCACTGAGTATTTTAACAATTGCCCCCCTAACTTCTACTGTTTCATTATCTTCAATATCTGCTATAAATTTTCTTTTAGTTTTTATTTCAACTCCTTGAGGATTTATAGTTATTTTCGCATATTTTCCAAGCACTAAATCAATATAATCTCCCTTTTCTTTAACATAAGCGTGATTTATTTCCAAAATATCTCCTTCTTTAATATCCATTTCAGCCAGATCATCCCATAATGTTAATCTTATAGTCCCACTTCCATCATCGAGCATTAAATTCCTAACTTTTCTTATTTTTCCATCAATTTCTAATTCGTTTATCCCATAATCTTCTAAAACTCTCGCTATTAAATTAATATCATCCCAATCCACGTTTCTTTTATATATATCTCCAATTTTGCAATAATCTAACTTATACTCTGGGACTTCAATATTTTTATCTTTAATAACCTCTGTCCCAAAAGTTGCCACTAAATCAACCTTTTTATTACCTTCCCTATCGTAATATGTCTTTATTCTGCAATTTTTTATTTTAACAGCATCTCCTTCTCGAATATTATCCAACAATGAAGTTTTATCTCCCCAAAAAGATACTCTAACTTTACCTGTTCCATTTTGTAGAATAATATCTTGAACTTCCGCCTCTCTTCCACCTAAGTTTACTCTTTTTTTATTACTTATTGCTATAACTCTTCCTTTGACATCTACCATATCTCCATCATTATACTCACTTAATTTTTCAATATCTACTTCATCTACATCTTTTCTTTCTCCTTTTTCCAATATCTCAATATTGTTCGCTGAACATTCAACTCCTCCGTAGTATCCCTCTTTTACATAACCCTCGACTCTAACTATGTCCCCTTTTTCTACTTCTGTTTCAGCCAGATCATCCCACAATGTAATTCTTACAGTTCCAGAATCGTCCTTAACTGTTATTGATTTTAACTTTCCAAAACTTCCGTCGGATTTTTTAAACTCCTTAATTGGAAAAACTGAGATAACTTCTCCCTCGATCACTGCGTTTGTGCCAGGAATTAATTCTTCTATTTTATACTTATCCTTTATTTCTGGAAGTTCCTCTTCGTGATTTTCTAATTTTTTTATTTTTGTTTCTGAGGTTGAACTTAGTTCGATATTATTTTTCCATTTTCTTGCTCTTGCTCTCTCTACCTTTATTACATCTCCTTTTTCTACTTCTGTTTCAGCCAGATCATCCCACAACGTAATTCTTATAGCTCCTGAAGCATCTGCTACTCTTATACGTTTATATTTTCCAACACTGCCGTCCTTTCTCGTAAAGGTTTTTAGATCTGATGTTTCAACGACTACTCCAACTATCTCAACTCCGATCTGCCCTTCCTTAATATCTTTAATTTGAAACTTTTCGCTTTTATCTTCTTTTTTTAGCAATCCTTTTTCATTAGCAATCATCATTAAAGCAGCATCTTTTAGTATTATTCCACCACTTTCTTCTATTTTTTTTTCAATAAGTTTGTCTAATTCATCTTCGGAAATATTAAGTTCTTCTGCAATTTTTCTTTTTAAATCTTTAAATTGTTCATAAGTTTTTGTCATAATCATCACCCGATCATCTTATATCCTTTAACTTTTTAATATTTTTATTTATTTCAGTTTTTTAATGTTTTTTGGTTGATTTTGTTAATCTTGTTGGTTGTTCTTATTTTTATTCCTATTTTTTAAACTGCATAAATTTGTGAATGTATATCAATAACTTGATATATACTTATCCTATTAATTGTTCTTTGATAAACCTATAAATTATCGCTTATTTTGCATTCTTGATATTAAATATTAAATATCATAATTGTAATGTTATAACTAAATGTATATCTATTGCTCAAAAATCCTATCTCCTATTTTATAATCCTTTTAAAATCTCCAACCATGAACAAACCTTGCATAACTCCCCACTACACAAACTTCCACAAATTTTACACTTTTTTAAATTACCTTCTCTATACTCGATCAACTTTAATAAACTTTCATAGCCCCTGAGTATTCCAAACCTAACCCCTGGTTTATCTTCTTCTAACATTTCAATGATCTTTTTTATCTTATACCTATATGAGAGATGAGAGTATGGGCAGGGTTCTTTTTGATACTTTAAATTATTTAATTTTGCATATAAAATGACTTCCTCTTCTGGAATTAATTTTAGGGGCTTTATTCTTTTCACAAAGTTAGTAGAGGATGAAACATCTTTTCCAAATTGGATGATATTTTTAACATTACCTTCAATATAGTTCATAAGTATCGTTTGACAGAAATCGTCTAAATTATGGCCTATTGCCAAATATGTGCAATTATTAAGGAAGGCATACTTGTTTAGTAAGTATCTTCTAACTACTCCACAAAACGAACATGGTTTCCCGATATTTAAGTGTTTCAAATAATTTTTTTCCACCAACTCATCCATGGTGTAGTTGATCTCCTCTTTAAAAGATATTATTCTTAAATCAATATCAAATTCTTTACAGAACTCCACAACATACTTTTTTGCAACATCTCTAAATCCTTTTATTCCCTCATCAACAAAAAAACAAATTATTTCAGAATTTGGAATAGAATCATAAAATTTTTTTAAAATATATGTCATAACTAAGCTGTCCTTACCTCCACTAATTCCTACACCAATTTTTACATTATTCCTTATTACTTCTCTTCCTAATACCTTTCTAACTCTCTTCTCCACGTCCTTCTTGAAACAATCCTCACAAAGCCATCTATTAGCATATCTTTGATAATATACGCTTTCTCTACCGCAGGCACATTTCATTCTTCCACACCCTTTGATGCTTAAATCCACCTTCCATGATCTAAAAAGTAATATATAATAGCACATTCTATAATATTATATTGAAACTAATCGTGGGGAATACTTGGTGATCTTATGGAAAAGTGGACATTAAAAAAATCTGCTGAATGTTTTAACTGTAAAACGATAGCAGAGCAAATAATAGAGATTTATGCAAATCAGGCATTTGTTAAGTGTAGTAATTGTGGAGCCACAAGATACTATATTCTAAGAAGAGTGGGGATTGAAGATGAGGACATAATCAACGAAGAGAAAAATAGAAAGCATAAATATGAGCCATGGTTTTTAGAAAAAACTACAATTTGTTTCAATTGTAAAAAAGAGGCAGTGCAAGATATTGTAATAACAGAAACAAAGATGATCGTTAGATGCAGAAATTGCGGATTTACAAGGGTTTATCAATTTCATATCTTAGAAGTGTAAAGGTCATGCACAGAACCGTAAAGTATATATAGAACTTCAAAGGTATATTATCTCTGAGGCGGAGGATCATAATTCACCCCACTAACAAATATTTATTATTTACAATTATTATCAAATATTATCAAAATCAAAATTATTGCAAATTTATCGCATTATTAAATTATTACCAAAAAAAGAGAAAAAGAAATTGGAGGGATTTTCATGGTTAAGGAATTAAAAGTTGCCGAAGCATATCAAGGAGATGTAGGAAGAGGAATTGCGAGAATAGACCCATACACAATGGAAGAACTTGGTTTAAAACCAGGAGATGTTATCGAAATTGAAGGGGCTAAGGGAAAGGCCTATGCTATTGTTTATAGGGGCTTCTTAGAAGATGCTGGGAAAGGAATCATAAGGATTGATGGTTATTTAAGACAAAATGCTGGAGTGGCAATAGGAGATAAAGTAAAAGTTAAAAAAGTAGATATAAAAGAAGCAAAGAAAGTTGTATTAGCCCCAACTCAACCAATTAGATTCGGACCTGGATTTGAGGACTTCGTCAAGAGAAAGATAATGGGGCAAGTTTTAAGCAAAGGTTCAAAAGTCACTATTGGGGTCTTAGGAACTGCTTTAACATTTGTAGTTGTTAGCACAACACCAGCAGGCCCTGTTAGAGTAACGGAATTCACACACGTTGAGTTAAAAGAAGAACCAGTTAGCGAAGTTAAAGAAACCAAAGTTCCAGACGTTACCTATGAAGATATTGGTGGTTTGAAAGAGGAGGTTAAGAAAGTTAGAGAAATGATAGAACTACCAATGAGACACCCAGAGTTGTTCGAAAAGTTGGGAATTGAACCACCAAAAGGAGTTTTATTAGTGGGACCACCAGGAACTGGTAAAACATTATTAGCTAAGGCAGTAGCTAACGAAGCAGGAGCAAACTTCTATGTTATAAACGGCCCAGAGATAATGAGTAAATATGTTGGAGAAACAGAAGAAAATCTAAGAAAAATATTTGAAGAGGCAGAAGAGAACGCTCCTTCAATCATATTCATAGACGAACTTGATGCTATCGCTCCAAAGAGAGATGAGGCCTCTGGAGAAGTTGAAAGAAGATTAGTTGCTCAACTCTTAACCTTAATGGATGGATTGAAAGGAAGAGGACAAGTTGTTGTTATTGGTGCAACAAACAGACCAAACGCATTAGACCCTGCATTAAGAAGACCTGGAAGATTTGATAGAGAGATTGTTATCGGAGTGCCAGACAGAGAAGGAAGAAAAGAGATCTTACAAATACACACAAGAAACATGCCATTAGCAGAGGACGTTGACCTCGATTATTTAGCTGATGTAACCCACGGATTCGTTGGGGCTGATTTAGCAGCTTTATGTAAAGAGGCAGCAATGAGAGCTTTAAGAAGGGTCTTACCAAGCATTGACTTAGAGGCAGAAGAAATTCCAAAAGAGGTTTTGGATAACTTAAAAGTTACAATGGATGACTTCAAAGAGGCATTGAAAGAAGTTGAGCCATCAGCAATGAGGGAAGTTTTAGTTGAAGTTCCAAATATCAAATGGGAGGATATTGGTGGCTTAGAAGATGTTAAACAGGAATTAAGAGAGGCAGTCGAATGGCCATTGAAGGCAAAAGAGGTCTTTGAGAAAATTGGTGTAAGACCTCCAAAAGGTGTATTGTTGTTTGGACCACCAGGAACAGGTAAGACGTTATTGGCTAAGGCAGTAGCTAACGAAAGCGGAGCAAACTTCATAAGCGTTAAGGGGCCAGAGATATTTAGTAAGTGGGTAGGGGAAAGTGAGAAGGCAATAAGAGAGATATTCAGAAAGGCAAGACAGTCAGCACCCTGTATAATATTCTTCGATGAGATTGATGCTATTGCTCCAAAGAGAGGAAGAGATTTAAGTTCAGCAGTTACTGATAAAGTTGTCAACCAGCTATTAACTGAATTGGATGGAATGGAGGAACCAAAGGATGTTATAGTTATTGCAGCAACTAACAGACCTGATATAATCGATTCAGCTCTACTAAGACCTGGAAGATTAGATAGAGTTATATTAGTTCCAGTTCCAGACGAGAAAGCAAGATTAGATATATTGAAGATACACACAAGAAGCATGAATTTAGATGAGGATGTTAACTTAGAAGAGTTGGCTAAAAAGACGGAGGGTTATACAGGAGCTGATATTGAAGCGTTATGTAGAGAGGCAGCAATGTTGGCAGTTAGAGAGGGAATAGGAAAACCATGGGAGATCGAAGTAAAACTTAGAGATTTAATTAACTACTTGCAGAGTATTTCAGGAACATTTAGAGGAGCAGCAGTGGAACTTAACAGCATAATAAAAGCTACTAAGGAAAGAGAAACAGCAGAGTCAGGAGAATTCAGCGAATTGAAGAATGCCATAGGAAGAATTATAAGTGTCTTAGCACCTGCTAAGGAGAAGATTGAAGCAGTAGAGAAGGAAGTTGATAACTTCTTAGAGATTATAAACAAGGAAGAGTTAAAGCCATCTGAAAAAGACGAAGCTCAGAAATTGGCTAAATACTTGAAAGATATTCTTAATAAGTTAAAAGAAATGATAGACAACATTTACGAGTTGGAGAACAAGTTAAATACTTTGAAAGATCAAGTATCAGCTGAAGAGATCGATGAGATCATAAAAACAACACAGAATATCCTACAAAGATTCACTACATCCTTAGATGAGCTCAAAAACATATTAAAAGATATTGAAAGTATAAGATTAAAGGTTTCAACAAAAGATGTCAAAATCAAGAAAGAACACTTCTTAAAAGCCCTTGAAAAGATAAAGCCATCTGTAAGTAAAGAAGATATGAGAATCTATGAAAAGTTAGCTCAAGAGTATGGAAGATCTACATCAACAGAAAAGAAAAAAGAGGAGAATAAAGAAGTGATCTAATCTCATAAAATTTCTTTCTTTTTAGAATTTTTGTATTCCCTTCTTTTTTATCTTTTTTATTTTATCTTTATCAGTTTATATTTGGATATTAGTCCTCTTGAAAATTCTCAAAATTAATCTCCTAAGCATCTTTTGTGTCTTATTATCTCAAAATCAATATTGTAGTATTTTTTTATTTCTGATCGTAAATTTTCAGCAAATTTTTTAGCATCTTCCTCTTTTTCAAATCCTAAAACCCATATTCCCCACATCGTCTCCCAGTTTGATGAGAGTTTACACGTTTCTTTTAGAGGTGTTTTTCCATAAAACTTATGAATTATAATTTTTTTATTCTTCCAATCAATGTATAGGGCATAATTTTCTCCTTCAATGTCCATGTTTTCGATATTTTCTCCATAAGCCATTTTATCTTTAAGATTTTTTTCCAAATAGATTTTTATAAACTTACTAAGAGGTAGTCGAGAAATTCTTATTCTTGCATTTTTAAATATTTCTTCCAATATTTCTTCTATTTCCTCTTCTTCAATCCAATTTAATACTTTGGGAAGCAAGATTGTTATGTATCTGTCTCCATCAATCTCTATATCTAAAATTTTTAGATAATCGTCTAAAATTCCAAAGTGTCTTAAAATATTAATTAGTTTTTTGATTTCATCCATAATCATTCCTCTAACATTATATATAACTTCAACAATTTTTCTATAATTTCGAGTTTTTCTATTATTATAGAGATCAGTTGATTTTTTCGATATGTGTAGAGTTCCTGCCTTAATATGTGTAGGTAGTGAAAAAATTTTAATCTAAGATAGCTCTCTTTAAACTCTTCCCAGTGTTCTTCGTAGTGCTTTCCGTGCTCTAATTTTGGAGAGAGGATATAATCAGAAGCATGCCTATAAAGTTTTAAATCCATCAAAAAGTTTCTTATTTTTTTACTAAAATTTAAGTATCGATCTTTATTATGCCAATTTTCAACGTCCTTTTTTATATTGTATTCAAATGCATTTAGCAGATATAACACACCATAGTAGAATCTCGATACAAAAGTTCTTAAATCAAAGTCCTTCAATGCGTTGATACAACTCTCTAAGAAGTGAATACATTCTTTTAAATACTCATCATTCAGATCATGCATTTTTACCATCACCCAATACATACACCTTAAACCCTACGTCTCTCCACAAGTTTCTATCTATTATATTTTTAGTATCTAAAATCACTTTCTTTTTCATCTTCGAAGCAATTTTTGTTAATTTCTCTTTATCAAATGACTTATATTCATCATGATCTGTTAGAATAACAATCATATCCGAATTTTCTATTGCAGAATCTAAATCATATAATGGATACTTAAATTCATTGGCATATTTATCATAACATCTGACTTCAAAACCCTCTTTTATTAGTTCTTCAACAACTCTCTCTGCTGGACTTTCTCTTGTATCGTCAACATTTCCTTTGTATGTGATTCCAAAGATGGATATTATCTCTTTTTCCTTTTTATTATTTTTTTTGTTATCCATATTATTTAAAATTTTCTTGATCTTCTCAACGACAAATAGAGGCATTGAATCGTTTAACTCTCTTGCAGTTCTTATTAATTTAGCATTCTTTGATTTTTCAATAATAAACCATGGATCTATGCTTATACAGTGCCCTCCAACGCCTGGCCCAGGTTTTAAAATATTGACTCTCGGATGTTGATTGGCTAATTTTATCGCTTCCCAAACATCAATACCGATCTCTTCAGCTATTTTCGCAAACTCATTGGCTAATGCAATATTAACATCTCTATAAGTGTTTTCCATTAACTTTACCATTTCAGCTGTTTTTGCATCGGTTAAATAGATCTTACCCACTACAAAGGATTCATAGATCTCTTTTGCCATCTTTGCTGATGTTTCATCAACCCCTCCAATCACTCGATCGTTTTCAACCAACTCTCTCAATATATTTCCGGGTAGAACTCTCTCTGGGCAGTGGGCTAAATGTATCTTTTTATTTTCTGATAAGAGATTATATATCTCCTCTGTTGTTCCAGGAGGGATCGTGCTCTCTATTATTATGAGATTTCCATCTTCTAAGAGTGGACGTAGGTTTTTCATTGCTTCATTTAAATATGTTAAATCACATTTTTTTTCTCCGTCAATTTCGATACATGGGGTAGGGACACATATAATATATACATCAGCTTTCTCAGGTTTCGTTTGAACTTTTAGGTTTCCAGAACTTATGGCTCCTTTAACTAATGTCATTAGGTCTTTCTCAGTAGTTTTAAATGTCAGATTTTTTATTTCTTCAACTCTCTTTTTATTTATATCTACTCCAATAACATTGAAACCCTGTATTGCGAGCATTGAGGCAGTTGGTAAACCGATGTAGCCCAATCCAATAACACATATTTTTTTGTTTTCTTTATTTTCGCTTTTGATTTGTTCTCCCATATTAACCCCCAAAAACCGTGATGGATATAGTTTTTATTTTTTTAGTTTATTTTTGCTTTTTGATTTTTATTCTAATATTTTTAATTCCAAAGTTTTTATTGTTAGTTTTTATTATTTAAATTTATTTAAATCAATTATTAAGGGCTGAGTTTTTAACAACCTAAAATAATAACATTCAATCTCTAAATAAAAACTTTATCTTTATCAATTTAAAACTTTAATACGATACAAACAAAAATAAACATAAACTGGATAAAATTAAAACTGAGATTATATTATAATTTAAAAATAATACAAAATAACATAATAGCATATGATAAATCCATAAAAATAAATAATAAAATAAATAATATAAAACTATAAAATAAAAATATCAAAAATATCTTAATGAAAAATTAGGAAGGTTATGCCTTTGCCACTTCCTCGCTTTTTTCTTCTTTCTTATTATCTTTTTTTATAGAGCTCAAATCAAATACAAGCGGAACTATCTCATCTAACGTCTTAACTGGGATTATTTCAATACCCTCTGTCTCTATAACATCTATCATATTCGCTTCTGGAATAATAACCCTCTTAAATCCATATCTTCTCGCGGCTTCTATCTTTTCATTAACTCCTCCAATTGCTAAAACATTTCCACTTAAATCTAAACTTCCAGTTATAGCAAAGTCCTGTTTTAATGGAATTTCTAATAAAGCGGATATTATTGCTAAGCAGACAGCAGCAGTTGCACTATCTCCATCTATTTTGGAATAAGATTGGCTAAATTGTATGTAAATTTCTTTATTTGTCAGATCTATATCTTTCTCTGGAAGTGGTAGTTTTTTCTCTGAGACGAGTTTTTTTGATAATGCAGAAGCAAGAGTTATTGAATGTTTTGCAATATCTCCACTAATGTTTAACAAATGGGTTCCTGGATTTTTAGAATCGAGTATTTGGACTATTATTTTAGTTACATCTCCTATTCCGCCACTTCCAATAACTGCCAATCCATAAACAACCCCAACTTTTGGAGTATCATTTGGAACGATATGTTTGTATCTTTTAAAGTTTTTAATGTAGTTAAGAGCCACCTGTTTTTCCATGCTATATATTCCAGTATCAAAGACCTTTCTTACGTGTTCGGCAGTTATATATACTTTATTTTTCTTATCTTTCTGAGTTTCTGGATTGTAATTTCCTTTTTCGTCAAAATTGCCTAACAATTCTTCAACTTCTTTACCCATTGCCACATCATTGGCCATTTTAATTATATTAGCAAGCAATCTTAATCTTAATGTTAATTTATCTTTGGATCCTGCTAAATATTCAGCAATTCTAACAACTTCACAGCAACCGTCATAGGTCATTGGATTTAAATTGTTGTTTTTTATTTCTTGAACTATAAATTGCAATAGTTTATCCCTATTTTCTAAGGTGTTATCCATCTTGTTTTTTAGAACGATCTTATAGTCGATCCTATCTAAAAGTGGAGCTCTCAAATTGTAAACATCATCCATGTTTCCAGACATTATTAGGATGAAATCACAAGGTATTGGATTTGTTTCAACCGTTGCTCCGCTTGAATTAGGATTTCTACCGCTTATTGGAAGTTGTTTATCTTGTAGAGCTGTTAATATATAGTCCTGAACATCTAACGGCATTGTTTTGATTTCATCTACGTATAGGATTCCTCTGTGGGCTTCGTGAATAGCCCCTAAAATTATCCTTTTGTGAGGAGGAGTTCCTAATGGCGGTCTTCCTCCAAGAGGACAGTGTTTTATATCTCCTAATAATCTTGTAACGTTGTAAGCACTTGCCCTTACAAGTGGTCTTTTTTTACATTCATAGAGAAGGACGGGTTTTAAATCGGAGGGGTTTATATTTCCTGCCATAGATGTTCTTGATGCTCCCATTATGCTCGTCAATATAATTACGAATCCGAATATTAAAACGATCAGTGAGGCAATTGAAACCGCTGCAAGTAGATACTGCTGAGGTAGGAATTTTAATAGATACTCTGAAATTAAAATTGCACCTATCATTATAAGTATTAAAGTTGTGGAGTTTGGAGTTTTAAAGTCCAGTTTTGGCATTTCTTTGTGCTCCTCTTTATACTCTCCATCTATAACTTCAACAATAGGTCTTTCCATATTCTTTAAATTTGGTTTTGCAATTATATAATAGGGTTTAAATTCTCCAAAATCCGATATTATCTCGCCAACTGCCTTAACAATCATCGATTTTCCAACCCCTGGTTCTCCAAGGAGGATCACATTTCTTTTATTTTTTACAGCAGATACGATGATTTTTACTGCTTCATCTTGCCCAATAACCTGATCTATCAATCTTGGTGAGGGTTCTGGAAGTTCTTCAGTAGTTTTAAAGTCCGTTGAAAACATGCTAACACCCTTATAGAAATAATATGATGAATTGATATATATGAACCTACAAAATGTTAGATAATTTTATAAAATTGCGTTTATACTTGTAGATGTAAAACATATTTAAAGTTTTGTGTTAGAGTTTAATTGAAAATTTTTAAAATTTTTTGAGTTTGTTTTGAATATGAAGAAAGTTTAACTTCCTATTATCAGTATTTCATAAGCTTTATCAGGATTTTAAAGTTTATAAAGTTTAAAAAAGCTTAATTAAACTAAATAATCAAAAAATCTATAAAAAAATAAAAAATACTATAAAATAAAAATAATATTAAATAAAGAATAGGTGGAGAGTATGGATTTAGAGGGATATGTTAGAAGATGTCTAAGAAAAAAAATACCAGAAAACAAAATAATCGAAGATGGATTTAAAAGAATCTTGGAAATAAAAGAAGATGTTGATGATGTCTTTGCTAAAAAATTTATAAAGGCAATTTTGGAGGAAGTAAAAACCTCAGAAAAAGCAAAAGAAACAAAAGATAAAAATTTAAAAACTTTACTAAACTATCCAAAATCTGGCATAACGATGGGAAAGATGGGAGTGGGAAGTAGAGGAGAGGGAGATTTCTTTGTTCATAGGGAGATTGCAAGAATAATAAAAAGCACAAAGGTTAATGCATACGTCTCAGCAGAAGAACAAGACGATGCAGGAATAGTTAAAGCAGATGCAAAATATGTTGTAGCAGCAATAGATGGAACTCACTCTCGACTAAGTGAATTTCCATTTTTAGGAGGATTCCATGTTGCAAGAGCAGCTTTAAGAGATGTTTTTGTTATGGGAGCTGATGCAGTGGCATTAATAAGTGATATACACTTGGCTGACGATGGAGATGTTGGAAAGATATTTGATTTTACAGCAGGAATTTGTGCCGTTTCCGAGGCAGTTAATGTTCCACTAATAGGCGGAAGCACACTTAGGATTGGAGGAGATATGGTAATCGGAGATCGATTGGTTAGTGCTGTTGGGGCAATTGGGGTTATTAAAGATGGAAAACCAACTGCAAGAAGAAATGCAGAAGTTGGAGATGTTATACTAATGACAGAAGGTAGCGGAGGAGGAACTATAACTACAACTGCTCTGTATTATGGATGGTTTGATGTGATTTATGAAACGTTAAATGTTGATTTTATAAAGGCATGTCAAAACTTAATAAAAAGTGGTTTAGTTAAAAAGGTTAGTGCAATGACCGACATTACAAACGGAGGGTTGAGAGGAGATGCTTATGAGATCTCTAAAACCGCAAATGTGTCTCTAATCTTTGAGAAAGAAAAAGTTTATAAAACGATCAACCCAAAGGTCTTGAAGATGCTTGAATCATTAAACATTGATCCACTTGGAATTTCCACTGACTCTTTGATGATAATATGTAAAGAAGAGGATGTTGAAGAGATAAAAAAATTAACTGGAAGTATAGAAGTAGGATATGTAGAAAAAGGGAGCGAGAGTTATCTGATAGATGGAGATAAAAAAATACCGCTGAAACCTATGTTCAGGGAATCTGCATATACGCCTGTCAAAAAGGTTGTTGGAGAGATGAAACCCGATAACTTCGAGGAAATGAAAGAGAAGGTAAGAAAGGCCTGTGATGATGCAATTAAAAAGAAGGATCTTGTTATAGAACTTATAAACAGCCGTTAGATGAAAATTTAATAAAAAACTTTTCGTCTCCAAAAAACTCAGATCTCATTTTTTTAATAACTTTTGAAGAACTTAATGCCTCTTCCTGAATATTTATTATATAATCCGGAACTTTGCCCTTTTTTATCCTTTTAGTTGATATAAATTTGTCTATTCTAATTAAGTCATCTTTTAATTGTTTTCTAAGCTCTCTTCTAAAATTTTCTATCTCTAACGAACTGAGAGATAAACTCTCATCTCGATAAGGTAAAGCCGTTGTTGACAATGCTATAACCCTTTCGTCAGTTCTATTAACCCTATCAACATCAAAGTTTGGGCACTTATAGGCAAGAGTTATCCCCCTCTTTCTTCCAACACTCTCTTTTTCTGAAATCTCAAATCCACAATCAACTAATGCACTTCTAAATGGTATTGAAGATGAGTAAGAGATCAACACTCCTCCTTTTTTTGTATTAAAAAACAACATCTCCAAAAAATCGTAAGTATAGAGTGTTGGATCTCTCTTTGGAGAAAAGGCATCGTGAAAAATTGCATGATAATCAGTTTTCTTTTTACAGATAAACTCTCTCGCATCCATAACATATACATGCACATTATCAAAGTTTGAAGCATATTCTATACCTTTTTTATTTAAAAAATATTCTCTAACTTTATCTTTTATTATCTCATGCTCTTTATATGGAATATCTAAAA
Organism: Methanocaldococcus vulcanius M7; assembly: GCF_000024625.1. Classification (NCBI taxonomy): domain Archaea; kingdom Methanobacteriati; phylum Methanobacteriota; class Methanococci; order Methanococcales; family Methanocaldococcaceae; genus Methanocaldococcus; species Methanocaldococcus vulcanius. The sequence goes on from NC_013407.1 coordinate 1,200,324, forward strand.
ATAAGGTTAAAAATAAAACCTCTTCACATACTTCTACCATATCAATATGTGCATTTTTGTTATAGTGAAGGGCTGTGGTGGCGTTGTATCCTAATCCGCTACACAGATCCAATATTTTTGGTTGTTTTATGCTTGCTATGTTTGAGGGCTCAACAAATTTATAAATAGATTCTGTTAATGCACCTACATTTGAATGCATTAATTCATCTTCACTCTCAGCTTTTAATGTAAATGTCCCATCTTTGGTTTTTACTAAGACATCGTTTTTTAGGAGGTCTTTAATTAAAGATCTTTTTATCTCATCCTCATTTTTTCCATCATATATTTTTATATATTTTTCGATAATTTTTAAAGCTTTTTTGTTTGGAAGCATGTTTTCACGATAAATATTATATATTATTATGACAAATAAAAAACAATTTGCAGTCCAAATTTGGACTGCACAAACCTCAAATGGTGAAAGAATATTCTCCATAAAATTTCATAAAAATGCTGTAAAGTCAGCCAAATATCTCCCAAACTCTCATAAAAAGAAATTGGAAGAGTTCTTAAATAATGTTTTAAGACATAATCCAATCCAATTGAAAGGATTTAATATAAAAAAATTAACTGGAAAACACCCTCCGCTATATAGGTTAAGGTTGGGAGATTTTGGTTGATATATGCAGTTGATTTTAAAAACAAAATAATATATATCCTCGACATTGAAAGAAGAGAAAAAGTTTATAAAAGATAAATTCTTCCTACTTTTTTATTTTTATTTAAAAACATTATTCTTTATCGTTATCTTCATTTAATACTCTAAAAAACTCTTCTTCATCAACCCACAGTTCAGGATTCTTTAAATCTTCATAATATTTATTTATCTTTTCTTCAGTAATTTTCTCAAATCCCTCATCCTCCGGAATCTCTACCGGCATTAATTCAGCTTTTAATTTATACAATTCAACCTCAATATTTTCTATGATTTCCATAATTGAATCCATAAAAAAGCCCTTTTTAAATAATTTTTTATGTCATTTAACCATTTCCATTTTATTTATTTTAATACTATTTTCTAATACTATTTAAACTTTATGGTTTTATAACCTTAAATTCCAATACAATTCCCTCTCCTAACCTATAAAAGTTTTTTAACTCTAATTTAACGGATTCCTCCTCACTTTTAAAGCCCTCTCCATCCACATAAGTTGGAGCGTTTTTCCCTCCAAAGATCTTCGGAGCTATATAGACGGAGACCTCATCAACTAATCCCTCCTTAAACATTCCCCAGTTTAGAGTTCCACCTCCTTCTAATAGTATTGTTTTAATTCCCTTTTTGTAAAGAACATTCATTAACTTTCTTAGATCTACCTTTTCTTCTCCACACATTACAATATCTATCCCCCTTTCTTTTAAAATTTTTATTTTTTTCTGTTTTTCCTCATCTAAATCCTCTGTTGTTGCAATAATTGTCTTTGCATCACTGTTTAAAACACGAGCATTTAACGGCACCCTCAATTTACTATCTACAACGATCCTAACTGGATTTCTATCGCTCTTTATTTTATGAACAGTTAATCTTGGATCATCCTTTAAGACAGTTCCAATGCCTACCATAATTCCATCAACTTTCGCTCTAATCTTGTGGACTCTTATTAGATCCTCTTCACATGAAATTCTCGAATCATTGTTTACTGTTGCAAGTTTTCCGTCAAGGGTTATGCCAACATTAGATATAACATATGGCTTCATTTTTTCACCTATTTGATGTTTATGTTTTTAATTGCTTTTTTATTATGTTATTTTGTTATGTTTTAATTACATTTTTTAAGATTTACTAAAAATTAAAACCATTTTTGAACAATAATTGTTTAGGAAAATAAAAATAAAAATTTAAAAACCCCATATAATGTAGAAGATATATTTCAATATTTTTATATATACTTTTTATGTTTAATTCTACATCGAAAAGTATATATAGAGGGGAGTTAAATAATATAGTTCGTAAAAAATACACAACCATCCACAGGTGAGATCATGGACGTTAATGAAATAAGAACATATGCAAAAAAACTAATGGAATTGATGATGTTGGATAAACCATTTGTTGCTGTAAAATTAGCAAAATCTGAGGGGGAGATACCAGAGGGCTATGAAACATTAGAAGAAGAAAGAAGACACTGTGAAATGATTCAGTTAGCAAGATTGGAAAGAAAAAAACTATATGCAACAGTTGATAAACACCTCTGTAAAGGAGGAGCTTATGCAATGGGTGTTTTTAGAAACCCACCAGAACCATTGGCAACGGGAAAACTATATGTCAAATTAGGAAACTTTAAAGATGAAGAAGCAGCTAAAAAAACAGTTGAAGCAATTCCAAAAGTTGAAGAAGAGATATATGCAACTGTTTATGCTCCATTGGATGAAACCGACTTTGTTCCTGATTCAATTGTATTCATTGGAGAGCCACTATATGCTTTAAGATTAGTTCAAGCAATGCTCTACCACAAAGGAGGAAGATTCCAAGCGGACTTCTCAGGAATACAGTCATTATGTGCTGACGCTGTTGCAGCTGTCTATACAAGAAAAGCACCAAACATGACATTAGGTTGTAATGGTTCAAGAAAATACGCTGGAATTAAGCCAGAAGAAGTCGTTGTTGCTTTCCCACCTGAGAAATTAAAAGACATTGTTGAAGCAATCGAATATTTCAGACAAGTTTGGACATGTGGACATTAAATTAAATTTATCTTAAACATAATATTTAGTTTTTAATTTTAATGTAATAAAAGATCGTAATGAAAATAGATCTGATAAAAAATTTTTTAACATTATGAGCATCTATTTATTTGATTATTCATTTAATTTAATGGTAAAGGTAAGGTTGAAACGATATTTTTAGTTATAGTTAATTCAAAAAACTATTTAAAAAATAAGGTCCATAAAAACTAATGGGAAAATTGAACATAGATAAAGGTAATAAAAACTAAAAACAAATTAAAAAATATTCAAGGTGTTTAATATGTCAAAAGTAAAAATTGAACTATTTACATCACCAATGTGTCCTCACTGCCCCGCTGCTAAGAGAGTTGTTGAAGAAGTTGTAAGTGAAATGCCAAATGATGTGGATGTTGAATACATAAATGTTATGGAAAATCCTCAGAAAGCTGTTGAGTATGGAATAATGGCAGTTCCAACCATAGTAATAAATGGAGACGTTGAATTTATCGGAGCACCTACAAAAGAGGCGTTAATTGAGGCAATAAAGAGGAGATTATAAATATTAATTACATAATACCTTATTTATTTTCAAGTATTATGGTTGATTGTATTTTTTGATAAAGTATATATAGGTCTAAGAACACACGTTAATTTGTAAAATATGATATTGTAAACCTAAGTTAGTTTCAAAGTGAACGTTATGAAATTGAGAATAATTTGCAAAGATGATAACTTTACAGATGACGAGTTATGTATTAAATGCGAACTATGCGTGGGGAAAGATCTAATAACAATAATTAAAATGATGAACGAAGAATACGACATTGATGAAGTTATAATTCCAGATTGTCAAACTTTAAAGAGGGTTTTAAATCCTTAATAGAACTCTTTTAGATTTATTTTAATACTATTTTTTATTTTTATCTCATTTTTTTATTCTATTCTTTGATTTCAGCATAGATTAAAATATAAAGGATAAATATGACTAATATTAAAGGTATCGAAAGTATTAAATATAAGGATACCAATTAACAACGGATGATATAAATATATAAAACAAATAAATATTTTAAAATCTGATATACTTGAATATCGTCTCAAACTTGGTCATCTGATACCCAATAACTGCCCCTATCGAAGACGGAACTGCAAAATCAAAACCAAAGATCTCAGTGCATAAAACTGCTCCACCCAGTGGGGCGTTAGTAGTTGCTGAGAGGGTTGTTGCAATGCCCAAAACTATATATGGGGCTGAACAGTCCCCTACGAGTGTTCCAAATATCATTCCTGAAATTGCTCCAATGCACATGGAGGGAAATACCAAACCTCCTGGTGTTCCAGATCCAACTGTAAAAGACGTTGCTAACATTTTGCCTACAAGTAGCATAATCAAAAATAACAAAGAAAAACTTTCAACAAGAAATAACTCTTTTGTAAGTTCTAAACCCATTCCCATAATTTCTGGGATGAAATATGCTATCACAGCAACCAATATCCCTCCGATCAACGTTTTAATACAGTAGGGAAGATTAAAACTATCAAATGTTAAGGATATTTTCTTATATGTTTTTATATAAATGTGTGCAATTAGTGAACAGAAAAATGCTCCAACAATAAACAGAAAGAAATCATGTGGAGTTATAGTATAGGTTAATCTCAAATTAAACAGATGTTTTCTTCCCATTATTGTATAAAAAATCAAATACCCAACTACACTCGAAACTATCGGTGGAATTAAATTAATATAGTTAAAGTTCTCGTGTTCAATAATCTCACAGGCAAGAATTGCAGTTCCTAAAGGAGCAGAAAACGCTCCACTCAGCCCTCCTGCAATTCCAGTTATGATAACCAACTCCCTATTTTTCAATTTTAGCAATCTATAAAGTTCATCGGCGAAAGATGCACTCGACTGAACACAGGGTCCCTCTTTTCCTGCACTTCCTCCAACAGCAATAACAGCCCCTGCCAATAAAATTTTTAAAACCCCTCTAAACCAAGTCAATTTTTCATTTGTGTTTAGTGCTTTTAAAACCCTATCGATCCCAGAACCTTTCAACTCATAAATATGATCAACGAACAATCCTGCAACGAAAAAGACAATTGGAATTAACAAAATATTATGTTTTTGGGGGAAATATTCTATAATAATCGCCATAATAACTGAACTTAACCCCCCAACAATACCAATCAACGATGCAATACTTATCCATTTGATTATTTTAATTAACTTTTTAAGAGGTAGAATGATATTCATATATTTTCACTTGATTATTTTTTCTCCATCATTTTCATTTTTAATTACATTATTATCACATCAATTTTATGATTTATGGTTTTGTTGGTATCTTATTAAAAGATTATTTTTATTTTTAACCTTTTTATATTAATTTACATATTCTCATGTATGATTAATCATATCCTCAGCCCAAAAGATCAACAATTTAAACACTGAACAAATAAATTAAATTAAATCAAGAGATAAAAAAAGGAATTATAGAAATCACGTTTGAGGAAGAAAGAGAAATCTTAGAGCTACCTTCAAAAAATATGAAAATACAAAACTAACTAACTTTTTAAAAAATATCAAAAGTAAATTCTAGAGATCTATTCTAATATATACCTACAAAAAGAATCGTAAATAAGATAAAGGAGAATGATAAGATAATAACTATAAAAGAAATTTTTTCTTGTAGATTTATAAAGTATTGTAGGTAGGTAAAATGAGGAAGATGTTGTCATTCTTAGGAACGGGAAACTATAAACCATGCATATATGAGTTTAATGGGACTCTAAGTGAGAAGACAAGATTCGCTCAAGAGGCAATAATTCAAAAATTGTGTAAAGATTGGGGGGAGGAGGATAAGATAATAATATTCTTAACAGAGGGGGCTAAAATTGGAAATTGGTATGGTGAGAATTATAAAAATGAGAAAGAATTAACAGAAGGATTAAAAGAAAGGTTAAAAAAGCTAAATTTAAAAGCTGAGATAATCCCAGTAGATATTCCTGATGGTAACACTGAAGAAGAAATTTGGAAATTGTTTAAGATAGTTTATGACACATTAGAAGAAGGAGATGAGGTTTATTTTGACATTACACACTCATTTAGATATTTACCAATGCTTACAACTATTTTACTGAGTTATGCCAAGGTATTAAAGAACATTAGAGTTAAAAGAATCCTCTATGGAAATATATATGGAGAAACTCCAAAGATTATGGATATCACAGCCTTTGATACTTTAATGTCTTGGACTAATGCTATTGATAAGTTTTTAAGTGGAGGTTATGCAGAGGATATTGTTAAATTGGCAGAAAGAGAATATTATCCAAGATTAAAAGAAAGTAAAGGTAAGGATGAATTTGCAAGGAATTTAAGATTTGTAAGTAACCAACTTAACACTTTTATGGAATATCTTGCAACAGTTAGAGGACCAATGATTGATGAGTATGGATATAATAAGCTCAGAAATGCAATTGATGCAGTTCTAAAATCTATCAATGAGGGTAGTTCTATAGAACCAATGATTCCATTGTTAGAGAGGGTTAAAGAAAAATTAAGTGATTTTGAAGATAACGATATTTATAATGGCTTAAAGGCAGTTAAATGGTGTATTGACCACAACTTAATACAGCAGGGATATACATTACTTCAAGAGAGCATTGTTACAATAATCTGTAAAAAATTTGAGTTTGATGAATTAGATAGGGAATATAGGATGTTAATTAGTTCTGCTCTGAATATAAAGGGGCAAGATATTCCTGAAGATAATTGGAATGAGTTTGCAAAGAAAAATAAGGAGTTGATAAAAGAGACAATCTCTAAATGTGATGATGAATTGTCTAAAATATTTGTTGAAATTACACAATATAGAAATAATTTAAATCACGCTGGCTATAATAGAGATAAGAAAAAACCTAAGGATTTTGAAAACAAATTAAAGGAATTGTATGAGAGAACTCTAAAAGTGCTGTGGGGATAGGGATGGATGAATTAAAACCAATAATTTTAGGAGTTATTTATAAAAACATTGGTGAAAATCTAAAGGAATGTTTAAAAAATTATGGTTATGATGATGAGCTAATAGATTTAGTAGAAAAGCTTGTTGGAATTTCTGAAGAATGTATATTATCAAATGAAGAAAGTAAAAATAATGATAATTACGCTTTAAAATCAGTATTTTGCTCAATTAAATTAGGTGATAAAGAAACAAAACCAAAATATTATCCTATTAAAGAGTTAGTTGTAAATCCAAAAACTATTGAAGAAATTCCAATTCCAAAAGACAAAGTCAAAGTAACTAAAGAAGATTATGAAAAGTTCATTTCTAAGTTTAAAAATGAGTTAAAAAATGCTGACACTGTTAATAAAATACTGACAATTGCTGAAAGGTATTTAACCTTTCTTCCAAAATATGATGACATCTCATTATACGACCACATAAAAATGAGTTCTGCAATAGCTACGGTATTGTTTAGATACTATGGGGGGAATATAAAAAATAAAGATATTGACTCAAATGAGCATGTATTTTTACTAATTGGTGGGGATTTATCAGGAATTCAGGACTTTATTTATACAATATCAATGAGTGGTGCTTTAAAATCATTAAGGGCAAGGTCTTCATTCTTGGAATTGATGATAACAGATATTTGCTTAGAGATTGTTGATAGATTAGGGCTATCAAGAGCTAATATTATCTACAATGGTGGTGGTAGCTTTACAATACTTGCACAAAATACTGAAGATGCTAAAAAGATATTAGAAAAAATTAGATTGGAATTAACCCAGTATCTATATGAAAAATTTAATGGAAAATTATATTTGGCTATGGATTGGATAGAAATTAGTGGTAAAGAGTTAAAAGAGTTTAAAAAGGGTAAAAAACCATTAATTACTATGTTAAAAAATAGAATTAATGAGAGAAAGTCAAAAAGATTTGGAGAGATTATTGAAAAAGATATTTTCAAGTTTTATGACACTACTTCAAAGAGGGATGAATGTGAGATTTGTAAAAAGTTATTAACTGAGAGTGAAATGAAATACATTAAAGAAAAAGATATTTATGCCTGTGAATTTTGTAAAATGTTATTTTACTTTGGAACCTCTTTACCAAAAATTGATGGATTTATTAGGACAAAGGAGGACATCTCCTTATATTTAAACCAGAAAGCACACTTAGAAATGCCATTTTCACACATATATGCTGTTAATGTTGAAGATTTAAAAGAAGAGCTAAAACATACTAATAAAAAAGTTTTTGAAGGAAGTTTATTACTTTTAAAGAATTCCTTTGATTTTTCAAACATTCCAGAACCTTTTGATGTAATTCCATATATCGTTGCAGACTATGCAAAAAAATCAGAGAAAAAGAGCAAAAATGAAGAAGAATATAACAACGATAATAATAAAGAACAAATTGCTGATTTTGATGAATTAGCTGAAAATTCAAAAGGAGCTAAGAGGATTGGAGTTTTAAGAGCAGATGTTGATAATCTTGGACTGATATTTGGGTTTGGTTTAAAAAATCCATCACTTCCAAGAATAGCAACACTGTCAAGATTCTTAGATTACTTCTTTAAGGGATATTTAAACACAATAATTAAGCATGACATTAAAGAAGTTCCAAAAATCCCAAAAGACAATAAAGAGCCAAATATTGTAGTTGTTTATGCTGGAGGGGACGATTTATTCATTGTTGGAGCTTGGGACGAAGTGTTTAACTTAGCATTTAAGATAAATGAAATGTTTAGAAAATACGTTGGAGAAAATTCCAATATAACAATCTCTGCTGGTTTAGGATACTTTGATGAGAAATTTCCAATCTCAAGAATGGCTAACACAACTTATGATAGATTAGACACAGCAAAGGATGAAGGAAAGAATAGGATTTATGTTATTGAAAGATTAAAGCCAAAAAAAGATGGATTTAAAAAGAGTCATAAATTATCTTATGAATGGAATGAATTTAAAAAATTATGGGATAAGTATGTAGAAGATGAAAAAATAAAACTTTATAAGAGATTAACTGAAAAATCAGAAAATAAACTCTCAAAAGGAGTAATTTGGAAGATTTTGACGGCTCATAATATGTACGTGAATAATCCAAACGGTATTAAGTGGAATTATTACTTAACTTATCACCTTGCAAGGCATGAGGTGGATGAAATGTTTAAGGATTTAATAGCTATTGACGTTCCTAAGGCAGTGAATAAAGAGCCACAAGAGATTTACTATATTGATGGTATTTTGAAGATAGTGTTATTCTCACTAAGGGAGGGGGTGAAGTGAATGAATACTAGGAGTCAGAGAGTACCAAATGATATGTTAATAACAGAAATGGAAAAAATTGTAGCATTACTTAATGAAGATACTATAAAAGTGAACGAAATTAAAAAATTGGTAATAAATATATCAAAAAATCTTGAAAAAATTAAAAGTAAAATAGAAAAAGAGAAAAAGAAAAGTAAAATTTTAGAAAAATTAAAACCAAAATATGATGAAATAATCAAAAAATCTCAAAACTTCAAGGACTGGGATGAAAAAAGAGAATTGCTAAGATATGCTATAATCATGGCAATATACTGTAGAATAAACGATTTAAAAACTAATCAAATTAGAAAAGTTCTCGATTTAGCAAATAGGACTCATTTAAAATTGAGAAGAAATAAAAATGAAAATATTGAAAGTGATTTAGCAAAAATGTGTTATATTTTAGCATATACTGCAGGAAGGAATCAGGCAGTAGAACCATTAGCTAATGTATTAGACATAATGCTTCAAAATGCTGATAACAAAAGTTTTAATAAACTTTATGATTTCATTCAAGCAGTTGTTGCATACCATAAATTCTTTGGAGGGGGAGAATAATGGAGGATAGAAATAGAAAATTCTATGGAAAAATAATTTTTAAAGGAAAAATAAAAGTTAACACTGGATTACATATTGGCTCTCAAAGAGATGTTTCAGAAATTGGAGGGATTGATAATCCAGTTGTTAAGGATCCAATAACCCAACTACCATACATCCCAGGCTCCTCTTTAAAAGGTAAGTTAAGGTCTCTCTTAGAAATTGCTGAAAATACAAAAAAACCAAAAGAAGAACAAGGTATTGGAGATGAAAAATTCTTTAATAGAAAAATAATAAGAGGTTCAAAAGAGCCAATTTGGATTCATGTTTGTGAAAATTATAAAGATGCAAAAGAGTGTCCAGTTTGTAGATTGTTTGGTTCTGGAGGAAATTCAAACTTCCCAGCAAGAGTTGTTGTTAGAGATGCTCATCTAACAGACTATTGGAAAGAAAAATGGGAAACTGGTGAAGAACTTACAGAAATCAAGCATGAGAACACTTTAGATAGAATTACTTCAGCTGCAAGTCCAAGAAAAATTGAAAGAATCCCACCAGGAGTTGAATTTAATTTTGAGATTATTTACACCATAGAAGATGAAAATGATTGGAAAGAAGACGTTAAAAACTTATTAAGCACTATGAAAATGCTTGAGGATAGTTATTTAGGTGGATGTGGTTCAAGAGGTTATGGAAAAGTTGAATTCATATTTGAAGAATGTAAATTTAGGAGTTTAAATTACTACTTCGGAAAAGATTATGAAAAACCAATTGAAATAAAGGAAAACGTTGAAAATACAATTAATGAGTTTTATAATATATTTAATAAAGAATTAGAGGAAATTATTAAATCAATATCCCAAAATAACGGTGGAGACAATGGATACAAAAATAATAAAACTTAATTTTAAAACACCAATTCATGTGGGGGATTTTAACAATCTTTCTGGACAAGAAATTCCTATACATTCTGATACAATTTTTGGGGCTATTTGTAATGCTTTGGATAGGTTAGGAGTAGATGTTAAGGATTTTGTTAAAAATCATGGAGAAGATTTTGTAATATCATCAGGATTCCCATACGTAAAAGATAAGTTATACTTTCCAAAACCTTTGAATGTTGATAAGTTGATTAGCAAAAAATTCAATGAAAATGCCAATGAAGAGACATATAAAAAATTAAAAAAATTCAAAAAAATGAAATTTTTTGATAAAAAAATGTTTGAGGCAGTTATTAATAGAGATGAAGAAATGATTGATAGTATTTTAGATGAAATAGAGGATGAAGAAGATTATGGTTATAAGATATTTGATTTACCAAAGGTTGTTTTAGATAGGGTTACTGTAGATTCCCAAATATACTACTTAACAATGGCAAGATTCGAAGAAGATTGTGGTATCTATTTCTTATATAGGGGCAATAAAAAAGTGTTTAAAAATTATATAGAGCCAGCTATAAGATTACTTGAAGATGAGGGCATTGGTGGAAAAAGAAGTTGGGGTTTGGGGTTGTTTAATGCAAAAATAGAAGATTTTAAGTTAAATGTTCCAAAAAATGGAAATTATTATTTAACATTATCCCTTATGTATGTAGATAATCCAAAAATCTTAGAGAGATGGAATTTTGTATATAGGAAAGGTTGGATTTTTACAAGGTATGGAAAACCTCATAGAAAACCATTAATAACAATGATAAGTGAGGGTTCAATTGTTAAAGAAAATTATAGTGGAGAAATTATTGATTTAGATGGATTCTGGGAAATATCTAAGGAAGTAGGGCATAAAGTGTTTGTAAATGGTAGAGGGTTTTTAATTCCGATAAAATATGGGTGGAGGAAATGAAGCTTGAGATTCTAACACCTACTCATATTGGTAGTGGAGAGAAACTTTTACCAACGGATTATTATCCAATTAAAGATATGCATGGGAATATAACAAAAATTATTGTTATTGACATTGATAAATTGTTTAATACCTTAATTTCAATGGGTGTAAATGTTAATGAGGTTGTAGAAATTTTGAGAGAAAGTAAAAGTTACCCATTAACTAAAATTTTTGAAAAATATCATTTAAAACCAAAAGATTTTGAGAAATATCCTTTGGACATTGTTGGAGGTTATGGAAAATATAGTATGCAAATAAATACTTTTATAAAAACGTGTGGAATGCCTTACATTCCTGGAAGTTCAATAAAAGGAGCTATAAGGACTGCATTGATGTATTATATTGTTAAGGATAATAAAAAACTTCTAAGTGACATAATAAATGAACTTAATAAAATTGTAACTCAAAAAAATGCTAAAAATTTTGTTAAAAGGGCTGATGATAAGCTTGATAAAAAGATATTTGGTAATGACCCAAAATTTGACGTTTTAAAATCTTTAATCATTAGGGATAGTGAAAAAATAAGCTTAAAAAAATTAAAAGTTTATAAGGTTGAAATTTTGGGCAATGACGCTCCAATCCCTACATATATTGAAGGACTTGAAAACATTAAAATAAATTTTGAAATGCAAATTAACGATGCTATATTAAAAAATGTCAATTTTAATGGAATGTTAAAAAATATTGACTTTGAGTTGATTAAAAATGCAATTAGGGAGTTTTCTAAAGCAGTTATTAATGCAGAGATTAACGAGATATATAAATATGGTAAATATAAAGAGAATATGCTTAAATTTTACAAGAATTTGGAAGATAAAATTGAAGATGGAGAGTTGTTTATAAGGATTGGATGGGGCAGTGGTTGGTATTCTACAACCATAGGAGTTTTATTAAAAACTCATCCAAAGTTTGAAGAATTGAGAAAGAAATTGGGCTTAGGTAAAAATCCTAAAACAAAAAAGGTTGTTAATGATTATCCAAAAACAAGGAGGATAGTTAATAACAAACCACTTGGATGGGTTAAATTAGAGGGAGAGTTATGGTTAATATAATTGATAATTCAAACATCAAATTGGCAGATTTTATTAAAAGAAAACTTAAAAAATCCAAAGAAGCAAAGTTTGCTTTGGGTTATTTCTTTTTAAGTGGTTGGGATATTGTAAAAAATGATTTACCTGATGATTTAAAAGATGAGTTTTTAAAAATAGTTATTGGTGATGAAACTACAGAAGATACTGCAAAAGAAATTTCAAAAGGATATAAGTTGAGGGTTAAAACAAAAATTATAGAAGAGCTATCAGAAGCTAAGAATGAAGAAAAGATAAATGAACTTTATGAATTAATAAAAAATAATAAGATAGATATAAAAATTTACGATAAGGGGAAATTACACGCTAAACTTTATCTATTCTTAGAAAATCCAGATGAGCTAAACAATGATATAGGTTCTTCTCCAGGGGTCGCGGTTGTTGGTTCATCCAACTTTACAAAAAGTGGATTAATTAATAATAAAGAGTTGAATGTTGTTTTTACGGATAGAGAAGCAATAATCAACTTAAATGAATGGTTTAATAAACTTTGGGAAGAGAGTAGTGAATTTAGAGAAGAATTACTAAAAATTATTGAAATTTCAATGCCAAAGGGTAAGAAAGAAGGATTAAAGTTAGGAAAATACATTACTCCAAAAGAACTGTTTAAATTTTTAGTTTGGAAATGGTTTGATGGTAGGATTGAACCAATAGAGAAAAGGGATATTCTTGCTGATTTTCAATTAATTGGGGTTATAAATGCTATAAACATAATAAATAGTCATAATGGTGTTATAATCGCTGATTCTGTTGGTTTAGGAAAGAGTTTCATTGGAGCTACTTTAATTGAAGAGTATTTAATTGGAAAAATTCCAGAATGGGACCCAAATAAGTATGGAATTAACAAAGATAGAAAGGCATTATTGATATTGCCACCCCCATTAATCCCACAATGGGAGGATTTATTATTAAGAAGTCCATTTTTCTTTGGACATAGTGAGTATTATGTTAGGAAAAAGGAGAAAAATGAATTAGATACTGATAAGTATAGAGTTTATGAGATTTACAAAAAGGATATGACAAAAGTTGGGGAAATTGGATTTTTATCCTTAGGAATTTTTAGTAATTTAAGTAAAGAGGTTTTAGAGCATTTAAGTTATGAGTATGATTTGATTTTGATTGATGAGGCACATAAGTTTAGGAATTCACAAACAAATAGGTGGAGAAATGCCCACGATTTAAGATTTAAGGAAAATGATAAAATATTCCAGAATAAGTTTATTCTACTGACTGCAACGCCTTTAAACAATACAATATGGGATATTTATTATTTAATAAAGATGTTTTCAGATGATTTGTTCTCTACATTTAAAGCAAGAGGGGTTAATATTACTGAATTATTTAGGGAATACCGAGATTTAAAGAAAAAATTCAAAGAAAATCAAAATTATGACACTGAGTCAAAATTAAAATTAAAAGCACAGGAGATTAAGGAGAAGGTTTTAAATGAGGTTATGATTTTAAGGACAAGGAAGTATATTTTAGAGAATTTTGGTAAAGATGGAAAGATTAAAATTGGTAGTAGGGAGTTAGTGTTTAAAGAACCGCAACCAGAAAAAGTGTTGTATGATGATATTAAGGATTATAAAGAGTATTGGGAGTTTTTAAAGAATATTGCAAATGATTTAGAGAATTTAGAGTTTGCATACACAAAACTTTATACAAGTGGTTATGTGGTTTTAGGAAATTCTTGCTCTTCATTATTTGAGGATAAACCAGAAGATGCTGAAAAAGAAAAAATTGCTGTTCCAATACACTTAATATTGAGGTTTTTAATTGCTAAGAGGTTGGAAAGTAGTATTTACGCATTTGAAAAAACATTAAGGAAGATTTACAATAAAAATAAAACTTTATGTGAAATTCTTGGAGGATTGGATTCTGAAATTGAGAAATTATCAGCTGGAAATCTAAAATTGGATGAATTCTTTGAAAAATTAAAAGAAATTACAGATAGGCTCTTAGAAGTTGCAGGCAAGGAGGATATTGTTGAGGAGGGAGAAATTGGAGAGGAAGAATCTACTTATAACCCAAAGGTAAGGATGCTTATAAACTTCCTTACTTATGGTGAAGAGAAAAAAGAGTTATCATTCAATAGTGAGGAAGAGGTATTTAACTACTTAAAAAAACATCCCGAAATGGTTTATAAATTAAAAGAGGGTATTTTTAGAATATTAAATGAAATGAAGAAAGATAATGAGATAATTGAGAAGATAATTGGAAAATTGGATAATGTTAAGGTAAAGAATGAGAATGGTAATCCAATTACAGTTGGGGTTATTATAGAGGATAATGTAGAGTATCCAATATACGTTTATAAAGACCCAAAATTAAAGAAACTCAGGTCTTTAATGTATAATGAATTAGTTGGTAAAAAATACGTAATTTTTACACAATATAAAGATACTGCAAAGTATCTTTACCACTCTCTAATTAAATATGTTGAGAGGCAAAAATCCACATTAACTTATTTATTTGATACAAAACGAAACAAATTAAAAATCGGATTAGTTACTGGAGAATTGGGTATTGAGGAGAAAGAGAGATTAATTAAAAGGTTTGCTCCAAGTGTTAATAATGGTTATGAGGTTGTTGAAAAAGAGGGAGAGATTGAGATTTTAATATCAACTGATTCATTAAGTGAGGGAGTTAATTTACAAGAGGGAGATGGAGTTATTAACTATGACTTGCCATGGAATCCTATGGTTATAGTGCAAAGGGTTGGAAGAGTTAGTAGAATAGGTAATGAAAAGGATGTATTTGTTAAAAACTTTGTTCCAGTGCAAGAGATTGAGGTTTCTGTTGGATTATTGGCAAAATTGCAGGAAAAGATTAAGGATATTACATTAGTTGTTGGGAAAGAGTTTTATATTTTAAGTTCTGCTGATGAAGAGATTTCTATAGAGACATTTGGGGAGAAGATTAAAAACCTTGCTGAATTGAAATTAACTGAATTAGAGGAGGTTTCTGCTACTGAAGAGGCTAAGGAAATTATGGGGGGTAAGATTCCTGAAGAAGTTAAGGCAGAGTTTGAGTTATTGGACTTTGTTCAAAATAGATTAGGGTTGAAAAAAGAGGATTTTGAGGATGTTAAGGGGTTGTTATCTTCAAGAGTTCCAGGTTATACTTTGATTGAAGGAGATGATATTTTTGGAGTTTTTGAAGTTTATAGAGGAGATATGAGGATTGGAAAGAAGGTTGTGGTGTATAAGGAGGATAAGTTAGAGGAAACAACTTGTAGAGAGTTTATTAAATTATGGAATGCTGAGGGATATAAAGAAGATGTTGATTTTGAAAAAATTTCCAATAATTTATTGTTATTGAGAAATAAGTTTAAGGATGAGATTCTTCCAAAGCATAAGGGAAATATAAAAGGAAAAGGTTTTATAAAGAATCTATATAATCACCTATACAAATTTAAAAAACAAAGAACATTAACTGATGATATTGATAGGAAAAAATTAGACAGTGTTTTATCTTTCCTATCATGGTGTGAATTAACCACGCATGAAGTAAAAGAGTTTAAAGATTATCTCAAATCTAAAGGAATTCTTGATGATAAAGGAAATTTAAAAGATAACAATCCAAAGATTCTTATTGAGTTAATTTATGGTTATTTCAATATAGGGGAGCTTAATAAGAAATTAGAAGGAAAAATGATTGCATGGTGGTGTTAATGGTTAAGGTTGAAAAATTATTGAGTTATGATGGATTAATTGAATATTTAAGAAAAAATAATTATAAGGAAATTGAGGAGGGAAGATTTGTTGTTTATGAGGATGAGGATTTGGGTGTTGAGGAAATATTGGTTGTTAAAAAAGGTAGTAACTACAAAGAAGACTTAAAAAACCTAAAAAAGGAACTTTCAAAATCTGAAGAAGTTTTAGAGGGAGAAAAAGTAGAGTATGGAATTTTGTTTGTAGATAATTATGTTCTATTCTTAAAAAAAGAAATGGTTGGACTACCAGCAAAAGTTGTAGTTCTCAAAAAATCATTGGATAAGATTAGTCCAGCATTTAAGAAGAAGTTGAAAAAGTTGGCTAAAGATTTTGGAAATCTTGAGTATTGGGAGGTATTGTTTGATAGGAGTGATATTGTTGAAGAATTCTATAAACTATATGTTAAGGCAAGAGAGTTATTAATTAAAAATATTAAAGGCATTGATGATGATGAGAAGAAAATAAAGTTTGCAAATAATTTATTGATGAAGTTGTTTATAATTTGGTATTTGCAAGAGAAAGGATTTTTAGATGGAGATAAAAGGTATTTAATAAACAAATTTAAGGAATATAAAAATTTAGGGTTTAATAGCTATTATGAATTCCTTAAAGAGTTGTTTAGTATAATGATGGGGGATAAGGGAGGAAATTTAACATTTAAAGATAATAAGTTTGGAGAGATTGTAATTACTGGACCTGCACCATTTATTAATGGAGAGATAATAGAAAATGTTGAAATTCCAGATGAAGTGTTTTATATTGATGGAAAAACTGAAGAATTGAAAAAGATAGAACCAAAAAATGTTAGCATAGTTCCAATTTTGAACTTATTTGAGAGTAGAGATTGGGTTGTTGAAGGAGGAGATGTTGAAGGAGATATAACTGATATGATGTTGGGAGATATTTTTGAAAAGCAGATGGTAGAGGAGGAGAGAAAAGATAGCGGTTCTTACTATACTCCAGCAAAGATTACACGATATATTTCACAAAATGCCATTGAATCTTATGTTTTAGATAGGTTAAATGAAGAGTTAAAGACAAATTATAAAAATTTAGATGATTTCTTTAAAAATGAGAAGGATTTAAGGGCTTATAAGTTGTTGTATGATATTTTGAATGATATTAGGATATTAGACCCTGCATGTGGTAGTGGGCATTTTTTAGAGAGGGCAGTTGAGGTTTTAGTTGATATTTATGAAAGATTGAGGGATAAAGTTAAAGAACTTGGTTTTGATGGCAATTTGTTTATAATAAAAGTGGCTGATGACAATGGAAACATTAGGAATGAGAATTTATTATCTATTGATGATGAAGAGTTTAAGATGAGAATTAAATTCCATGTTATTGTTTCAAAGAATATTTATGGAGTAGATATTAATGAGAGTGCTGTTGGGATAAGTAAGGCAAGGTTGTTTTTATCAATTGCAAAACATTTTGATAAAGAGAAGGGAATTTTTGTTAGATTTCCAAATGTTCATTTCAACATAAGGGATGGAAATAGTTTAATCGGTTATGCAAGGATGAAAAAACCAGAAAGAACATTAGATGCATGGCTTAAATTTGGTAGTGAGAAGATTGAAGAGTTAAAGGAAGAGTTTAAGGTTGTTTCTGAATTGGGAGATTATTTAAAAGAGGTTTCTAAGGTTTTAAATCAGAAGGGAGATATTTTAAAGGACATTGAAGAGTTGAATAAGATAATAAGTAAAAAAGAATTAAGTTGGTTAGATTTTGAGAAAGTTTTAAAGATAAAAGAAAAATTAGTTGAGATATTATTAGTTTCATTAAATTCAAAGTATGCAATTCCATTGAATAAATTGTTAAGGGATATTAATAAGAAATTTAATGAAAAATTGGATGAGATGTTTGTAAAAGAGTTTGGAATTGAGGAATATGTTAGTCCAAAAATTTTAAGGGAGGGAAAATTAAAAAGATTCCATTGGTTTTTTGAATTTTCAGAGGTTTTTGTTGATAATGGTGGGTTTGATGTAATTATTGGAAATCCTCCTTATGTAAGGCAAGAGAGGATAAATGACATTGTTAAAGGTGTTGATTATAAGGAAATATTATCAAAATTGTATAAACCTTATGATAAAATGTTTGATTTCTCTATGTTCTTTATATTGAGAAGTTTGGAGTTGTTGAAAGATAAGGGCTATCATTCCTTTATTATAACCAATAAATGGTTAAGGGCAAGGTATGGAAAGAAGATAAGGAAGTTTTTAAAAGAAAATGTTACAATTAAGAAGGTTATTGATTTTAATGCTGTTAAAGTATTTGTTGGTGTAACAGTAGATACTATGATTTATATTGTTAAGAAAGAGAAACCAGATAAGGATAATAGGATATTTTATAATAATCCAAAGAGTTTGGAGAATATTGAAGAAGGAGGTTATTATGTTAAACAGTTTAATTTAGAGGATGATGTTTGGAACTTTGTTGATGAAAGAACTTTGGAAATAAAAGAATGGATTGAAAAAGTTGGAGTGCCTTTGAAGGAATTAGATATTAAAATTTTCTATGGTATAAAAACTGGATTTAATGAGGCGTTTATAATTGATGATGAAACAAGGAAAAAGTTGATTGAAGAGGATGCAAAAAGTGAAGAGTTGATTAAACCAATATTGAGGGGTAGGGATATAGGAAGGTATTATGTGGAATGGGATAAATTATGGATGATTATAATACCTGCTGGATTTACTAAAAGATTATTTAAAAAAGATTTACCATTAAAGGATGCTGAAGAATTGTTTAAAAAAGAATATCCTTCAATTTATAAACACTTTGAACCATTTAAATACAAAAAAGGAAAAGGAAAAGGGTTGGTAGATAGGGATGACCAAGGAGATTATTGGTGGGAGTTAAGACCATGTGATTATTATCAAGAATTTGAAAAACCAAAAATTATGTGGCAAGAAATAGTTAGAGAACCTTCATTTTATTTAGACCAATCTAAAATATATGGAGAAGCAACAACATTTATAATGACTTCAAAGAAGATGAATTTAAAATTTTTATTAACAATTCTCAATTCAAAATTATCTTGGACAGCAATTAGGTTTTATGGGACTAATTTAGGAGATAATACAGCAAGATATAAAAAAGCATATATTGAAAAAATCCCAATCCGACTTCCAAATAACACCAAACCTTATGAAATCTTAGCTGATTATCTATTATTCTTAAATGCAAAAGAGGATTGGAGAGAGAAATATAAAGAACTCATAAACTTCTTTGATAAGGAAATTGCTGACTCTTTAGTTTATGAACTCTACTTCAAAGAAAAATTATACAATGAAGATAAAGAATATCTATTAAATGCAATCTCAAAGCACTTAAAATCAATAAATTATGATAGATGGGCTGAATTGTATTGGAAAAAGCAATTAAATGATGAATTAACAGAAAAAGAGGAAGAAGAATTAAAACAGTTGGAAGAAGAGAATTTAAGAATAATTATAGATGTCTATGAAGCAATAAAAGATGATGAAGAAATAAATAAACTAATTAAGAAAATAAAATCTCATAAATGGGTTAGGATTATTGAAGGATAATTCAAAAAAATATTACAAATAATCTTTATAGAGTATTTGAATATAAATAGTGGACACTATCAGTAATTGAAAAATGTTTGTTAAGAGAAGAAAAGGATATTAAAAATTGATATTGATAGAGAAGATATGACTACTCACAAATAGTTGATACTATGTAAAGATGATTGTGCCAAGATATATGGAGAATTATTTCTTAATTGGAGCTTAACAATAAAGTGGTAATATTAGAACCACTTTTAAAATTTATTAATATATATGTCCAATATATTCTAAAAAGAAATCAAGAAGAAGTTATACCAAACGAATAACTCATATACTTATCACTCTAAGTAGTTAACATTAGTTTGTCGCTAAGAAACTCTGATTTAGGGTGGTGACATCCTTAATCACTTAACCTACCGCATCGAAATTATGGAATGTCACTAACTACCAAATAAGTGTAGCAACTGCGGAATTATAAAGAAGCCGAATAGGAAATGTAGAGGGGTTTATATTTGTTCGAAGTGTGGGATAGTGATAAATGCTGAATGTTAAATATATGGTGCAGGGAATATTTTGTTAAGGTAGTTCCGAATCTCCTTAATGGAGATATGGATAGTGGGCTTGGCAACCAGAGGAGGTGAGCTTTAAAGCTCTGCTCTCCTAAAGAAATTCCGCCCTTTAGGGCAGAGAGAATGTCATATCATTAACCTTATATGGTAATGTAGTTTTATAATATAATTATCAAACAAACGTATCAACAGTATTTAATAATTTAATAGTTTAATATAAATTTTGGGGATACGATGATTTCAAAAACCGCAAAGATTGCAAGAGGGGCAGTAGTTGTTGGAGATGTTAGTATTGGAGATTACTCGTCAGTTTGGTATAATGCAGTTGTTAGAGGAGACGTGGATAAAATAATAGTTGGAAATTATTCAAATATACAGGATTGCTGTGTTGTTCATTGCTCTAAGGGCTATCCTACTATAATCAAGGATTATGTTAGTATAGGGCATGGAGCGGTTATCCACGGTTGTAAAATTGAAGATAACGTTTTAGTTGGGATGAATGCAACGATATTGAACGGGGCTAAGATTGGAGAAAACTGTATAATTGGAGCTAATGCATTGATAACTCAGAACAAAGAAATCCCTCCAAATAGTTTGGTTTTAGGAATTCCGGGAAAAGTTGTTAGAGAACTTACAGAGGAGGAAATCAAAAGTATAAAAGAGAATGCGATAAGATATGTTAAATTATCTGAGATACTATAAAGGTTATAGAGGAATATTTTTGTAGGATCATATTAAATTAAAACAAAATATCTGTATGACACAAAATAATATTCACAAATAATATTAATGGTATAAATATAAAAAATTAAAAAATATCTGCAAATAAATTATCGAGGTGAATTAAAATGGTAAATCTTGGATTTGTTATTGCTGAATTCAACAGGGATATAACCTACATGATGGAGAAAGTTGCTGAGGAGCATGCAGAATTTTTAGGAGCTATTGTAAAATATAAAATCGTTGTTCCCGGCGTCTTTGATATGCCATTAGCAGTTAAAAAACTGTTAGAAAAAAAGGATATTGATGCAGTTGTAACAATTGGATGTGTTATTGAGGGAGAGACAGAGCATGATGAAATTGTAGTGCATAACGCAGCGAGAAAGATAGCAGATTTATCTTTACAGTACGATAAACCGGTTGCCCTTGGAATATCAGGGCCGGGAATGACTCGACTACAAGCAGAGGAGAGAGTCGATTATGGTAAGAGAGCAGTTGAAGCAGCTGTTAAAATGGTTAAGAGATTGAAGGCGTTAGATGAGTAAAAGAGAATAAAAAGGGAAATTATGATATTGGAAGAGGTTTATGAAACTATAAAACAAAGAATAAAAGAAAAGCCAGAAGGTTCTTATGTGGCAAAGTTAACAACCGATGATAAAAAGTCAGCAATAAATAAGATATGTGAGAAGATTGGAGAGGAGGCGACTGAATTAATCTTAGCAGCCAAGGATAACAAAAAGGATGAGATTATTTATGAGGCAGCTGATTTAATATTTCATACTATGGTTTTACTGGCTTATAAGGGTATAGAGTTTGAAGACCTATTAAAGGAGTTTGAACAGAGGAGAAAATAACATACCCATTATAATCTTAAATTTTTAAATTTATAGTTTTATGCATCTTTTTGCTTTTATTTATACTTTAATTAAATAATCAAATTTTTATTGGATTTTAATATTAATTTGTTAATATTAACTTGCCAATTTCATTGTTATTAAGTTTTGGTTGAATTAGTTTGATTTTTCATTAATTATTTATTTTTATATTATATTTTTATTATTTTATTAGGTGGAGAAGATGGTAGTTAAAAATGTTAAAATATATGTCTTAGGAGAAGATTACGCAGGATACAACAGCCCTTTTTTAAGTCAGCATGGTTTGTCCTTCTTAATTAAGATAGAAGACGAGAGTGAAAAAATAAAAAATATCCTCTTCGATGTTGGAACTTATGCAAAACCAATATTATTCAATATGAAACTCTTACATTTAGATCCTCAGGAGATAGATGCGATTATACTCTCTCACAGCCATGTGGATCATACAGGTGGAGTTGTAGAGATGGTTAAAGCCATTCAAAAAAATCCTATACCGATATTTGCTCATCCACATATATTTAAAACAAGTTTTGCATTAGATCCTGAATTTTCCCTTGCAAATTCCCTTACTGAAAGTATAAAAAAGGATGTTGAGAGATCAGGTGGAAGATGGATTCTAAGTAGCGATCCTATACGTTTAATAGAAGGGGTCTCAACTCTTGGAGAGATCAAAAAAGAAGAACAGTTGGAATTTGAAAAAACTCCGACTATAAAATTGTATTATATTGAAGATGGAAGATTAGTCGAAGATAGAGTAGAAGATGAAATAGGGTTGTATATAGAAACAAGAAAAGGGCTTATAATAGTTAGCGGATGCTCTCATCCCGGAATAGTTAGTATGATCAAAAAAGCCATACATTTAAGTGGGGTTAATAAGGTTTATGCAGTTATCGGAGGATTTCATTTAATTGATGCAAATGAAGATCGAATAAATAAAACAATAGCCCATTTAAAAAAATTAGGAGTTGAGAGAATATACACTGGCCATTGCACTGGATTTAAAGCAGAGTATAGGTTATCAGAAGAGTTCGGAGAGAGATTTGAACGGCTTCATGCTGGTAAAGTAATTGAGATATAATGGTGAGATATTGAGAGGGTTTATAATAGGAAGATTCCAGCCATTTCATAAAGGACATTTGGAAGTTATAAAAAAGATAGGGAAAGAGGTTGATGAGATAATCATAGGAATTGGAAGTGCACAAAAAAGCCACACACTGAAGGATCCATTCACAGCAGGAGAGCGAATATTGATGATAACCCAATCACTAAAAGATTATGATTTAACCTATTATCCGATTCCAATAAAAGATATTGAATTTAACTCAATATGGGTATCTTATGTTGAGTCGTTAACCCCTCCGTTTGATATTGTATATAGTGGAAATCCGTTAGTTAGGGTTTTGTTTGAAGAAAGAGGTTATTTAGTCAAAAAACCAGAGATGTTTAATAGGAAAGAATTTTCGGGAACTGAAATTAGAAGAAGAATGTTAACTGGGGAGAAATGGGAGCACTTGGTTCCCGATGCAGTTGTAAATGTTATTAGAGAGATAAATGGGGTTGATAGAATTAGAAAATTAAATCAGACAGATAAATAAAAATAATACGCGAAATTTAGAGAAAAAGTAATAATATACGACGAATTTAAAACAGAAATCTATAAAACTCAAAAATTGCAAAGTATAACTAATAAACCATAATTAATAAAAGAATAATAAAAATAAATAAAAATAATAAATCTAACAAATTATTAATAAATTATTATTTGTGGTAAGATTAATAAATTGGTAAAATGATAAAAAGGGAGTGTAAATGAAAGAAAAAATCATAGATATGGAAAATCCCAAAGATATTATTGACTACTTAAACAGTGTGGACTTAGATGAGTATGTTGAAATTTACTTTGGAAGAGTGCATGTAGAAGGAAGATTAATGCAGTATAGCGAAGGATTTGTAAGATTAGTTCATGAAAAATATGGAATCATTGAAGTAGAGCTCGAGAAAATACTAAACGACCTTTTAGAGGTTGTTCACAGCGATGGAGAGCGAAGAGTGGTGATAAGATTTTATTAACAGGATTTATCAACCAGCTTTATTATTTAATCTATTAAATTAAATTATTTGCTTATTTAGAATATTATAAATTTAACATTTCAATATTTTTATCTATTTAAATTTTAAAATTTTAATTATTTAAACAAGTGCGATATATTTATTTTTCTTGGGATGGGTAAAATTATTTATACTATTTTACTCTATTTTAAAGGTAAACCATTCTTAAAACCACGAAACCTTACAAAGTGTTTTCTTACAATTTTGAATTCCATTTCAGATTTTAAATTTTTTGATAGCAAGCCATAATTTAAATCATAGTTTTTGGCGTAAAAAACCTTAAATGTTAATTTATGGGCGTTATCATTTATACAAAATAATAATTATTAAATAATCTACAAAAGCATCTATAAAAACTCTATAAAACATAAAATAAAATATAAAAATTAACATAGAACATTATAAAACTAAGTTTTGAGGTAGAAAACATGCATTGGTCGGATATAATTGCAGAGAAATTAATAAACGAAAGAAAAGAAAAGAAATATATCGTAGCAAGTGGTATCACTCCGTCTGGACATATTCACGTTGGAAATGCAAGGGAAACACTAACCGCAGATGCAATATACAAGGGATTAATACATAAGGGAGTTGAAGCAGAACTGATCTTTATAGCAGATACTTACGATCCACTCAGAAAACTCTATCCATTTTTACCAGAAGAGTTTAAAGAATATATAGGCATGCCTATAAGTGAAATCCCATGCCCAGAAGGTTGTTGTAAAAGTTATGCAGATCACTTTTTAAATCCCTACTTAGAAAGTTTAAACGATTTAGGGATTGAGTTAACAACTTACAAAGCAGATGAAAATTACAAAAAAGGTTTATATGATGAAAAAATAAAAATTGCATTAGAAAATAAAGAAAAAATTAGGGACATATTAAACAAATTTAGATCAAACCCCCTACTAGAGGACTGGTTTCCGATAAACGTTGTCTGTGAAAATTGTGGAAAATTAAAGACAAAAGTTTTAAATTACGATAAAGAAAAAGAAAAAGTTATTTATAGATGTGAGTTTTGTGGACATGAAGGAGAGGTAAAACCCTACAAGGGAAGGGCTAAACTCCCGTGGAGAGTGGACTGGCCAGCAAGATGGTCAATATTCAACGTATCTATTGAGCCAATGGGTAAGGATCATGCAGCAGCAGGAGGAAGTTATGACACGGGAGTGTTAATCGCAAGGGAGGTTTACAACTATACTCCACCTAAAAAGGTTGTTTATGAATGGATTCAGTTAAAAGTTGGAGATAAGGCAGTTCCGATGAGTTCATCAAAAGGAGTTGTCTTTGCAGTAAAAGATTGGACACATATTGCACATCCAGAAATTTTAAGATTTTTACTATTAAGAAGTAAGCCAACAAAACATATTGATTTTGATTTAAAGAAAATTCCCGACTTAGTAGACGAATATGATAGATTAGAGGATCAGTTTTTTAAAATTAAGGAGAAGGAAAATTTAAGTGATGATGAAAAAGAAAAAATAAGGATGTATGAACTTTCAACTCCAAAAATCCCTGAGAAAAAGCCATTTGTCATTCCATATCGATTCTGTTCAATTATTGGGCAATTAACATATGATGAGTGTAAAAAAGATGTGGATATGAACAAGGTGTTTGAAATATTACAAAGGAACAATTATGTGGTTGAAGATATAGATGAATTTAGCATTAAAAAATTAAGAGATCGATTAATTATGGCAAGGAACTGGGCTTTAAAATACGGAGAGAAACTTATAATAATAGATGAAGAAGAAGCGAAAAAGATCTATGAAAATCTAAAAGATAAGCAAAAAGAATGGATAAAATACTTTGCAGAGAAACTAAAATCTGTTAATTTTGATGCCCTAACTTTGCATGAGTTAATATATCAAACAGCAAAAGAACTCGGTTTAAATCCAAGAGAGGCATTTCAAGCATCATATATGATACTCTTAGGTAAAAAGTATGGGCCAAAGTTGGGGGCATTCTTAGCAACACTTGGGAAGGACTTTGTTATTAGGAGATACTCCTCACTCTAATTATTTTCAAATTATTGTTTTTTGGTGATATTATGATAAAAATCCGTGCATTAGAAGAGGTTAAAGGAAATCATAAAGATATAGTGGAGAAAGAATTCGAACAACTTGTTGAGGAGTTAAAAAATAGGTATAATGCAAAACTTGAATATGTAGATGAAGATATCGAAGAAGATGAACATCTAAAATTTTACACAAAAATAGGGGAGTTTGAAATTGACTTCGACAATTTTAAGGACTATATAAACTTCTGTTTAAAGTATGGGGCAGATATTGAAGTTATAACTCCAGAAAAAATAAAACTTAAAGCCGAAGAGATAAATGAGACACTTGGAGTAGTGATAAACGCTTTTAAATCATTTGTAGATAAATATCAAATAGGATTCAACATCTATCTTAAAGAAAAAAAAGATATTGACATAGAAGAATTCAAAAAAGGAAAGTATGATGAAGAGGAAATAGTGGAGTTCGAAGAGGACGGATATATAAGAGTAAAAGCAGTTTTTGAAGGAATTGGTAAGAGCGAAGAAGAAGTTATAAAAAATTTAATAACCTCACTTGATCGAGAAGAGATCGTGGTAAATAAAATCTTAACTAAAAATTTCGATGAAAAGAACTTTAATGGTTTAATAGCGATAGATCTATTATGTTTACCTTTCGAAATGTTTGAAATTGCATACAAATATTTACCAGTAGCTTTGTCAGTTCAAAAAGAAGAGATCGAGTTAACCTTATCTGATATTCAAGATATTGGAAATGAAATCTCAGGGGCAATGTTTGAGCTTAGCCATGCAGTTGTAATGAGAAGATAAGTTCTCTGATCATTTAAAAGTTGGATTAAATATCCATTGCTTTATAGAAAGCATCACCGAGCATAGCGAGGGTTAAGCTTTTTCTAAAAGATTTTAGGGGTGATAAATTGCATCCTGCTTTAAAATATATGAGGAGAGATAGATTACCACATATTTTTTGTTCTGGATGTGGAAATGGAATCGTTATTAATTGCTTTTTAAAGGCAATTGAAGACCTAAATATAAAGCCAGAGGACTATATAGCTGTTTCAGGAATTGGATGTTCTTCGAGAATACCGGGTTATTTATACTGTGATTCCTTACACACAACCCATGGAAGGCCTATTGCATTTGCAACCGGAATTAAGATAGCAAGGGCAGATAAACACGTTGTTGTATTTACCGGAGATGGGGATTTAGCAGCCATAGGTGGAAATCACTTTATACACGGATGTAGGAGGAATATAGATTTAACAGTAATTTGCATAAATAATAATATCTATGGGATGACTGGGGGGCAGGTTTCTCCAACAACCCCCTACGGAAAAAAAGCAACAACTGCTCCTTATGGTAGTATAGAGAACTCTATGGATCTTTGCAAATTGGCGATCTCTGCGGGGGCAAGTTATGTTGCAAGATGGACAACAGCTCATCCGATTCAACTCGTTAAGTCAATAAAAAAGGGCATTCAGAAGAAGGGTTTTGCATTTATTGAAGTTATCTCACAGTGTCCAACATACTACGGACGATTTAATATATCAAGAAAACCAGCAGATATGATCAAATTTTTAAAAGAAAACTCCATATATTTAAGTAAAGCTAAAAATATGAGTGAGGAAGAATTGAATGGAAAAATTATTGTTGGAGAATTTTTAGATATAGAAAAACCCGAGTTTGTTGAAGAACTGCATAAGTTAGTTGAGAAGTTAAAATTGAATGAATAAATATTATAATTAACTTTATCCGTGTTTTTTGTTTTTATTTTGGTAATTTCAGATGAATAGTTCAAAATTATGGTGAAATAATGAGAAAAGAGATAAGATTATCTGGTTTTGGTGGTCAAGGAATTATTTTAGCAGGAGTTATTTTAGGAAGGGCAGCAGCGTTGTATGATAAAAAAGAGGCAGTTCAAACACAGTCCTATGGACCAGAGGCAAGAGGTGGAGCAAGCAAGTCAGAAGTGGTTATTAGCGAGGAGCCAATTGATTTTCCCAAAGTAATAAAACCAGATATATTGGTTTGTCTTTCACAGCAAGCTTATGATAAGTATAAAGATGACATTAAAGATGGAGGAATTTTGCTAATTGATGAGGACTTAGTTTCAATAGAGCAAAAACCAAAAGCAGACGTAAAAATTTATAAAATACCATTTACCAGAATTGCTTCAGAAGATATAAAGCTTCCAATAGTTGCTAATATCGTTATGTTGGGATCTTTAACAAAATTAACAGGAATAGTTTCAGAAGAGAGTATGAAGAAATCAATACTGGATAGTGTTCCAAAAGGAACTGAGGAAAAGAATTTATTAGCATTTAATAAGGGCTATGAGTTTGCAGAGAATCTATAACTTATCTTAAATCGATATTAAAGACATTAAACGATATTGGAGAATCTAATACTTACTTTTTTATATTTCTTTTATCAAGTTTAATTAGATTTTAGTAAAAATCAAAATAAAGTATAAATAAAAGATTAAGAAATATTGGTTGATATTATGATCATATTGTTAGATTTAAATGGAACGATTGCAACAGATGGAAGGATAAAAGACGGTGTTAAAGAGAGATTGGCTATTTTAAAGGAAAGAGCAGAGATTTACATCTTATCGGCAGATACTTTTGGAACTTTGACAGATATTTCAAAACACTTGAATGTAAAAGGTTTAAAGGTTGAAAAAGAGAAATACGGTAGTGAAAAATTAGCAAAGTTAAAAATTTTAGAAGAAATAAAAAGTCAGAATGGCAATAAGAAGATCGTTGCTATAGGAAATGGAAACAACGACGAACTATTATTAAAAAATGCTGATTTGGGAATATGTGTTATTGGAGATGAAGGGGCGTATAGTAAAACAATATTAAATTCAGATATTGTTGTAAAAGACATTAAAGATGCTCTCGATCTACTTATAAAAGAAAATCGACTAAAAGCCACAATAAGGGATTAAACCATCCCAAAAACTTCAAAATATTTCTTTTGCCTTACTACCATAACAGGAATGTTATTCTCCATTAACTTAGTTTTCAACTCCTTATCATTAGTTGCCACAATTACATTATCCTTCTTTAATGCATAATTCAATATTGCATCATCCGCATAGCCCTCACACTCAACAATATCATAATTTTTTATCTTAGATAGGGCTAAACTAACTGCTAATCTCTCTTTTCCTTTAAGATCCTTATTTTTCAATAACTCTTCCAACTCTCTCTTAACCGGAGATAGGAGAATAATCCTAAATTTTGTATTCAAAGCCCTCTCTATTTCATAATCGAAATTTATCTTATGCTTAAAAACATAAATCAGAAAATTTGTATCTGGAACAATTTCGTATATCTGCATCACCCTTAAACCATTTCTCAAACTTTTTATTTTGAAAAACTCTGAATCGCTATAAAGAACATCCAAATGACCATTAGGATTGCAATTAGCACAGAGAGTATCATCAACCCTGGAGAATTACCAAACACAATGGGAATAGGGCCGATCATTATCACTCCTGAGTATTCAACATCCTCTTCTTCTGTTTCTGCATTTTTATAACTGCCCTGAGAACTTGGAAGGATCATTCCCAATGTTATCATAAAAAATCCAATAAACATTAAAATTATTCCTAAAAATATTAAACTCGGCTTCATAATCATCCCAACTATTTTTTAATTTTTTAGAGGAGAGAATGTCAAATGGTTTATGAAATAACTACAATGAACTTTACCTAATTCAAAAATAATAAGTAAAATTCCCAAATCAATGTATTTTAAAAGAGATATAAAAATGTTTTGTGAAAAGGGATTATCTCTAAATATTACCTTTATATCTATTTACCCAGAGGATAATTCGGAGCTTCATTCGTAATAATAATATCATGCGGATGACTCTCGACGAAAGGGGCTCCGCCCCTTTTCAAACCCCAAAACACTTCCACACTTCGCTCGGAGACAAAGGAATTATTTACCCAAAGGATAATTCGGAGCTTCATTCGTAATAATAATATCATGCGGATGACTCTCGACTTGTCCGCTTGGGGTTATTATTACAAATCTTGATTTTTGTTGCATTTCTTTTAAGTTTTTAGCTCCACAGTATCCCATCGAAGCCCTCAACCCTCCAATAAGTTGGAAGATAACTTCACTTACAGGTCCTTTATAAGGAACTGCTCCTTCAACACCCTCAGGAACTAATTTTACATGCTTCATATGGCTTTTTGTAGATTGGAAGTATCTATCAGCTCCAGCTCCTACTCCTCCTGTCATTGCTCCTAATGAACCCATTCCTCTATACTGCTTATACTTTCTTCCGTTTATAACCATTAACTGACCTGGGGCTTCATCAGTTCCAGCTAACAGTGAACCAAGCATAACTGCATCTGCTCCGACGGCAATTGCTTTGGCAATGTCTCCACTGTATCTTATTCCTCCATCTGCAATAACAGGAACATTATGTTCTTTTGCAATATCTGCAACATTAGCCACTGCTGTTAACTGAGGAACCCCAACTCCTGCAACAACTCTTGTGGTGCAAATACTTCCTGGACCTATTCCAACTTTTAAAATATCTGCTCCTGCTTCAATTAAATCCTTTGCTGCCTCTTTTGTAGCGATATTTCCGACTATCAATTTTATATCGGTTCCTTCTAACATTTTCTTAAATTTTTTGACGTTTTCAACCACTTTTAGGTTGTGGGCATGAGCACAGTCAATTGCAATGGCATCAACCTCTGCTTCAATCAACGCCTTTGCTCTCTCAAAGTCATGAGGTCCACAAGCAGCAGCTACCAATAATCTTCCTTTTTTATCCCTTGACGCTTGTGGATATTTTTTTCTCTTTAAAATGTCTCTTAATGTTATAATACCAATGAGTTTATTATCATCGTCAACTATTGGTAAACGTTCAACTCTATTGGCATACATTAACTCCATTGCTTCCTCTTCCTCCACATCTTCCTTTGCACTAACCACTTCCTTCGTCATTACTTCTTTAACTTTTTTTGTTTTATCTTCTATGGCTTTAACGTCTCTGTGGGTTATTATTCCTATTAATTCGTCTTTTTCATTAACAACTGGCAATCCACTTATGGAGTAGGTTTCCATTACATTTATTGCTTCTTCAATTGTATCATCTGGCGATACTGTGATCACATCTTTTATAACAACTTCATCTGCCTTTTTAACTGCTTGGACTTGATGGACTTGTTCTTCAATTGTCATATTTCTATGAATTACACCCAAGCCCCCTAATCTCGCTAATGCAATGGCCATCTCCTTTTCAGTAACGGTATCCATCGCTGCTGAGATTATTGGAATATTTAATTTTAATCCGCATAAGTTTGTAGATACATCTGTGTTTTTTGGTTCAACATGAGAGGCATTGGGAACTAACAAAACATCATCAAAGGTGTATGCAGTTTCTGCCTCCATCAATTTCTTTAAAAACAAATTCCCACCTTTAAATATTTTTAAATTTTTTTATTGATTTTTATTAAATATTTTTATTAAATTTACTTATTGTGTAGTAGAAAATATATAATTTTATTTTTTATTATTTTTGTTATTGTGGTTTTATTATTTTTGTTGGTATTGGAGGTCATTTTAAATAAAAAAACTTTAATAACCTTGATGGCGGAGAATATCGAAACGTAAAATATAGATATATAAAATCATAACTTGATAGATAAATTAATTAGACAGTATAAGATATAAGTAGTTTTAGTGATCATTGTCAGCAAAAATAAGAGCGTTCGATATATTATACAATTATTTGATTAAAAGTAGAGTAAAGTTTAATTAATTTATCATATCTATTTTAACAATAGTAATAATCAACAGATATAAGGATAATTTTAATTTTTAGTTATAATGAATTACACGGGTGTGGACATGATTCTCTGCGTAGATGGAGTTGAATTTCACTATAAAAGTAGAAAAATATTAAATGGAATAAAATTTAATGTTGAAAGGGGAGAAGTCGTTTCTATCTTGGGAATCAATGGGGCTGGAAAATCAACGCTTTTAAAGTGTATAAATAAGATATTAAAACCAAAGAAAGGAACAATATTAATTGACAATTTTGATATAAACAATTTAGAGGGCTATGAATTAGCGAAGAAAGTTGGTTATGTTCCACAAAGAGCAAGTGGAAACTATATGACTGTTTTTGATATGGTTCTACTTGGAAGAAAGCCACATATAAAATGGGATGTATCTGAGAGAGATATTGAAATAACACATGAAATATTAAAACTCTTAAATTTGGAGGACTATGCGTTGAGATACGCTAATGAACTTAGCGGTGGAGAGTTGCAAAAAGCAGTTATTGCGAGAGCATTAGTTCAAGAACCCCAAGTGCTACTTTTAGATGAACCAACAAATAACTTAGATCCGAAAAATCAATTAGAGGTTATGAGAACTATTAGAAATATCTCCAAATCAAAGAGTATAACATCTATTGTGGTTATGCATGATTTAAATTTAGCTTTAAGATATTCAGATAAATTTATAATGCTAAAAGATGGAAAAGTATATGCAGAAGGAGATAAAAGTGTAATAAATCCAGAAAATATTAAAGCAGTTTATGGAATAGACGTTTACGTTGAAGAAGTTAAAGGGATCAAAGTAGTTGTTCCCGTAGATTAAATCATAAATTAATTAAATTACAAATACCACATATTAGAGCTTCTCAATTTAATATATCATATTTTTTATATTTTACTAACAAATTTAAAGATTAATAAAAAAATAAAAACAGCAGAACCTTATTAAGTGATAATTATGGTAGAACTTTTATCCCCTGCTAATAATTTAGCATGTTTAAAAACAGCCATTGATTATGGAGCAGATGCGGTTTATTGTGGATTAAAGGAATTAAATATGAGAGCAACTGCAAAAAACTTTACAAGAGAGGAGTTAGTTGAAGGAATTAAATACGCTCACGATAACAACAAGAAGGTATACCTCTGCACGAATACAGTTGTTTATGAAAATGAGTTAAAAAAAGTTGAAGAAATTTTGGACTTTGCAAACTTTGCTGAGGTAGATGCAGTTATAGTTAGTGATTTAGGAACCATGCAGTTGGCTAATGAGTTGGGATTGAGAGTTCATGCAAGCGTTCAATGCAACATAACAAACTCATTAACAGCCAAGTTTTACTCAAAATTTGCAAAGAGAGTTATATTATCAAGAGAATTAACTTTAAACCAAATAAAAGAAATTAGAGAAAATTTAAAAAAAGATAATATAAACTTAGAGTTAGAGGGCTTTGTTCATGGTGCTTTATGTGTCGCTATAAGTGGAAGATGCTTTTTAAGCTCCTATTTATTTGGAAGACATGCCAACTGCGGAGATTGCTTACAACCGTGTAGAAGAAAGTGGAAGTTGATTAATGAGCATCATGATGGAACTTATGAGATCGTTTGTGAAGGAAAATATCTACTATCTCCAAAAGATCTATGTATGATAGGGCATATTCCAGAATTAATGGAGGTGTTTGATTCATTTAAAATTGAAGGAAGAGCTAAAAATGCCGATTATGTAATGAGAACAACAAAAATTTATAGAGAAGCAATAGATAGCGTTTTAGATGGCAGTTATTACGATAAACTCCCATATTTCAAAAAAGAGCTTGAAAAGGTCTATAATAGGGGTTATGAGACAGGATTTTACTTTAAAGATGTTAATAAAAATCATGACTTCCAGTATGAAATTGAAGGGAATGCATCAAAATATAGAAAGGTTGAAATTGGGAAAGTTGTTAATTTTTATAAAAAAGTTAATGTAGCAGAGATTGAGTTATGGAACGATTTAAAAGTTGGAGATACAATATTAATAATTGGAAAGACAACTGGCTGTGTTGAAGAAATTGTTAAATCAATGCAAATAAATCATAAAGATGTTAAAATTGCTAAAAAAGGCGATAGAGTTGGAGTGAAGTTGAATCATATAGTTAGAGAGGGAGATAGAGTTTATCTATTAAAGGAAAAATAAAATTTATGGTATTAGAGGAATTCTTATATATGCTTAAATATTGGAGAGAATGAAAATGTTCTTGATTTAGGATATGGAATTGGAAATCTGACAAAGAAGATCAGGGAATGATCGAGAGGTCAAAAAATTAACTGTAAAGGGCTAAATATAATTTTTGAAGTTAAGAGTGCTGAGGAGATGGATTATACAAGATGAATTTGATGTAATCTTTTGCAATAAGAGTTGTTAATTGCTACAATGCTTTAAGAGAGGTTGGTTGAAAGAATAAGAGTTCAATGCCCAGCAAAGAAGGTTTATTCTTCAAACATTATAAAATCTGCTGGGAAAGTTAAAGAACATCCAGAAACAAGGAGATATTTAAGCATTTTAAAGAATCATGGTTTTTTGTGGATAATAAAGAGAAATATAAAGATTTATTTGAAAGGTGGGATTGGAGTTAATTTTTATATAAACTATTTTTTAATAGCAGTTAAGGAATAATGATTTTTTACTTAATGTTTAAATATTATTGAAAAGAATATCAAAAACAAACGTAAATTTGTAGGGATGATAATGCTAATTTTAGGAATAGGTTATTTTCTACTTGGGCTCATTTTGTTATATTATGGGAGCGATTGGTTTGTGTTAGGAGGAGAAAGGATAGCAAAGCATTTTAATGTTTCAAATTTTGTTATTGGAGCCACGATTATGGCTATTGGAACCTCTCTACCTGAGATATTAACATCTGCTTATGCTTCTTATATGCACGCTCCAGGAATCTCTGTAGGAAATGCTATTGGATCGTGTATCTGTAATCTTGGATTAGTTCTTGGTGTTAGTGCAATTATCTCTCCTATTGTTGTAGATAACCACTTGAAAAAAAATGTTCTCGTATATCTTCTGTTTGTTATCTTTACTGCAATCATAGGATACGATGGATTCTCCCCTATTGATGGAATATTATTGTTGATATTGTTTGTTCTTTATCTAAAATGGACAATTAAGAACGGATCGATCGGAATTGAATTAGAAGAAAAAAATGTAAAAGAAGACACATCAATAGCATTTTCATTAGTTTTACTTATAATAGGACTGGTTGGTGTTTTAGTTGGAGCGGAGTTTTTTGTTGAAGGGGCTAAAAAAATAGCCATATCATTAAATATCTCTGATAAGATCATTGGATTTACACTGGTTGCGTTTGGAACATCTCTTCCTGAGTTAATGGTCTCCTTGGCAGCTGCAAAGAGAAATCTTGGTAGTATGGTTTTAGGGAATGTGGTTGGAAGTAATATTGCAGATATTGGAGGAGCTCTTGCAATGGGAAGTTTATTTATGTATCTTCCAGCAGAAAATTTACAGATGCTTATTTTATTAATAATGAGCTTACTTCTCTACCTATTTGCAAGATATTCAAAAATCGGCAGATGGCAAGGAATGTTATTTATTATCCTCTATGTGATAGCAATAGCGTCTTTGGGGATGGGATGATGGTAAAAATAACAATTAAAAGATTTGATGGAATAAAAAGCTACTTCGAAAGTTATAACGTTCCAGAGAATATAACTGTATTGGAGGCATTAGATTACATCAATAAAAAATTTGGGGCAAATATCTTATTTAGATACTCCTGTAGAAATGGGCAGTGTGGAAGTTGTGCACTAACTATAAACGGAGAGCCAAAGTTGGCATGTGAAACAAAAGTAGAGGAGGGAATGATAATAGAGCCGTTGAAAGGTTTTAATGTAGTTAAAGATCTTGTTGTCGATAGAGAGCAGTATTACAAAAAATTAACAAGCATAAAAAACCATCTTATAAAGGAAAAGTTTCCAGAAGACCTCGAACGTATACCTCAAGATGTGGTAGAAAAAAACAAAGATCTGAGAGGATGTATCGATTGTTTATCCTGCCTTTCTCTATGTCCATCAAGAGATGTTAGCGAATATCCCGGAGCAACGTTTATGAGGCAGTTGGCAAGGTTTGCCTTTGACATTAGAGATGAGGAAGATAGGGAGAGGATTGCATTTTTTGAGAATATTTATAACTGCACAACTTGTGCTAAGTGTGTTGAAGTTTGTCCAAAAGAGATCGATATAGTTCACAGGGCTATCGAGCAGTTGAGACATTTAGCGTTTAGTAAAGGATATAGGTTGGATAGTCATTTAAAAGTTAGAGAGAATGTTTTAAAATATAATAGGAGTGTTGTCGAAGAAAAACTCCCCCTCTTGAAACAGGTATCTGATTTTTATCCTGCTGAAGATGAGAAATTAAAAGTTGCATTTTTTACTGGATGTTTGGTTGATTTTCGACTTCAAGATGTTGGAAAAGAGGCAATTAAAGTATTAAACGCTCATGGTATTTCTGTGGTTATTCCCAAAACCCAAGTTTGTTGTGGATCTCCGTTTTTTAGAACTGGGCAAAGGGATGTTGCAGAAAAATTAAAAGAGAAAAATTTAAAAATATTCAATAATTTGGATGTAGATTATGTTATAACGATCTGTGCTGGCTGCGGAAGCACGTTAAAAAACGATTATAAGGAGAGAAATTTTGAGGTTAGGGATATAACAGAGGTATTAACAGAAGTTGGACTTTTAAATTATAAGCCCATAAAGATGAGGATAACTTATCACGATCCATGCCATTTAAAAAGAGGGCAGGGTATATGGAAAGAACCGAGAGAGATTTTAAAATCAATTCCTGAACTTGAATTTGTAGATATGGAGGCAAGATGTTGTGGAGCTGGGGGTGGAGTTAGAAGTGGAAAACCTGAGATCGCTAATTTGATCGGAAAGAGAAGGGCAAAAATGATATATGATTTAAAGGTTGATGCAGTTATTACTGTCTGTCCTTTTTGTGAATATCATATAAGAGATTGTTTAGATAAATTTAGAGTAGAGACAGGAGATGTTAAAAAAAGTGTTGATGTTATGAATATTGTATCTCTACTTTCAAAGGTTATCTAATTTTAAACTCCAACGTATATTTTTTTATCCGCTACATTTACCACTTCGCTATCTTCTGGCTTTTCCTCAACGATCTCAATAAAGTTTCTATTTGCAATGTCATTTTTTAATTCATTTAATATGTATCTTAAATCCTCATCTTCTGCATATACCTTTGCCTTTATGTTGTATTTTCTTGCTAATCTTGCAATATCTCTAAGGGCTAATTTTGCCTCTGTAATTAATTGTAAATACTTTTTAGCTTTTTCTAATTCATTTTCTTTTCCTATTAATACAGGATATTTTACATTATACAATTCATCATCTCTAACATCAAATTTTACATTACAAATTTCTATTAATCTCGCTATAACTGATTGAGGCAATCCCGGAGGAATTATAAGCTCTTTTTCATCAATATCATAACATTTAAAGTTAAAATCATTCATTTTTCTCCCTCATTTCAAATTCTACTTCTGATTTTGGTTTTATCTTTATTAAAATATAGTTTTTCATTTCACTTCTTTTAATTTCTGCTATATCGCTTAATTTATAGTTTTTAACTTTGACATTAGATATCTTTTCAGCATATTTGTCATAATCCAACTTAACTCTCAAACCATCAAGTTGAGTTACTATTGGCATTGGAGAGAGTATTGAATAAACTTCATCAACCTGTTTTTCTATCTCATCCTTAACAACAACTGGAGGAACTATTGGCGGATCGTAAGAGAGTTCTCTCCTTCTTTCGTTTATCAGTTCGGTTATAACTTCAACCATCTTTCTCAGAGCCCTTATCTCTTCTCCATGCCTTAACCTATGGCTCCTTCTTCCCAGATCTCCAACATATGGGTAGGGAATGTCGAGTGTTTGTGGCCCTCCTGTTATCACAACAGGTATATCTACGTCAAATAGATGGGTCTTATTTTTAATACAATCCTCAAAATTACCCATAACATAAACAGCTAAATCATGCTCTTCGATTAATCTTTTTTCTTTTTCTCTAAGTTGTGCTATATCTCTCCCAACTCCTCTCGCTAATCCGATCATGTTTGGTTTTGCCCCAAATCTTCTTAGGTATTCTGAAATGTCGCATGCGGTATGAGGTAGATGATGTCTCGATAAACTTGGAGCTACGACAGCTATTTCAGTTCCTGCGAGTGGTGTTTCGATAATTTTTCCTTTATATTTTTTTGCTTCTTCTCTTAGATTTTCAAGTTCGTTTTGAGGAACTGCTAAGGTCATATAAACATCCAACTGCATTATATGCTCTTGAATTATAAATCCCCCAATATCTTCGATCCATTCCTTAAAGATGTTGTTTTTATAAACTCCTCCTTCGTATCTAACAATCTCATACATTTAAAATCACCAATTCAATTTTTAACGGTTAATTATTATCTATCTAATGTGTTAATAATTTTTATTCTTAACCACTCCCCTTACTTTTTATCAGCAGTTTTCTTACAGAGTAAGAGACATGATGAGCTATATTTATTGCCTCCAATTCTCCTCTTGTTTTTGGAAATATGACCTCTTTTTTTAGTATCGCTGAGACCGACTCATTGGGTAAGTTAAAAAATTCTCCTTTTTCACATAGGATATAGTCAAACTCATGACCCATTTTATCAACAAACTCTTTAAACTCTTTTACTATGTCTCTCAATTTCTGACTTTTTCCTTCTTTAATCATAACATCTATTTTTTCAACGTGAACAATTCGATCTGCTTTTATTTCTAATATAACTCCTGCATAGACCCTAAAAAAAGTTCCTTCCTCTTTATGCCTTCCTGAAACATCGATCGCTAATACTTTAATCACGATCACCTCTCTTACTAAAATAGGACAAAAAACAGATAAAATTATAAAAAATATAAGAATGTATTAAAAAATCACAATCATATTGGTAGTTTGGAATTATATGGATTATTTATACACCTAATACTTCCTAATATTATTATCTATAAGTTATTATTTATATATGAGATATTAGGTAGAGAATGAGATGTTTATATGCAGTTATAAACGCGTATGTTAATGGATAATTGTTTATTCTTGCGTATTCAAATATATACCAGTCAATTGGCTCTAAAAATCCTGCAATTGATATAAATATAAATGACGCTAAAACAAGTAAAGCGAGTTTTTTATAAGTGAGAGATTTTTTAACAATTGGGAAGATTTTATTTGCCAATTCTACTCCTGCAACAACAGAAATTGCAAATCCCATAAATTCAAAAGTTCCGTGAGGGATGACTGCAACTAAATCATGATAATCTAAATTAACTCCAATTAGACCAGTTAGTGGATTTATAACTGTAAAGATGAACAGTATAAATAGATATTTTTGATAGTTTGCGATTATTTCCTCTTTCTCTTCTGGTGTTTTCGCATTTTCCATATCTTTTTTATATAGGTAAGCAAGGGCTCCGAGAGCAGAGATTATTATTAAACACCCTAAAAAGTTAGATATTATATATGAGAGAGAATAGGTTAAATATGCGTTTTTCGCGCCCACTGTTGTAGATACTGCTGAGGATACTGCTTTAAATTTTGCAGTTCCGACAGTTTGAGCTACTTTGGCGGGCTCAGTTATAACTTTGGATTTGAAAATAGAAGAAAAGTATAATAAAAGTTTTCCAATAGAAAAAGAAAATAAAAATCCTGCCCAACATAAAAAATAAGTAATAATTATTTTTTTAGGAACGCTTAGTGAAACATATTTTTTAAAAAATTCAAGACCTTTCATTTTCTCCCTTAGATCATTCTTATTGGCCTTATAGCCCCACAAGCCATACATTTAAGCATGTGCACTCTTCCTTCTTTAATAATCTTAGTATCTGGTTTCCCGCACTCTCTACATATTACATATTCTTTTAAGAAGTCATTAATTCTTGATTTTAACAATTCTGGGTTTATTCTTCTTTGGAGTATTAATCTTCCTCCTTCTAAGTTTCCAGCACTACCTGTCTCTTTCAATAGATACTTTGCGAAAAATTCCTCTTCTCTGTTTACCGCCTTTGCCAACTCTCTAAAATTCCTAATAATTGTTCTATTCCCTTCTATTAGTATTTCAATCTCTGGAAGCTCGAATCTATCTTTTTGGAATACATATTCTGGGATTTGACTTCTTGCTCTTTTCAATAATGCTTTATAATCGTAATAATCGATACTTTCAAGATCACTCATTTTATCACCGTGATTATATGTTGGATGTTTATCTTATAAAAAACTAACTTTTTTAGCAAACTTCTTTATCTACGTTCTTCTCTCTTTAAATTTTTTTAAATTTTTTAAAATAAATGACGATTATGCCTTTAATGATTTTAAAAATATAAAAATCAAGATAAAAGCATCCTTTTATATTGTTATTTTACATATTATTGTTTTTTTCATGCTTTTATTATTTATTTTATTCTCTTACCATTTACTTTTTTATTTTGCCATGAGTATTTTCTCATTCTCTTATTTGGAAATCCACATGCAGCACATCTCTTTTTTCTTACGTGGTAAGCTCTTCTTCCACATCTTCTACATCTTATATGTAATGACCCCTTGTTTCTTCTACCCATTGATGGAGTTCCCTTTGACATTATTTCACCCTATAAAAAATTTTAATGTTTTTCCATATTTAAGGAATTGATCGGTTAATTAACTGGTTTTTGTTAATTTTTGTATATTTTACATAGTTTTATCTGTTTTTTGAGTTGTCATAAGTGGGTTTTTATAAAATTTCGTATTCCAATTCCTTTGATGGATAATAGCTTATTGTGGTATTTAAAGTTTATCATCAATCTCTTTTAATAATTTTTAGTTAATGTTTCCTTATTTGTTAAAAATATTTTTTGTTTAGATCAACTAAAACTATATATACTCTTGGTAAATATACCTCTCTTATCCTTCAAAAACCTTAAAAAATTTAGATTGTGGTGAGATGATGTTCGTGTGCTTACACAACACGTACAGTTCTAAGCAGGTTGAAGAGTTTGGAAGAATTGCATATGGTTTTGATGTTAACACGGTTGTTATAACAAAAGCCACGGCATCTGCCGCTCAAAGTGGTATTCCTATCCTCCACAAATTGGCTTATAAATTAAAAAAGAACATATTGTTTTTTGAAGAGTTAGACGATGCTATTGAAGTTTTGAGACCGGAAAAAGTAATTTTAATCGGAAATAAAAGTATATGTGATGAGAAACTTGATTTTGATGAGGTTGGAGAAAACGATTTGATTGTTTTTTGTGGTGCATCCACTGGATTTACAAAGTTAGAGTTAGAGAAGGGAATTGGGAGGTATATAGTTGAAAATGAGATTGGGGCTCTTGGAAATTTAGCAATATTCTTGTATGGGATGAACAAAAAATAGGGGCAATTTAATAGTCGCATATGGTTTTATTGTAATCTTTAAATTTTATTATAAAATTTTATTATTTATTTTATTATATTATGTTTTAATTTATATTTTTGTTTAACGTTGGCTGAATGCGTCTTAATTAAACACTATTTGTTATTTTTGTTAAGATGAGGGATAATATGGAAAAAAAAGTTATTATAGTTGGAGCAGGTCCAGGAGATCCTGAATTAATAACTATAAAAGGCAAGAAAGCATTAGAATCAGCAGATGTTGTTGTTTATGCAGGATCTCTTGTTAATGAAGAGCTTTTAAAATATTGTAAAGATGGAGTTGAGATATACAACAGTGCGAGTATGAATCTCAGTGAAATTATTAATACCATAGTTGAAGCAGTTAACAGTGGAAAAAAGGTTGTAAGATTGCATACTGGAGATCCTTCGATTTATGGGGCAATAAAAGAGCAAATTGATGAGTTATCAAAGAGGGGCATAGATGTTGAAATAATTCCGGGAGTTAGTTCTCTGTTTGCAGCAACTGCCTCATTAAAAGTTGAATTAACTCTTCCTGATGTTTCTCAGACGGTTATAATAACAAGACCGGAAGGGAGAACACCAAAACCAGAAAAAGAGAAAATTAGAGATTTAGCAAGACATAAAGCAACTATGGTTATTTTTTTAGGAGTTTCTATGATTGATAAGGTCGTTAAAGAACTTTTAAGTGGGGGCTATGAAGAAAACACTCCCGTAGCTGTGGTTTATCATGCATCGTGGAGTGATGAGAAGATCGTTAGAGGAACCTTGAAGGATATTTCGGAAAAGGTAAAAAGAGAAGGAATCAAAAAAACGGCTTTGATTATAGTGGGAGAGGTGCTAAATCCTAAGTATTATTCTTATTCTAAGCTTTACGATGAGAAGTTTGAACATGGATTTAGAGGAAAAATAAGAAATAAAGAATAAAGCCATTTTTGTTTGACATTATGCTTCCTCCTCTAACATATCCTCTTCACTTAACCCCTCTAATTCAATCATAGTTTTTAATCGCTCAGTGATTATGTTTAAGCATTTTTCTACTGTTTCACTAATTTTTATATTTTCAACTACTGGAATGCCTCGTTTTTTTGCAGTTTCTACCATGTAATCATTTATTAAGCGAATTATCTTAAAATGTTTTAAGTATCTCTCAGTTGGCCTACTTGAAACCCTTCCCCGTGCGTAAAATCTCATTTTATGGAGTTTTTCGTTATATATAGTAAGAACAATAAAAATAACGTGTGCATTTTCTAAGTATTTATCTTTTAAGAGGGTTGGAACGAGGTGAGTTCCTTCTAAGATAACGCTCTGCCCTTCAACTAAACATCTATCAATAACTCCCTCTACTCCTGTTAGAACTGCCTCAGAGTGCCTTTCAAATCCTTTTATGTATTTATTCTCTTCGTCATCTCTTAAAACTCTCCATGCAGTATAACTTGACTCATAAAGAGTTGGTATAAGCTCCCTTGAGATAACTTTTCTCATAACTTCTCTTATTGAATCAGTTCCTATCACGCTGGAAATTCCTAATCGAGAGGCAATTTCAAATGCAATAGTCGATGTTCCAACACCACTCGCTCCTCCTATTAGAATTACAATCGGTCTTCTTCCAAGAACCATTCTCCAAAGTAGGTATTTTTTGGCAACTTCATCGTAGTTTTTAGAGATTAGATAATAATAGACCCTTCTTCTTAGGTCTGTTTTATCTATAACTTTAACATTTTCTTTTTTTAACATTTCATATATATCCCAAGCGATTCGATAAGCAATACTTGGTTTTAGTCCAGCAGCGGTTAGTGATCTCGCTAAAACTCCCTTGGAGAATGGCATTTCATAGGACTTCCCTCTCACTACTATATCGTTTTGTAAGTCCATCTTTCCACCAAAAATATTTAGTCCAGCAACTCATCTACATCGATCTTTTCAGCATTATACAGTTCTTTCGCTCTAATATATAATAACTCATCTTTTTTATCTTCAATTACAACTAAAATTTTTTCTGGTTTATATTTTTCAATGAATCTTTCAATATTTTTCCTTGCAAGTTCTATTTTTTTCTTTAATCCAACCAACGCGTTTTCTGGAACCCCTATTTTTTTCATATCCTCAATATCAAGCATTCCTTCTGTGCAAACAACTTTTAAATTAGGATTTTTATTTTTCAGTTTTTTAAATAGTTTTTTATTTGAAACAATGTATAATGCATCTTCATCTATATCTTTTTCTTCAATTTCAA
Source organism: Methanocaldococcus vulcanius M7 (assembly GCF_000024625.1). Taxonomy (NCBI): domain Archaea; kingdom Methanobacteriati; phylum Methanobacteriota; class Methanococci; order Methanococcales; family Methanocaldococcaceae; genus Methanocaldococcus; species Methanocaldococcus vulcanius. Next base: position 1,243,908 of record NC_013407.1, read on the forward strand.
ATCCAAAGTTAGATAAGATCTTGTTTAAGTGATTTTGACATTTTATAATTAGTTTACAAAACTCTTTTGATTCTTTTTCGTCCAATTCATGCTTTGGAGCTTTTTTATAGAGGTAATCGTCCGCTTCCAGTAGTAAATAAACTGCTTTTTTAAATTCGTTTATATCTATTTTTCCGGGTTTTGCATCTTTATAAGAGATTGTTTTTTTATCTGATTTCTCGACTTTAATTTTCTCCTGCCCAGATCTTTTTAATCGGGTAATCGTTGATATTCCTTTCCTTATTAGTTCTTTTGATTGTTCTTCTCTCATTCTCTCACTTCGTTTTATTTTAACGTTTTTTACAGTTTTAACCTTTCTTTCTTAACCTTTCTTTCTTTTTTTATTTTTTCTATTTTTATCCTCATAAATTTTAAATTTTTTAAATTTTTAAGTTAATTTTTGGATTTTTTAGCGATTTCTTTCTCTTTTTCGAGTTTTTCCAATTCTTCGATTAGCATTGGTAGAAAGACACCAACATCGGTAACTATTCCAAGGGCTTGAGATGTTCCTCTATCCATCAACTTCGTTACAACGGCTGGATTTATATCCACGCAGATGGTTTTAACCCATGAGGGGAGGAGATTACCTGTTGCTATTGAGTGTAGCATTGTGGAGAGCATTAAAACCATGTCTTTTCCTTTCAATGTTTCTCTCATCATTTCTTGGGCTTTAACAACGTCTGTGATAACATCTGGTAGTGGGCCATCATCTCTTATACTTCCTGCAAGCACGTAGGGGATGTTGTTTTTTACACATTCATACATAACGCCCCTATCAAGTATTCCATCTTCAACCGCCTTTTTTATACTCCCTGCTCTCATAATTGTGTTTATAGCTCTTAAATGATGACTATGCCCTCCTGGAACACTTCGTCCTGTTTTTAAATCTACTCCTAAGGATGTTCCATATAAAACACTCTCTATATCGTGTGTTGCTAAGGCATTTCCAGCAAATAATGCCTGAACATATCCCATTTTTATGAGTTTTGCTAATGCCCAGCCAGCTCCCGTGTGTATTATGGCTGGACCAGCAACAACAACGATTCCTCCTTTTCCTGTTTTTTTATATTTTTCTTTTATCTCATACATCTCTTTTGCAATTTTTCTTATGATAGTTTCTTTTGGTTTTTCTGAGGAGGCGTCTGATTTCATAAATTCAAATAGCCCTCCTCCTTCTCTTGGTTTCTCTGGTGGAATAACTCTAACTCCCTTATGACCAACAACTATTAAGTCCCCTTTCTTAACGTTTCTGATTGTTTTTACCTCAGCTCTCATCTCTTCTGGGTAAACAACAATTCCTCCATCCATTTTTTGATTTTCGACTTCTATCCATTTTCCTTTATACCTGATAAAGGTTTTATGGTTTGTTGTGGAGTAAAATCCTTCTGGAAATACCATATCCTTTTCAGCTGGTTTTAGTTCCACATCTTCGATCTCTGGAATCTCAGCTCCTAAATCCCTTAATTCACTTAATATCTCATCAACGTGTCTCTCATCTCTACCTATCACAAGTATTTTTGCATAACTCGGATCTGTCTTCTTCTTTCCGATTTCAAATTCTAAGACCTTGTAATCCCCTCCCATGTCTAAGATCTTATCGAAGACCTTTGGAAGAATTAAACTATCGATTATATGCCCTCTTAATTCGATTTCTCTCATAAACATTAATGATCCCTCTCAAAAAAGTTTTAAGATTTTTGATTTTGTTTTTATTGGGTTTATTTTATAGAGTTGAAAATGTTAAAAATGGGATAAAAAGAATCAATAATTACCTAATGAGTTGGTAATATTTAACGATTGTTGTCAAAATCTTTATATAGTATTTTGGCAGTTTTCTTATCAATATCCTTGTTTCAACGACATCCACTAAATCACATGTATAGATGATTAATAATACAGAAACACAAATATTAATAGTTAAGAGGGATAGTTTGCATACTTTGAAATTCAAAAAGGATAAGGCAGTAAAGATAAGTGAGGAATTGTTTCCTGATGAATTATGCAAGAGATGCGGTAGATGTTGTATTTTACATGCTTACAAAACCGAAGATGGTGTTAAAGTAATTCACTGTGAACATTTAGATCCTGAAACAAAGTTGTGTAAAGTTTATAAGGATAGGTTTAAACATGGATGCTTAACAGTGATGGAGGGAATTTTAGCTGGTGTTTTTCCAAAGGACTGCCCTTATGTTAAAAATTTAAAAAATTATGAGGAACCATGGTTTTATAGGCATTTAAGAGATGAAGAATAAGAGAATTAAAAAAATAAAAAATAAGATTTTATCTATAATATAAATTCTTCTATTTTTTCAGCCAAGGTATCAAATATCCAGTTGAATTTTTTATCGTCCCTTTCTAAGAGTGTTATTCTAAATCCGTTGAGTTGAGAGCAGAAAGAGGTTAATGGAACAACACAAATTCCAGTTGATGCCAATAGATAATAAACAAACTTCTTATCAATGGAAGCGTTTTTTATTTGATTCTCTATAAATTCCTTCAATCTTTTATTATCTATTTTTATTGTATTGTTTCCATTTAAGTAGTTATCTTCAAACACAACCGACATGTAGAAAGCTCCATTTGTCTTATTTGCTATAACTCCTTCTAAGTCCTTTAATTTTTTGAATGCAGTATTAGATCGTTTTTCAAAAAACTTATTTCTCTCATTTAGATATTTTTTATAGTTTTTATGCCCCATAATTCTTGGAATGGCCATCTGTGGCAGTGTGGTAGAGCAAACCTCTATTAACTTGGCTTTGTATATACTGTTTATATATTTTTTAAATTCTTCATCTTTATCAGCATTGTAAACCTCAATCCATCCACATCTTGCTCCCGGCCATGGAATTTCCTTAGATATTCCCTTTAACGATAAACCACAAACATCATCTATAACTTCACACAGTAAATGCTGTTTTTTTCCATTATATATAAGATTACAGTAGATTTCATCGCAAATTATGAATAAATCATATTCATTTGCAAGATCTACGATTTCATTGAGTATTTTTTTTGGATAGACAGCTCCTGTCGGATTGTCAGGATTTATAACGAGAATTCCACTAACTGCTGGGTTATATTTGATCCTCTTTTCTAAATCATCAATATCTGGATACCAGTAGTTTTTAGGGTCTAAGAAGTAAGTTATTGGTGGAGAACCTGCATGGGATGCTTCTGCTGAGGAGTGTGTTGAATATGAAGGAGAGGGATTTATCACTCTAACTTGCCTCTTTAATAACCCGTAGATCTTTGCTATTGCATCTCCTAATCCGTTAAAGAATATAATATCTTCGGCAGTTATTTGAACTCCTCCTCGTTCATTTACCCTCTCTGATAAAAATTCTCTTGTTTCTGGCAAACCTTTGGTCGGACAGTAGGCATAGGAATTGTTGTCTCTAACAATCTCTGCTATTATTTCTTTTATCCATTCTGGAATCTCTTCTCCTTTTGCTATTGGGTCTCCAATGTTTTCCCAAGTTATATTAATCCCAAACTTCTCTACTTTTTTTGCAATATCAACGATCTCTCTTATTTCATAACTCAACTCTTTTGCTCCTACGTCGATTATTGGATTTCTCATGATTTCATCCCTAAATAGAACTCTATTATTTCCATACTATTAAGTAATTTAGCATATCGTTTGGTAGTATATAAAACTTATCATAAAAATAGAACTCTATTTCAGTATTAAAAGCAGGACATTAAAAACAAACTTAAAAAATAAAAATCAAAAACATCTAAAACAAAAACATAAAAATCTTTAAAATAAATGAGATCCGTTAAAAGCTATAACTTTAAGGTGAAAAAATGAAGTGTAGGTTTTGCAATAGTCCTTCTTATGTAGAAATCCGTTATCCCAAAAAAATAAATCTCTGCAAAGAGCATTTTATTGAATATTTTGAAGATAGAGTAAAAAAATCAATAGAAAAATATAAAATGTTAAATAAGGATGAAAAAATTCTGGTTGCGGTGTCTGGTGGAAAAGATGGGCATGTGGCTGCCTGGATCTTAAAAAAACTTGGATATAACATTGAATTATTTCATATAAATTTGGGAATTAAAGGATTTTCTGATGAGTCGTTAAGGGCTGTTAAAGCGTTGGCAGAGCGATTAAACACTCCTCTTCACGTTGTTGATTTGAAAGAAATCACTGGAAAAACAATTGAAGATATTAGAGGAAAAAAATGCTCCATCTGTGGAATAACAAAAAGATATTTAATGAATAAGTTTGGATATGAAAGAGGTTTTGATGTTATCATTACTGGGCATAATTTAGATGATGAGATCTCTTTTATCTTAAATAACGTTTTAAATTGGAATATAAGATATTTAGCAAAACATGAGCCAGTTCTTCCTGCACATGATAAATTTTTAAAGAAAGTTAAAATATTCTTCGAGATAGATGAGTATTTGATTTTAAAATATGCAGAAGCTGAAGAAATTCCTTTTACAACTGTAAAATGTAAATTTGCAGAGGGAGCGATAACTTTAAAGCATAGGGATTACTTAAATGAATTAGAAAAAGAGAGATCTGGAATAAAATTGCAATTTCTGTATGGATATATGAAGAATAGGCATTTATTTAAGGTTGAGGAGGAAGATTTTCAATTTAGAGAATGTGAAGTTTGTGGTATGACTTCCGCCGGAAAAATTTGCTCATTTTGCAGGGTTTGGAAACTTTACAAGAAAAAAAGAAAAAAGGAAAACAATAAAGGGAAATAAAGAAAAATAAAAATGTAAAAAGATACAAACTTAAAGATTAGTGAAGATATAATAGAAATCTTGGTTCTTATTTTTCATTTAAATGCACTCATTAAAGTCCACGCCTCCTTTCCACTTATAAATGCCCTATTAACGAGTCGTTTAAAGATTATCTTGCATAATTCCTTTTTATGTTCAGGAATCTTTTCATTTCTATCGATAAATTCATTAAATTTGTTTATTAATAGGTCTTTATCCTTTCTTGATGCCTCTCTCATATTAACATCTAAAAACCTATTTCCAACTCTTGTGGAATAGATTTCATATAAAATAACTGCAACAGCGTGAGATAAATTCATTATTGGATAAAGATTAGATGTAGGGATTGAAACAAGGAGATCGCATTTTTCTAACTCCTCGTTTGTTAGTCCATCATCTTCCCTACCAAAAACAATTCCTACATTACCTTCAATCTCTAACAGTTGTAAAGCCAGTTCTTTTGGGGTTATTGGAACTCTTTTTAGATTCCTATCTCCTCCTCTTGCTCCTGAAGTGGCAATAACAAAATCAAGGTCTTTTATTGCCTCCTCAAAGGTATCATAAAATTTTGCATTGTTTAGAATATCTTTTGCATGGACAGCCATCATATATGCCTCTTTATTTAAAATTTCTTTACTTCCTACAATTCTAAGCTCTTTAAAATCAAAATTCATCATAACTCTTGCAATACTTCCTACGTTTCCTCCATACTTGGGATTTACTAACACAACTGAGATCATAAACACCACTACTTCTCAATGCCTCTTTTTATTTTCTTTTTTAGTTTTATCATTTTTTATCTTAATTTTTTTAATAATTTTTTAATTTTTATAACTTTTCACTAACTTTTAACTTTAATATCCATTTTATTACCTATTCTATGCTTAAAATCTCTTCGTGTAGGACTTTTAACACTTCTAAGTAGTCCACTTCTCCTCTTTCAATTTTATCCATTATCTCTTCTAAATCCCTTGTCCTCTCTTCAGAAATCAGATGTGGATAATTCTCTATTAGGAAATTATAGACCTCAATTCCGAGTTTTGTAGGGATTAATTTATTTTTATCCTTACTCTTTATTACATATTTTCTATCCAGTAGTTTTTTGATTATTTGAGCATATGTCGATGGTCTTCCAATGCCTCTCTCTTTCATTAGTTTGATAACTTCTCCTTCATCATACAGTGGAACTTTTGGAACTTTTATAAGTTTTTTCTCTAACACTTTTAAACTGTTTTTTTCAATTTTTGGAAGTTTTTTCAATTTTAAAGGATAGAATCTACTCCATCCATCAAACTTTATATCTACGTATCCCTCTATTTTTTCATCTAAATCTTTTATATAAATTTCTTCATACTCCAAAATTGCCTCCTTTGTCTGAGAAGCGATAAATCGTCTAAATATCAAGTCGTATATTTTTATATGGTTTTTTGTTAATTTTATATTATTTTCTCTTAAAAATTCGATTAACTCATCAGTATCCATCGGTTTAGTGGGTCTTATACACTCGTGAGCCCCTTCCATAAAGTAGTCCCTATTCTTAATGTAGTGCTCTAAGTTGTTAAGCTTTAAATACTCTCTTGCAACCTTCATCCCATCGATTGAGACCCTTGTAGATGATGTTCGATGATATGTGCAGTTATGTGAGATAATTCCATTAGATATAAAGTTTTCATTGCATTTAATGCTTAAATCATACACATAACCATCGTAGAAGAGATCTTCCACTTTTTTAACTTTAATGAATATCACGTCGTTGTATATATTGCCAACTTTGATTTTTTTGTTACTTTTTTTAACATTTTTATTTTTATTCTTATTTTCAATTACAGTTCTGCAAAATTCCTTCAAATTTTTGGTTTTTGTATATTTAACTATTTTTTCAGTGAAGGTAGTTAAGAACTTGTTGTCTATAACTAAAAAATATCCATTATGCTCTTGGATCATGGTTAAGATCCCTATTGAGTGGAGATAAATTCCGATCTTCTCTAATATGGATTTATTTTTTGAAAATGTGGCAATATTAATTTCTTTTCCTCTCTTTAAAAATGTTCCACGTGCATCCAAATAACCGGCAATAAATGCGTTTATATAGTCCTCTTTTAAAGAGAACAACTCCTCTACTAAATGCTCTTTTTCTGAACCTTGTAAACTTAATCTATCGTTTCCAAATAACAATCCAAGATTATACCAAAATTCAGGTTCTCTAACATCGTTGAAGTTATCTATCTCAACTATTTTTTTAATTTTTTCAAATATCTTAGAAGGGGGATGTGATCTTCTAATTTTATAGTTATAATTAAATGGCATAACAACATAATCCCCTTCTTTTATATTTTTTGCAGGAATCCATTTTAATCTGCCATCTTTTAATGTTAATATATGGTGATCTGGCGTTGCTTTTATTTCATAATTGTTTTGTAATGTTATCTTTTTAAGATTTCCAGAGAATTTTATTTCCCAAAAACTAATGATTTTATCACATATTATTGACTTTCTATCGAGATCTAATGATAGTATTTCTTTTTTCTCCCTACTTTTTACTATTTCCTCAATGGTTTTGATCCTTCCATCTCCCAATACAATGTGTGTATCAGGAGTTAAGCAAAGACCCAACTCGAACAGATCTTGGGCTATGGACATTATTTCATCAGTCCCTATGTGGTATCGTTTTGTTGCTTCTTCCAATAGAGTGTCTGTTGTAAATGGGGGCATTGGGGGCAGTTCTTTTTCGTAGGTTGTTGTTTCTACGCTGACTTCCTCTTTGTCAAACTCTCCTTCCCATATTTTCCCTATGTATATATCCCCTTCAAGTTTTAGCGATAAGTATGGAACTTTTATTTTATGTTCGTTATATCTCTCTATTATCCATCCTAAGACAGGTGTTTGAACCCTACCGGCTGAGAGATAGTTTTTGTTAAACACTTCCCAAAGTTTTTGACTTAATCTGAATCCTATCCATCTATCTTCGATTCTTCTGACAATTTGACCTTTAACTTTATTTTCATCCAGAGACAATTCTTCTCCTTTTTTAAATGACTCCACTGCTCGTAATATTGCTCTTTTGGTAATTTCATTAAATCCAACTCGATATATTTCGCTGTTAAACGGAAGGGCGTTTAATGCAATATCATAACCTATTTTTTCTCCTTCTGTATCAATATCTGTGGCTATAAATAAAGCGTCAACTTCATCTGCTATTTCTCTAATTATTTCTATATTATCTTTTGCATCTATTATATTTGTTATTTTTTCTCCTTTTTCCATTAATTGTTTTATAACATCCTCTAAATCTTTTTGATCAGTGAATTGCTCTCCATTCACTTTCTTTATTGATGCATATATTGGAATATATATATTATCTTCTATCTTAACTCCGTAGAATCCTTCTTTCGTAACGAGGTCGAATACATGCCCTCCGCTTGCAGTGATTAATAAGTTTAAGTCCCCAACACAAACTTCATAAACGTTTCTATTTTTTATCTTTCTAACGGAGGGTTTTCCGAAAAAGTTTGCAATAGTTCTTGCTTTATTTGGACTTTCAACGACCATAAGCACTGATTTAAGTAGATCTGGGGTCTTTCCAGAGCTCCTTCCAGATTTTATTTTTTCCCTATCTTCATCTATTTTTTTAATTAACTCCCTTATGTCAACTTCATCGATCTTTTTAAACTCACTTTCATACATAAATAACATATATTTTCTTAAATATTCAAATATATCTTTATCATCTACTAAAACTATACTTGCTCCCTTAGTTAATCCGAATTCAGTCATTCTCGAAGTTCTTCCAGAAGCTTGAATATATGTTTTTACATCAGGAATTAGGATAAAATATTCTCCATTTTCAAGTTTAATTGAGAAATTTTTCATTTTTAACTTTTCTTTTACTATATGTCTTATTTCATCTTCTGATTTATTCTCAATATCGATATTTTCTTTCAAAACTCCTTTTTCAATTAATTTGTCAATATATTCTTTTAATTTAATCTTAAATTTTGGAATTCCGTAAAACACTGCGTATCTAACCCTCTCGGGCATGTCTAAGCCCCTAACTAAAACACCATAGTATGAAGCGACACCAATCAAAACATCTATCTCTCCTTTTCTAAACTCTTCAAATCCTTTTTTATCTTTTGAGTAAATTAATTTTGCCTTTATATTATTTTCTAACAGATATTTCTCTATCTCCTCAGCTTTCTCTACCCCGTAATCGATTGGAACGAACACTAAACCTCCCGAACCAAATATTTTTATATACTCTAAAACCTCCTCTTTCTTAAATTCCTCGTCATAAATATCCTCTACATCTCTAAGTTTATTCATTCCAAACCCAATTTCAAAATCTAACAACTCTCTATAAAGTTTAACCTTATCTCCATAACTCTTCCCCGTTGCTGAGGCAATAATCAAACATCCATGATTTATGTTTGAGACCTTTCTTTTTAATTCTTCTCTTTTTTTCAATGCTTCTTCTATCTTTCCAATTTTTATAAGATATATGATTTTATATGCCTCCTTTATCAGTTCTTCATCAAATCCTAACAATTTCAGTGTTTTATCAATATTTTTAGATGCTTTTAACAGTGAATCAACATCATCAACAAATATAAAGTCGAATTTATTGTTTATATCATTTTTAGCCAAGTAATTTGATGTAGTTATTAATAAGTCGTAATCTCCATTCTCTATTTTCTCTTTTGCTTCTTTTTTTTCTTTTGTAGATAGATCTGAGTGGTATGAAATCACATTTATATTTAATTTGCATTTTTCAATTAGAGAAAGAATACGATCATGGGTTTGTTTCACTAAAAGAGTTGTTGGCAATATAATGTAGCATTTTTTTCCTTTTTTAGTTAAATATAAACTCATTATTATTCCAAAAAAGCTTTTCCCCACACCTGTTGGTGCAACTATTGAAAAACTCTTATTTTTTAATACCCTCTTCGCCCACATCTTTTGAATACTTAAAAGTTCAAATCCTAACCTTTTTACAAACTCTTCAAATTTTTTAAATTCATTCCAAACTGAGCAATATTTTTCCAAATTTTTTAATGTTTTTTCTTTTTTTAAGTTTTTGCATAGTTCTAATTTTTCTAATTTTTTGTCAATAGGTAGACACTTTTCACAAACTCCAACTTCCAATCTCTCACTTCTTATCTCGTCTTCACAGTTTGGACACATGCCCTTGTAGATCATTGGAATCATACTTTAACACCAAAAAATATTTTTAATTTTTATTAATTTTTTTATTGATTTACTTTATAGGGCTATTATTTTTAATATTTCATTTTTAATTTTTAACTTATTTTTAATCTTTTATTTGGTTTACTTGGGTTTAAAAACTTTATTGATAGTGATTGTATTGATATGACTGTTGATTAGATCTCATTTGATTTTTTATCCATACAACTACATAAAATAATATTTTAGGATATGCATTTCTTTATTTCATTTTTATTTTTCTTTTTTTATTTTTTATTTTTATACATCTCTTTATGGATATATTTATTTTTATCATGTTATTTTTATCATGATCGTTAATGACAAATTATTTATATTATTAACTTGTAAAAAAAATTAACATTATAGTAAGTATTATTTTTATTAGATATTACGGTGGTAATATGAAAATTACATTTTATATGTGGGCATCATACTGCTCTATTTTAAAGAGGGCAGTAGAAGAACTTAAAAAAGAAGGCGTTTCTTTAAATTACAAGATATATTCAAACAGATTTCCAATCAACGAGAAATTTTTTGAAGATGTGGTAAATTCTGATGTCGTTTTAATCTACAAAACATCCTCAGATGATATTGACTTAAATAAACTAAAAAAACTAAATAAAAATATAATAATTGTATCTCAAGATGTAAATGTTTGGAACTCAGAAAAATCGCATAAATGTTATCTATACATGACCTACGGAGGGCTTGAAAACTTTAAAAATATGGTTTTATATCTAATGGGAGAAGAAAAAGATGTTAAGAAACAGCCACTTCAAGGAATATACTACGATGGAAAAATTTACGATGAATTAATCGAATTTTTAAATGATGTTGAATTTAAGAAAAAACACACCGTAGGAATTTTATTTTCAAGACATTACTTAATAAATGAAGATATGGATGTTATCCTTAAATTAATAGAAAAATTGAAACAGCATTTTAATGTAATTCCTGTCTTTACCTACGGAGCAAAGTGTGAAGAACTGAATGCACTTGGAGGGGGAGAGAGTGTTTTAAAATATTTCTTTAAAGATGGAAAACCAATCATCGATGCGTTAATAAACATGTTATCATTCCCTCTTGGCACCATTAAAGATGGCTCACATCTGAACAAATTAGACGGGGTTGATCTATTAAAAAAATTAAATGTTCCTGTTTTTCATCCAATAATAAGTTATTATAAAAGTTATAACGACTGGAAAGAAGATAAACAAGGTCTATCTGCAGATATTGGGTGGACTATTGCTTTACCAGAATTTGAGGGAGTAATTGAGCCAATAATTATAGGAACCACGGAAAATGAGGGATTTATAGAGAAGAAATTTGGAATTGATGAGAGAATAGAAAAATTTGTCGAAAGAGTAAAAAGATGGATAGATCTAAAATATAAACCGAAAAAAGAGAGAAAAATTGTGTTCATACTTCATAGTAGTGCCTGTTCGTCAGTTGAAGCAACAATCGGAAGCGCTGCACACTTAGACGCTCTTCAAAGTGTTGTAAATATTATGAAAAAGTTAAAAGAAGAAGGATATTTTGTTGAAGAAATTCCAGAAGATGGAGAGGGGCTAATAAAACATATACTTCAAAAGAAAGCAATATCTGAATTTAGGTGGACAACTGTAAACGAAATCGTGGCCAGAGGAGGATATTTATACCTAATGGATGAAGGAGAATATATGGAATATTTTAACTCTCTTCCAAAAAGTGTAAAAGAGAAGATAATAAAAACTTGGGGAGATTTAAACGAAAATAATTCCCAAGGTATGATCTATAAAGTTAATGAAAAAAATAAAATAAAAAACAAAATAGTAATTACTGGTTTAAAGTTTGGGAATATTTACGTTTGTGTTCAGCCAAAAAGGGGATGTATCGGAGCGAGATGCGATGGAAAAGTGTGTAAAATACTTCACGATCCACACTGTCCTCCAACACACCACTACATTGCCACATATAAGTATTTCAATGACATTGCAGATGTTATAATTCATGTTGGAACCCATGGTTCATTAGAATTTCTACCTGGAAAAAATGTTGGCCTTTCAAACGAATGTTATCCAGATATTTGCATTGGAACAATTCCTCATCTATACATCTACAACTCCGACAATCCAGCAGAGGGAACCATTGCAAAAAGAAGAAGTTATGCTACGATAATTGATCATATGCAAACGGTTATGAAAGAAGCATTTTATGATGATTTAGAGACCCTTGATAGTTATATCTCAGAATATTTAAAAAATATGGATCCTTCACGAAGGCATCAATTAGAGCACCTTATCTCAGAAGAGATAAAACGTCTTAATATCCCTAAAATTAAAGGGAAAATAGAGGAATATGAAAAAGAAGGAAAACTCCATGAAAAATTCGAAGAAATCTTTAAAGAAATAAGGGAAATTATCGAATTACTAAAATCTTCGCAATACAATGATGGAATGCACGTCTTTGGAGAATTACCAGAAGGAGAGAGAAGAGCAGAATTTATAAAATGCATATTAAAAAATCTACTCGCAGATGAAGATTTAAAAGATGAACTTACTAAAAAAACCGTATTAAAAGTAATATCGGGAGAGAAAATTAAAAATAAAAAATTAGAAAGTAAAATAAAAGAGATTAACGAAAGAATAGAAAGATCAGATGAAATCAGGTCTCTAATCAAGGGATTAAATGCTGAATATATAGAGCCAGGACCCTCTGGATTAATAACGAAAGGAAACTACGAGATATTGCCAACCGGAAGAAACTTCTACTCCATAGACCCCTACAACATCCCCACAAAATCCGCTTATAAAGTTGGTGTCTTACTGGCTGAGAAATTACTTGAAAAATACTTAAAAGAGGAGGGAAAATACCCTGAAAGTGTTGCGATCTACTGGATGGTTTCTGATATAATGTGGGCAGATGGAGAAGGGATGGGAATGATATTCCATCTCCTTGGCGTTAAACCCATATATAAAGGAGGAAAAATTACTGGTTTAGAAGTTATCCCATTGGAAGAGTTAGGAAGGCCAAGGATCGATATAACTATAAGAGTTAGTGGAATAATAAGAGATATGTTTTTTAACTGTGTAGAACTTGTAGATGAAGCAATAAGAATGGTTGCTAATTTAGATGAGCCCGATGAGATGAATTACATAAAAAAACACGTTTTTCAAAATTTAAAAGAGGGGTTGTCTTTTAGAGAGGCAACTTTTAGAATTTTTAGCTCTCCTCCCGGAACTTATGGAAATGGGGTTAAATATGCGATATACGCAAGTGCTTGGAAAACCGAAGAAGATCTAAAAGATGCTTTTATCCATTGGAACGCATATGCTTATGGAAAAAATGCATATGGTAAAAAAGCTACTTATCCATTTACAAATATGTTAAAAACTGTGGATCTTACATTTAACAAGGTAATAACCGACGAATATGATTTACTTGGATGTTGTTGTTATTTTGGAACATATGGTGGTTTAATAAATGCAGTAAAGGTTTTAAAAGGTGTAGATGTGAAAACATACTATGGAGACACACGGGATCCAAATAAATTGGAAGTTAGAACGCTAAAAGAAGAAATAGAAAGAATTACTATATCCAAACTACTTAATCCAAGGTGGATCGAGGGTTTAAAGAGACATGGATACAAAGGAGCAGGAGATATTTCAAAAAGAGTAGGAAGAGTTTATGGGTGGAGTGCTACAACAGGAGAGGTTGAAGATTGGATATTTGAGGAGATATTCAACACCTACATAAAAAATGAAGACAATAGAAACTTCTTTAAAGAGCATAATATATACGCGTTAGAGGAGATGACACGACGACTGTTGGAAGCGATAGAGAGAGGGTTATGGAACGCAGATAAAAAGATAATAGATGAACTAAAAAGAGTTTATATGGAGATCGAAGGAGAAATTGAAGATGAATATGAAAACTTAGATATTGGATCATTTCAAGGTGGAAGTATAGATATAGATCTAAGCTGGAAAGAAAAAATCTAAAAAAAATAAATAAAATTAAAAATATAAAATTTGCAGGATTTTAAGGCGTTAACCTCTGTCTATCTCTTGGGAATAATACACACTCTCTAATATTTTCTTGCTGAGTTAGAATCATCGTAAATCTATCAGCTCCTAATCCCCAACCAGCATGAGGAGGCATTCCATACTTAAACGCCTCTAAGTAATATGTAAATCCGTCAGGATTTAATCCTTTCTTCTTAATATTTTCAACTAACAGATCATAGAGATGGATCCTTTGAGCTCCAGAGGAGATCTCCAAGTCCTTATACATCAGATCAAATGCCTTACAGATGTTTGGATTATCCTCGCGAGGCATTGTGTAAAACGGCCTGATCTCAGAAGGCCAGTCAGTTATAAAGTAAAGACCACCCATCTCCTCTCCAATTGCCTTCTCCGCCTCCCTACTTAGATCTTCTCCCCAACTGATCTCAACTCCTTTTGCATTTGCAATATCGATCGCTTCATCGTAGGTAATTCTATCAAACTTTTTTGAAGGAAGTTCAAACTCTATGCCTAAAACATCTATTTCTCTTTTTCTATTTTCATAAACATCTAAAAACGCGTTATATACAACTTTTTCTAATATATCCATAGCATCCTTATCATCTGCAAACGCCATCTCAATATCTATTGATGTTGCCTCATTCAAATGTCTTCTTGTGTTATGTTCCTCAGCCCTAAATATAGGTGCTATTTCAAAGACCCTATCCAAACCGCTTGCCATCAACATCTGCTTATACAACTGAGGACTCTGCCCCAAAAATGCCTCTTTTTCAAAGTAAGATATTGGAAAGAGTTCAGTTCCTCCTTCTGTGCATGAAGCTACTAATTTCGGAGTATTTACCTCAATAAAACCCTCATTATAAAGCGTGTTTCTTACTGATTTTAACATCTCACTTCTGATTTTAAATACTGCCTGAACTTTTGGTCTCCTTAAATCTAAAAATCTATTCTCTAATCTTGTATCCAATTCTGCTGGAACCTTTTCAGCAGGATCTAATGGAAGAGGTCTTTGTGCAGTGTTTAAAACTTCTAACTCTAAAGGAAGGATTTCAAAACCATTCGGAGCTTTTTCATTTGCAATAACTTTTCCTTTAATTGCCACAACATCCTCTGCTCCAAGTTTTTTTATTTGTTTAAATAGTTCTTCTCCAACCTTCTGTTTTGGTGCTACAATTTGCACTGTTCCTTCTCTATCTCTTAAAATAACAAATATGATCTTTCCCAATGCCCTAATTGAATGCACCCAACCCATTATAACAACTTCTTGCCCGTCCATTTCTGGTTTAATTTCTGCTGAGTAGTGTGTTCTTCTCCATTTCATTTAATCACCTTCTAAGTTTAAAGTGTTTCTTTCCACTAAAAATTCTTAGGTTTATTAATATTTTAATGATTTTTATAGTTTCCTAAGCTCCTGTATTATCCATATATTCAAGCCCTTATGTTAATTGTCAAAGATAAAAAATAAAATAAAAATTAAAAAATTTAAATTAAATTTATTTAAACCCATAATCATAAGGTAGATAGTTTCCAAACTCAATTTTTTTAACTAATTGCCAGTTATTTTCATCTAAAATGTGCATCTCTGAAAGTGAGAACGTGTATAGATAATTGTTTATAAACAAAGCCCGTAAAACGTTTGTTTTATGCTCATCGTCCTTAACCATCTCTATCTTATTGTCCTCAATTTTAAATACATAAGCATGATTATAAGCAGGTAGAAAGAAGATTTTATACTTTTCATCCCATAAGAATGCGTGATAGTCCCTCAACGCTGGACTCCACCACACATTTAATTTATATTTATCAACTTCTTTCGGATTATTCAAATCAGAAATATTAAATAGTGAGATTTTTAATTTTCCATCGTTATCTTTACCAATGCCAATAAATAAATTATTACCGATTGGATGTAAGTAAGTTGAATATCCTGGGATTTTTAACTCTCCCAAAACCTTTGGATTCTTTGGATCTTTCAAATCAATAACTAATAACGGATCTGTCTCTTTATAGGTTATTATATATGCCTTATCTCCTAAGAATCTCACTGCATAAATTCTTTCTCCTTTTTCTAATCCCGTTAATTTTCCGATAACATTTAAGTTCTTATCTAAGATGTAGATGTTATTTGTCATCCTATCTCTATTTCCTATTGTAGTTGCCACTCTTAAATAGCCCTTATACTCGTCCATAGCAAAGTTATTTAGTAAACGTCCACTAACTTCTCCACTTTTAACGTTAAAGGTTTTTAAATCAATTTTAGCAATTCCAGTACATTCTAATTCTTCCCAATGTTTTTCCAAATAATTTTCAAAATCATTCTCCAATGTCTTCACAATATTATGCTTTTTTTCGGAGGGAAGGGTATTTAAATATCTCTCAATAGTTTCGGTTATCTCAACGAACTTGGCATCGTCTCCAAAATTCTTATCATTAACAACAGTCCTTATTTTCTCCGCCACTTCTTTTGGGAAATATTTGTCTGCACTTTCATTTAAAAATTTTAGCATTAATTTTTTCTCATTAATTTTTAGATTATAAGCAAAATATATGTTATTCTTTGACATATATAAAGTTGTTTTATAATTTCCGACAATTGCAATTGAATTTTCAATTTTTCCAGTTTTTATATTTATTTTACTAATGATATAAGTTGTATCAAAATCCCTACTATATATTGGAGAAATTATAGGGATGTAATATTTATTATAGTTAATCTTATAACCATTCCACACAATTGGACAGTAAATATAGTTTTTTCTAACTATCAAATATAGTGATCCATTATACAGCCGTGAATCAACATAACTTCCATTTAGGTTTATTTGCCAAGTTATTTTTGGTTTTTTTGGATTTGAGATGTTGTAGGAGGTTATTTCATCCCAACTTATAACTATTAGAGTGTTGTTTATTAGGTAGAGATAACCGCTTTGAGATAAGTTTTTTAATATCGTGGAATTTTTCGGAGGTAGGGGCTTTATTAAATAAATTTTATTTTGAGAAAAAGCGATTATCTTCCCATTTGTTTTTAATATATCTGCCTCATCAATCCCTTTAACTTGAACGTTGGTTTTTGAAAATCTTTCCTGATTAATGGTCATACCTACATTAGTGGATTTAACTATTGTTATTGTTGATGATAATCCATACAAATAACTCTGTGTAAAGAAAATGGGATTATTTAAAGGATTTTCAATAGTATTTTTGAAATTTTCAAACGTTGATTTAGAATTGACAGGAATTAATTTAAAACCCTCCTCGTGTATTTTTGTTGTTTTTTCATTCTCAACACATCCAGAAAATAACGATACTACCATTAATAATGATAAAAATATTGCAACTGCCTTAATTTTCATTTTATCACCTAAGAATATTTAAAAAGCTAATTTATTTATATATCTAAAAAAGATACTATATAATGATTTCTAAATCGTTCGATTACCTCCGAATAATTTTATAAACTAAATAAACTATAAAGATTATTAAAAAAGTAGAGATAATTAAAAAAATTAAAAATAGCGGCTCTTTCTGAAAAGTTGTTGAACCTTTGTAAGTTGTATAAATACCCCTCTCAACAACTGTTTTTGATAAAACAACTTCTCTTGCTTGATATTTTATTTGTTTGAATATATAGTAGATCCACAAACCAATTAGTGCAAAAACACTGCCCATTATTAAAATCAACGTCTCTAAGTTCTCTAAAACCTTCTTTCCTTTGTTTGTTATTTTATAATAAACCCACTTGCTATGTCTTTCTTTATCAACCAAACCCATTTTATATAAAGCGTTTAAATGCTCACTTATCGTTGATTTTTGATTTTCCTAAAATTTTTGATAATTCGGAGGTAGTATAATTCCTTTCATTCAATTTTTTTAAAATTTCAATCTTTGTCTTTGAGAACATCATTTCCCCTTGTAGATTCCATCATAACATCCTCTCACATCCTTACATTCAACAAAAACTATCTGAGCTATTCTCGCGTATTTGTAAATAGTTATTGGATTAAATACGTGCATCAAATACTCTGGCCTTCCCTCATAACCGGGATCGTGAACTGCTGAATAGAGCGTAGAGCCCATTCTTAATAAAGAACTTCTTGGATATGCAAAAGCGGCTGTGTTTTTTGGCACTTTTATATAATCAGCCACCTTCACAACATAAACTCCGTTATCTAATGTTATACATTCATCTTTCTCAGAGTTAAATATTTCAATATATTTCGGCAGTTCTCTCTTCTCATTTGAAAAATCAATGATTCCCTTTCCCTCCAATTTAAATATTTTCCAAACCCTTAAATCTACTCCACATTGTTGAATTTGCTCGTCTTTTAGATCGTTAAAAAAATTTTTCGATGTTTCAGCACCTATAATCATCTAATCACCTCAAAAATTATTTAAAAAATTATTTAATTAATTATCAACTTATCTTTTCATTCGTTCATTTCATCTAATAATCTAATCATTTAATATTATTCAATATTTAAGATTTTATTCAAATCATCTAATTTTCAACTGTAAAAATTTATAGATAAATTGCGACATGTAAAATCCATGCAAAAACGCTTAAAATAACGCCCCGAGGGGGATTTGAACCCCCGATCTCGGCATCCGCAGTGCCGTGTGTTATCCGGGCTACACCATCGGGGCATTCTTATAAAAAATAAATTTATAAATCAAAAAATCAATACCAACCGTCAAAGTGAAAAACATAAATATTTAACAGCCAACTTAAAAACTCTAAAAAGATTATCCAATTAATTATTTTAATCTTATTCAAGTCCTTTATACGAGTTCTTTCAGTTCTTTAACTAAATTTCTATCGATTCTTCCTTTATTCCTATCTCCACCTTTACAAACAGCTCCTCTGACTCCAACTATATCAGTTCCGATCTCCTTTAATATTGGAATATGCTCTTTTTTTATTGAGCCAGCTAAGGCGCATTTTAACCCATAACTATGGGTCTCCTCAACAAACTCTTCTAAGATCTCTTTACTTTGGAAATCAAACAGTGTTTTTCCGTCTTTTATTGCAGTGTCCAACATTGCCACATCACAATCCGCATCTCTTGCAATTTTTGGGATAATAAGAGGATCTACTGCTCCAACTCTATGTGCATCGGCATATCCTGCTGCTACAACTATCTTATTTTCATCAACATCTTTAACTGCTCTAACAACATTTTTCATTAACTCCACTGCTTCGTAGTAATTTTTAACCCCATACAATCCAACTTTTATATAATCAGCTCCACTCATAGCCGCTCCAACAGAGGCAAGAGAAACAGTTCCAGGTTTATAAGGAACGTCTCCAACTGTTGCACTAACCAATAATTCTTTTGGTGTGATCTCTCTAATTGCCTTTATCATCCATGGAAAATTAGCCCCTAAAGATCCCTCTTTAGGATTTTTAACATCTATAATATCAGCTCCTCCAGCTATTGCCTCTCTTGCTTCATCTACATCGATAGGGCTTACTAATAGGATCATGGATTACACCTACAAAGATCGATTTTAATGAAATTAACATCACAATGCATATAAAAAGTTAATGTTAATCTATACATGATACCTCTTTAAATTTATCAATAATCACATTTCACAACATCAGAGATATATTAAAGATTATGAAGATAAAGAGGACTTGGTGAAAGGTTATGAAGCGACTGTTTGGAACCTCAGGAATAAGGATGAAAAACCTATCTCCCAAAATTGCATATAAAGTCGGACTTGCAATATCAAAAAAATATAAAAGTGCAGTTGTTGGCAGAGACACCCGAACAACAGGAAAATTAATCGAAACTGCATTAATAGCAGGTATTTTAAATGGAGGGGGAGAGATAACTACAATAAACATAGTCCCAACACCTGTTTTAGGTTTTAATGCAAGAAATTACGATGTTGGAGTTATGATCACCGCCTCACATAACCCTCCCGACTACAACGGAATAAAGCTATTTAATAAAAATGGACTGGCATTCAACAGGAAAGAAGAAGAAGAAATTGAAGAAATTATATTCAAGAACAAATTTACAGAAGTTGAGTGGCATAATGTAGGAGAGATCTGGGAAGATAGTAGGGCAGTGAAAAACTATATGGATCATATCTTAAAAAACGTAGAGATAACTGATAAATTTAATGTAGTTGTGGATTGTGCAAATGCCTCTGCCTGTTTAGTTTCACCGTATCTTTTTACAGACCTTGGATGTCATGTAATTTCAATTAACAGCCATATGGATGGGAGATTCATTGGAAGATTACCCGAGCCAAACGAAAAAAATTTAAAAAAGACCATGGAAATGATTAAAGGATTAAATACGTGTGGAGATAATTACATAGGCATTGCTCATGACGGAGATGCAGATAGAATGGTTGCAATAGATGAAAAAGGGAGATTAGCAGATTTTGATAAATTACTGGCAGTATTTTCAAAATATATTGTCGAAAAAACAGGATGTAAAAAGATCGTAACTACTGTCGACGCATCAATGGTAATCGATGAATATTTAAAAGAGTTAGATGTAGAGGTTATAAGAACAAAAGTCGGAGATGTTGCGGTTGCTGAGGGGATGATCAAAAATTCTGCGATTTTCGGAGGAGAACCGAGTGGGACTTGGATACATGCAGATGTTCACTTAACCCCTGATGGTATATTAAGTGGTTTAAGAGTTTTAGAGATGTTAGAGTTTTATGGGAAAAGATTATGTGATATATTAGATGAGATACCGTCATATATTAATTTAAGAGAGAAAATCCCATGTATTGATGAGCATAAGGATAAAGTTATGAAGTATATTATTGAAAATGGAGAAAAAGTGTTTAAAACTCCCCCAGAAACAGTCGATGGAGCAAGATTTAATTTAGAGGAAGGATGGATTTTGATAAGACCCTCCGGAACTGAACCATACATAAGAATTAGAGTTGAAGCGAAAAATAATTATCAGGCAAAAGCTATACTTGAAAATGGAATTAAATTAGTAAAAGAGGCATTAAATTATGTAAACTAAACAAAATAATGTTAAAAGGTATAAAAACATACAAAGTTGATAAGTCATATCTTTTATTTGACCATTTGTTTTTTATTGTTTTCAGAGCTGACCTCCTCTCCGCCCTAAAGGGTGGAGGTTCCCACTGGGAACACCCTCTCATCCTCGTCGCCGAGGAGTCATTGGGCGGGGTCAGACCGCCTCGATAAATAATAAGGCAATTTGAATATATAAACCTTATCTCCGCCCGCCTCCCCTATCTTCGAGCGTAGCGAGGAGAGTAATGAAAACCGTTAGGTTTTCATCTGAATTCCTCTCCACTCTAAAGAGCGGAACTTCCTTAGCGACAACAAATGGTGAAATTATGGATGCATTGATACTATGTGCCGGAAAGGGAGAGAGATTAAAACCTTTAACCGAAAATAGGCCAAAACCAATGATTCCCATAGCTGGAAAGCCAATCTTACAGCATATTATTGATAAAATTGAGGATTTAGTAGATAATATCTATCTAATCGTTAAACATAAAAAAGAAAATATAATTGAACACTTTAAAGATCATCCAAAAGTCAAATTTTTAGAGCAGGGAAAGATAGATGGAACTGGAGAGGCAGTTTTAACGGCTAAAAACCATATTGGAGATGAGTTTTTAGTCATAAATGGAGATATTGTATTTGAAGACACCTTAGAGCAATTTTTAAAATATAAATATGCTATCGCTGTTAAAGAGGTAAGCGATCCAAAAAATTTCGGTGTTGTTGTATTGGATGATAAAAACAATGTAATAGAAATCCAAGAAAAACCAGAAAATCCCAAATCAAACTTAATAAATGCTGGAATTTATAAATTTGATAGAAAGATTTTTGAACTCATTGAAAAAACAGAAATTTCTAAACGCGGGGAGAGAGAACTAACCGATGCAATAAAACTTCTAATTAAAGAGGAAAACGTTAAGGGAATTAAATTAAATGGTTATTGGAATGATGTTGGTAGACCATGGGACGTTTTAGAGGCAAATAAATATTTTTTAGATAAAATAAAAACATATATTAGCGGAAAAGTTGAAGAGAATGTAATTATAAAAGGAAATGTAATAATAGAAAAGGGAGCAGTCATTAAAGCAAATTCTGTTATTGAAGGTCCCGCAATTATTAAAAAAGGATCTATTGTTGGGCCGTTAGCTTATATAAGACCTTATACTGTTTTAATGGAAAATACTTTTGTTGGTAATTCTTCGGAAATAAAATCCAGCATAATAATGAAAAATACTAAAATACCTCATCTTTCTTACGTTGGAGACAGCATAATAGGAGAAAACTGCAATTTTGGATGCAATACAATAACTGCCAATTTAAGATTCGATGATAAACCAGTAAAGGTTAATATAAAGGGCAAAAGAGTTGAAAGCGTTAGAAAACTCGGAGTTATAATGGGAGATAATGTTAAGACAGGCATTCAGGTCTCTTTTATGCCAGGGGTTAAAGTTGGAAGCAACTGCTGGATAGGAGCAAGTTGTTTAATAGATAGAGATATAGAAAGTGATGTATTTGTATATAAAAAAGATGAATTAACATTTAAAAAACTGAAAAATAAAAATTAAAAAATTAAACTTTAAGAAACTTCCAAAAATATAATAAACAATTAATAAAAATTGATAAAATATGGGAAAAATATATGAAAGTAATAGTAAATAATTAAAAAATAATATCCTAACAATATTAGCGTAAAACAAGATGAGACCATGACCTCCCAAAAAAAATACATTGTAAGTTTAGGTGTGGATATATCAAACAACGATGTCAGAACCAATCCCAAAATAAACAAAGTAGTTGATTCAGAAGTTAAAAAGCGTTTATCAAAGTTGGGTATAAAATCCTGCATATCTAATATAACAGGAGATGATATAGTTATAACATCCTTTGTTCCAGAAAATCTAATTGAAAAGAACAATAAAATAATATTCGACATTTTAAAAGAGCATGCAGAAGGATTTAGCGATTTGAATGGAATTTCAGACACAGAAGAAGAGGCAGGGGAGGGTATATCCTATGCAATAGCAGAAGCAACCTCTGAGTATGGTGATGCGTTAATAGTGGCATTTGATACTTATGGAGGAGAATCCTTTGTTGATGAAATTGCACTATTCGTTAAAGAAATTGGGGAAAAGTTTGGATATGATGTTGGATGCTCTGTTTCAAACACTGCTCGAAAGATCCCTGGAGTTGGATATACAGGAGCTGAGAGTGATGATCCTGTTGTAATTATCACCACAAAAAACTTAGAAGATATTTCAAAGATTGCCTGTTTAATATATGGCGGACTATTAAACTACGATCGGCTGTATTTTGTTAAAAGAGGAGAAGGAGCGGATATTCTACCCCCGGGGGTTGTGTATACAATCTCTGCCTTCTTAAATGGGAATGTTATAGATCTCTATGAGGGGATTAAAAAAAGAGTAAAATTTTAGGTCAACAAACTCTAATTTCTACAATAAAGGTAAAAATCCTAAATAAAACATAAATAATTTCAATAATAATTCAATAATAAAAACTATAAAAATTAAAATAATTAAAATAAACGAAAAAAGAAAATTAATAAAATAAAAACAGGGGTAATATGGATTTACAATATTTCATATTAGCATTTTCCTCAATATTTTCAATTCTAAACCCATTTGGAGCTGTTCCAGTATTTATAACGTTAACAGAGTCATACCCAAAGAAAGAGAGAAATCTCGTTGCTAAAAAAACGGTAATATATGCTCTTGCAATACTTTTATCCTTTGCCCTATTTGGAAGTTTAATACTCAAATTTTTTGGAATCTCATTAGATGCTTTTAAAATTGCTGGGGGGGATTTTACTGCTATTAATCTCCTTAGACATGGTTAGGGGACATCAAGAAGCAAAACTTCATAGAAAAGAGATAGAAGCTGCTTATGAAATCGACGAGATCGCGTTAATGCCTCTTGCAACCCCGCTATTGGCTGGTCCGGGCTCTATAACTGCGTGTATGGTTGCAATGGCAGAAGCTCCAGATATTGGAGATAAATTTTTAGTTATAGTTGCGATATTAATATCTCTTGGAATAACTTATCTAACCTTGTTGTTTGCTGAAAAACTGCTTGATAAAATTGGAAAATTAGGAATTAGGATATTAACGAGAATGATGGGGTTGATCTTAACTGCAATTGCAGTGCAAATGATCGTTAGTGGAATTAGAGGGGCTTTATTATAAAAATCTTTTTTTATTTAAATTTGACTATAAATATTAAAACAAAAAACAAAAAATCTATAAGAGCCATTCAAATCTTTATTATTAATAACTATTATTAAACTAACTATAACAGTCATTAACTTTATCTAAATTAGAGTTTGAGTATTAGCAGAGTATAAGAGGTGATTTTTTTGAATATAAACATTGATAAATATAAGAACCTATCAAGAAGTTTATCAAGAGAGTTTATTAACTTAAACCCCATACAAAGAGGAGGGATCTTACCGAAAGAAGCAAAAAAAGCTGTTTATGAATATTGGGATGGATACAGTGTTTGTGATTACTGCCATGGAAGATTAGATGAAATAACTTACCCTCCAATAAAGGACTTTCTTGAGGATATTGCCCAATTTTTAAATATGGATCTTGCAAGACCGACACATGGAGCGAGGGAAGGAAAGTTTATAGTTATGCATGCTATTTGTAAGGAAGGGGATTACGTTGTTTTAGATAAAAATGCACACTACACAAGTTATGTCTCTGCCGAGAGAGCAAAGTTGAATGTTGCAGAAGTTGGCTATGAAGAAGAATACCCAACATTTAAGATAAATTTAGAAGGATACAAAGAAGTTGTCGATAATTTAGAAGATAAAGGAAAAAATGTTGGATTGATTCTCTTAACTCATGTTGATGGAGAATATGGGAATCTAAACAATGCCGAAAAAGTCGGAAAATTTGCTAAAAATAGAGGAATTCCTTTCCTATTAAACTGTGCATATACAGTTGGACGAATGCCCGTTGATGGAAAAAAACTTAAAGCTGATTTTATCGTAGCTTCAGGACATAAGAGTATGGCATCCTCAGCTCCATGTGGTATTTTAGCTTTTAGTGAAGAATTTTCCGATAAAATAACAAAAACATCAGAAAAATTTCCAGTAAAAGAGGTGGAAATGCTCGGATGCACAAGTAGAGGCCTGCCAATAATAACACTTATGGCAAGCTTTCCTTATATTGTTGAAAGAGTTAAAAAATGGGATGAAGAACTTAAAAAAACAAGATACGTTGTTGATGAACTTGAAAAAATTGGATTTAAACAGTTAGGAATTAAACCAAAAGAACATGATTTAATTAAATTCGAAACTCCTATATTAGATGAAATTGCAAAAAAAGATAAAAGAAAAGGATTTTTCTTTTATGATGAATTGAAAAAGAGGGGAATTGGAGGAATTAGAGCAGGTGTAAGTAAAGAAGTAAAAATGAGCGTTTATGGATTGGAATGGGACCAAGTAAAATATGTCGTCGACTCAATAAAGCAGATTATATCTTTAAATAAATAAAAACAATATTAATTTTATTTATTTTTTATTTTAAATAATTTAAATGGTATATTAATTATTTCTGATATTATCTTTTGATTTTTATAAAGTCCCCTAATGTAAAGCCCTCGTCACTTTCTCCTGAGTAAAACTGATCATCCTCTCCTACATTTTCAGTTAGAGATATTTTTAACCATTTTTCTAATATTTTAATCTCCTTTTCGTTTGGCTCTAATTCGTATCTTTCAAATTTTTGTAAAGTGGAAGATTTCATTTTAAGTTTTTTAGCAAGTTCCTCTATCGAAAGTCCCATCTTCTCTCTCGCTTCTCTAATTAAATCTCCGTAATCCTCCCTTAAAACTGGAAGTGAATCAAACAGATCTCTTTTTCTTCTAACTGGTTTTTTAGTAGTGGTTCTTCCAGATGTTGGAGTAGGTTTCTTTCCAAGTCGAGAGTAGGTCTTTGGGCTTTTTCCAAATTTGGCACACTCCTTACAAACATTCATTTCAGAACCTTCAATAACAACCTTATAAAGTTTTTCAGTTAATTTTCCGCATAACTCACACATTTGCATAATACAATCCCTCAAAAATTTAATAATGTATATAAAGGTAGAGTGTAGAAGTATAATTTATGATATTTATAATTAATCCAACCAATAACTATAACTGTAAAGTGTTTGGGTATAAATAGTTTGAGTATAAAAACCACTGGTGAAATTATGGAAAAAGAGAAACTTATAAAGAAGCTAATTCACACTTTAAATCATACAGAAGAGCATTTTGAAGCAATTATATCCCAACTAAAAGACCTTGGAATGAATACAGAAGAGTACGAAAAACTCTTCTTAAAATTAAAAGAACTAAATGAAGCTGTGAAAAAGGAACTGGAACAGTAAAAGTGAAATGATTATTAATAATTTTTATTTTAGAACTGTAATACTCTAATTAGTTTTGACAACTTTAAAACCACTGATCGCTCTTTTCGATACCTTACTCTTATAAGTTCATATCTGCAAACTATTTTGATAGATCTATCTTAAAATAAAAAATAAAAAAAATTAAGAATAACTTTATTATTAGTTCTGTCTCTCTGAAAACTTCTATTTAAATCTTTTCACATAGAACATTTAACGCCTCTTCCTCCATAAAATGAAGCTTTCCTGGAACTATAACACAGTGAAGAGGTTTTCCAAAATCATAATTTATTAAATTCCCAATCTGCCCATACACAAGTTTTGGATTTAAAGATCCTGCCCTTGCAACAACAACAACCCAAGTATCTTCAGATATTATTCCAAATCCTTTCCTTTCTTCCAATTTTAGCAAAATTTCTAACGCTTCATTAGCCGTCATAAATCTTTTCTTATCATCTTCTATCTTAATGTCTAAAAGGCATAACGTATGCAAGCCCCTTTCTAAATTCTCTTTAATAACGTTATAAGGCGTCTCTGGGAAATAATTTTCTTCTGGAAAGACAATTGATGTAGTTTTTCCAAATTTATAAAGTTGAAGGCCAGTTATTCCAACAGCAGAGTAGATAGAGGGGGCATTTATTATTTTCACATCCACCCCCTTCTTTTTTGCTTCAACAGCAAGATCAACATGAGTAGTTGCGACCATCGGATCTCCCGCAGTTAGAAAAACAACATTCTTTGTTTTTGCCTCTTCTATTATCTTATATCCCTCATACTCTACATCCTTCCTACCTAAGAGATTTATCCTCCTACCAATAACTTCCTCTATTCTTTCAATAGTTGTTCCCGTTAATACAGCAGTATAGAACTCTGCATAAACAACATCCGCCTCTCTTGCAAATTTTAAGGCCTTTAAAGTTATATCGTTTTCATCATAAAGCCCCAAACCTGCTAAGATTAACATTAACTCACCTCTTGTATTACTCGCACAATATTAACATATAATAAACATTATATACTCCCCTACCAAAATTTTAATAAAATTGTTTGTGGTGGGGTAATGGAAAGTTATTACTATGCATTTTTTATAATTTTGTCAATAATTTTCATAGTGCCAAATCTGCTGAAAAAGTTCAACATTCCAGCAATAACTTCAATAATGGTTGCAGGTATGATAATTGGACCTTATGGTTTAAATATCCTTCAAGTTGATGAGACATTAAAAGTGCTTGCTGATTTCGGAGCAATAATGTTAATGTTTCTCGCAGGGTTGGAGGTTGATAACGAAACATTAAAAAAAGAATTTAAAAACTCCCTTATATTAAGTTTATTTTCGTTAATAATTCCAGGCATTGGGGGCTATATGATAGGAAATTATTTAGGACTGGGATTTATAGGTAGTTTACTCTACTCAGTGATCTTTGCATCACACTCCGTAGCGATAGTTTATGCAATACTGGAAGAACTAAAAATGGTAAAAACACGACTGGGAACTATAATTTTAAGTGCGACAATTACAGTTGATCTTTTTACACTACTATTGCTATCTGTCGTTATAAAGTTAGGAGCAGGAGGAGGAGATATTGGCACCTTCCTCTTAGAAACATTTGCATATATAGCGGTTTTGCTTTTAGTAATTCCATCTCTATCAAAATATATCTTAAAATTATTTAGAAAACTTCACGCTCAAAGAATACATTATGTTTTATTTATTATTTTTATAGCGATAGTTGTAGGAGAAATTATAGGAATACATCCAATAGTTGGAGCTTTTATTTGTGGAGTTGCAGTTAGCGAAGCATTAACAAAAGAAGAGCACGACGAACTCTTAAACAAAAATTTAAACGCCATAGGTTATGGTTTTGTGATACCAATATTCTTCCTCGTTCTTGGAATGGAAACAAATATTGGAGTTATTCTCAACCTAAACAACTTAGAACTATTTCTCTTAACACTCATCTCAGCAGTTTTCTTAAAATTCATATCAGGATTCATCGCTTTGGAAATACTCAGATTTGATAAATTAAAAAAGATCATGGGAAGTTTATTAACAGTTCCCAAAATCTCAGCTTCACTGGTTGCGGCATCAATAGGAAAAGAACTTGGACTAATAGGAAACGAAATATTCGTTACGATAGTTGCTCTTTCAGTGATAACATCAACAGTAATTCCAATATTGGCAAAACACCTCTTTGTCTCTAAATGTAGCAAAAACTACAACAACAAATAATAACAAATAATAACAAACGAAATAAGGCAACAATATTTAGGTGAAATCAATGCTTTGCATAGGTCTCGAAGGAACCGCAGAAAAAACAGGAGTTGGAATTGTTGACTCAGAAGGAAACGTTCTCTTTAATAAAACAATAATTTACAAACCACCAAAACAAGGGATCAATCCAAGAGAAGCAGCAGATCATCACGCTGAAACATTTCCAAAACTCTTAAAAGAGGCATTTGAAGTTGTAGATAAAAACGAAATAGATTTAGTGGCATTTTCACAAGGACCGGGGTTAGGACCCAGTTTGAGGATCACCGCAACAGTTGCAAGAACTTTATCATTAACATTAAAAAAGCCAATAATTGGAGTTAACCACTGTATAGCCCATATAGAAATTGGAAAATTAACAACAGATGCAGAAGATCCTCTAACACTATACGTTAGCGGAGGAAACACACAAGTAATCGCCTACGTATCAAAAAGATACAGGGTCTTTGGAGAAACACTCGATATTGCAGTTGGAAACTGCCTTGATCAATTTGCAAGGTATGCTAATTTACCTCATCCAGGAGGACCACAAATTGAAGAACTGGCAAAGAAAGGAAAAAAACTTCTTGATCTTCCCTATACAATAAAAGGTATGGATATTGCTTTTTCTGGATTGTTAACTGCGTGTATGAGACAGTATGATGCAGGGGAGAAACTTGAAGATATATGCTACTCTCTACAGGAGTATGCTTTTTCAATGCTTACTGAAATTACAGAGAGAGCATTAGCCCATACCAACAAAGGAGAGGTTATGTTAGTTGGAGGAGTTGCTGCAAATACGCGATTAAGAGAAATGCTAAAAAATATGAGTGAAGGTCAAGGAGTTGAATTTTATGTTCCACCAAAAGAATTTTGTGGAGATAACGGAGCAATGATTGCATGGCTCGGCTTGCTTATGTATCTAAACGGAACTAAACTAAAACTTGAAGATACAAAAGTAATTCCAAATTACAGAACTGATATGGTTGAAGTTAACTGGATAAAAAACATAAAAACCAAAAAAAGAAGAATTCCAAAGCATTTAATTGGAAAAGGGGCAGAAGCAGATCTTAAAAAAGGATCTTATTTAGGTATGGACGTTGTAATAAAGAAGAGAATTAAAAAGCACTACCGAGATGAAAAACTCGATGAAAAAATAAGAAAAAGTAGAACTGCAAGAGAGGCAAGATACTTATCCTTAGTCAAGGACTTTGGAATCCCAACTCCCTACGTCTATGACGTAAACCTTGAAGAGAAACAGATTACTATGAAACATATCAAAGGAAAAGTTGTTAAAGATATAATCGAAGACAATACTAAATTAGCATGGGAAATAGGAAAAATCGTTGGAACATTACATAAAAACGGAGTTATACACAACGATCTAACAACCTCAAACTTTATACTCGAAGAACATAAAGAGGAAAGTAAAATAAGTAAAATGGATAAAGAAAGACAGATTTATTTAATAGATTTGGGTCTCGGAAAGATCTCAGATATTGATGAAGATAAGGCAGTGGATTTAATTGTTTTTAAAAAAGCAGTATCATCAACACATTATGAAAAATTTAGAGAGATATGGAAAGAATTTTTAGAAGGATATAAAGCCACATATAAAGAATGGAAAGTTGTGCTCAAATTAATGGAGGATGTTGAAAAAAGAGCAAGATACATTGAATAATCCAATATTACTAAACAAAAAGATTTAAGCAAAAAGTAATACAAAATATCTCAAAAAGACATATTCAAAAAACTAAATTCCAGTATTGGTATTTTTAAAGAGATATTTGCTTATATAAGCTTATATAAAACAAACTAATGAGGAACTCAATATAAATAACAAATTATCTATGCTCTATTTTTAATTTTATCATTCGGAGGTGAATTTTGTGAGCAATAGGATAGAGATCTCCCCAACTACACGACACGAAGGACATGCAAAGTTAATATTAGAAGTAGATGACGAAGGAATAGTTAGTAAAGCTTACTATCTAAACACTACTCCTGTTAGAGGATTCGAAACAATGTTAAAAGGAAAGCCAGCAGAGTTCGCACCAATTGCAGTGATGAGAATCTGCGGAATCTGTCAAACCACACACGGAATTGCATCCTGTGAAGCAATAGAAAACGCTATTGACTGTGAAGTTCCCGAAGATGGACTTTTATTAAGAGAGTTAGTGGGGATTGGAAACAGATTACATTCACATCCACTACACCATCTTTTAACCGTTGACGACTTCTTAAAACCAGATGAAACAGAACTCAGAATAGAACTAATAAAACTAATACAAAGAATGAGAAAAGTTGGGCAATTAATCGTTGACATAGTAGGAGGAGAGGGAATTCACCCTCCAAATATAGTAATTGGTGGAATGAGAACCAATATAACTGAAAGAGCAAAATCAAAAATTTACTACGCTTTAAGACAGTATGAAAAAGATGCAAACGAGTTATATGAAAAATATACATGGCTAATTGAAAGATTCTTAGATGAAATTGGAATTCCTGACTTAGGGGCTCATGAATATCCATACATTGCCTCACATACAACTTACGGAGATAGATACGCTATAAACTGGAACGATGTAACAGAGATCCCAGCTCAAAGATACTATGACGACGAAGAGGCAAAGCATACAACAACCGTTCAAATTCCTCTTTATGGGGGAGTTCCAGCAGAAGGAGGGCCAAGGGCAAGAATGGTAAGATTTGGTAGTTTCAGAGAAGGAGGAAGTGCAATGGATATAAACATTGCAAGAGCACAAGAAAACTTAGGTGCAACATACAGGGCTTTTGAAATACTTGATGAACTCGATTTAAATGGAAAAACAAGAGCAGAAGTTGTTTACAAAGATGGATTTGGAATAGGAGTTCACGAAGCACCAAGAGCAACTAACACCCACATGGCAGAAGTTGGAAAAGATGGAAAAATTAAAAGTTATCGAATCATCGCAGCTTCCACGTGGAACTTCCCAATCGTTGAGAAAGCAATTGAGGGTTATCCACAGCAATACGCTGAGGTTATAATGAGAGCTTATGACATATGAGCTTCGTGTGCAACACACCTCATCGTTAAAGATGAGGAGACAAAAGAAGTTATAGAAGTCAGAAAAATGTTATAAACGTAATTTAACGTTATAACGCCTCAAGGGGAACCCGAAAGGGACCCGCGAGGCACATACATTAAAAATGAAATTAAAAATCCTTATTTCCCAATCACATCTCCTTTCAATTCTGATCATAATAAATGAAAATGAGTTGAAAATAAAAAATAAAACATGAACGATTGAAAACATGACGATCGAAGAAAAATACGAAGAATTAGATTTAACTCCATCCTATTTAAAAAAAGAAATAATGATCTTAGCATGCGGAAATATCCTCTTCGCAGATGATGGGTTTAGCGTTCACGTTATCGAAAAACTCAATGAAATATTAACAGAACAGGAAAAAGAGAATATTGCGTTAGTTGATGCTGGGGCAGGGGCTCCACAACAAGTTTTAACACTAATAGATGAAAATTCTAAAACAAAAAAAATAATACTCGTTGATGTAATTGATTGGGGATTAAAACCAGGAGAAATTAAGATAATTGAAAAAGAAGAACTACCGAATGTTAAATATTGTAAATTTGACATACATAACCTTCCACTATCTCCTCTACTAAAAGAAGTAGCGGAAAAATACAATATAGAAGTTAAAGTAATTGGTTGTCAGGCAAAATACGTCTCTGAGCCAGATGTGCACATTGGTCTAAGTGAAGAAGTTGAAAAAGCTGTTGATAAAGCAGTAAATATAATACTTAGAGAATTAAGAGGTGATTAAAGTGGTTAAAGTGGCTCACGTTCAATTATGCAGTTGTTGTGGCTGTTTAGTTTCATTAGCAGATACATACGAGAAACTCTTAGATGTGTTAAACTCCATCGAGTTAGTTTACTGCCAAACATTAGCAGATGCAAGAGAGATTCCTGAATGTGATATTGCATTAGTAGAAGGAAGCGTCTGTTTAGATGATCATCACTCATTAGAAGTTGCTCAAGAAGTCAGAAAAAAGGCAAAAATTGTTGTTGCGTTAGGGGCTTGTGCAGCAACCGGAGGAGTTACAAGATACAGCAAAGGGAACCAGTTATCAAAACCAGTTCACAGTTCGTTCTCTCCTTTAACCGAAGTGATTAAAGTAGATTTAGCAATACCCGGATGTCCACCATCTCCTGAAGCGATAGTAGATGTTATAACCGCAGCATTAAACGGAGATATGGAATACCTCCATCCATTCGCAGAACTTGCAGAAAACGGAAGCGAAGCATGTGGATGTGATGTTATCTACAAAGTAGTTAATAAATCCCTATGTATGGGTTGTGGAACTTGTGCCGCTGCCTGTCCAACAAGAGCAATAGAAATGGAAGACGGAAGACCAAACATAATAAAAGAACTATGTATTAAATGTGGAGCATGTTCAGTTCAGTGTCCAAGAATTAGATTCCCTGAATTAATAGAAAAAATAGAATAAAAATTATAGAACAAATTAAGCTTAAAAGAGGTGGAGAAGAATGGATCCATTCGGAACATATAAAAAAGTCGTTTCAGCAAGGAGTACGTTAAAAGAGGTCTTAAAAAAAGCTCAGGATGGAGGAATCGTCTCAACTGCTTTTATTTATGGATTAGAAAATAATTTATTAGATGGCGTTATAGTTGCAGACAACGCTGGGGAGTTTAGGGCTATCCCTAAGGTTGCAACAACACCAGAAGAGGTTTTAGAAGCGGCAGGGACAAAATATACTGTCTGTCCAAACGTCTCTGTCTTAAAAAGTGCAGTAAGGGAATATGGATGTGAAAAAATAGGAGTTGTAGGAACTCCATGCCAAGTTAGAGCAGTAAGAAAACTAATGAAATATCCAATAGGATTTAGACACATTCCTGACAAAATATCGTTAATAATAGGAATCTTTTGCATGGAAAACTTCCCATACTATGGTTTAAAATTAATAGTTGAAGAACACTGTGGAGTTAAGATGGAAGATGTAGTTAAATTAGACATTGGAAAAGGTAAATTTTGGGTGTATACAAAGTGGGGAGAAACAAAAGCAGTTAAATTAAAAGAGACACACCCTTACGAACAAATTGCCTGCCACGTTTGCACCGACTATACAGCAGAGTTAGCAGATATATCAACTGGCTCAGTTGGAAGCCCAGATGGTTGGAGCACCGTATTTATAAGAACCGCTAAGGGAGAAGAGATCTTCAATAAGATGGTTGAAGATGGATATTTAGAAGTTAAACCAATAGAAGAAGTTAAACCTGGACTGGGATTAGTTGAAAAGTTAGCTTTAACTAAAAAAGAGAAAAATCTTAAAGAAATTGAACACAGAAAAGAACTTGGGCTACCAGTTCCATACTAAGAACGCCCTAAGTGTTAGTTTTTTTGAAACTTTTCCTAAAAAGAACCACATGTAAAAAAAATCCATAGTGAGAGATATTGATTCCTCTTTTTATATTTTGATTTTGTTATATTTTTGTATTATTTATTTTGCTTGTTTAGTTTTAATATTAGTTTTCCACTTAACTTATGTATTTAATAATTTTTTTATATAAATGTATCTTTTTAATTTTTTAAGTTTAAATCAAAACTATGAGCAACTAAATATATAGAACAATGGGATACTTAAACCAACTTTAAAAATCAACAAAAGAACTAAAAATAAAGAACAAATAAACAAAAAATATTAGAAAGGAAAGATGGTGAAAAAATGGAAACCGATATTTTAATCATCGGAGGAGGTGGAGCTGCTGCAAGAGCAGCTATTGAATGTAGAAACAAAAACGTTGTTATTGCAGTTAAAGGACTGTTTGGAAAAAGTGGATGCACGGTTATGGCAGAAGGAGGATATAACGCTGTTTTTAATCCAAAAGACAGCTTTGAAAAACACTTCTATGACACGCTTAAAGGAGGTGGCTATATAAACAATCCAAAATTAGTGGAGATTTTAGTTAAAAATGCACCAAAAGAACTCATAAACTTAGAAAAATTTGGAGCACTATTCGATAGAACAGAAGATGGTTTTATAGCTCAAAGACCATTTGGTGGGCAGAGTTTTAATAGAACCTGCTACTGTGGAGACAGAACTGGCCATGAAATAATGAGAGGATTAATGGAATATCTCTCTAAGTTTGAGAGAATTAAAATTTTAGAAGAAGTTATGGCTATAAAACTAATTGTTGAAGATAACAGATGCTACGGAGCGATATTTTTGGATCTAATAAGTGGGAACATCTTTCCAATATTTGCCAAAGCAACTATTTTGGCAACAGGAGGAGCAGGACAACTCTACCCTATAACCTCAAACCCAATACAAAAAACAGGAGATGGTTTTGCAATCGCATATAATGAAGGAGCCGAACTTATAGATATGGAGATGGTTCAATTTCATCCAACTGGGATGGTTGGAACCGGAATTTTAGTTACGGAGGCAGTTAGAGGAGAAGGGGGGATTTTATACAACAAAAACAAAGAAAGATTTATGGCAAGATATGATAAAGAAAAAATGGAATTATCAACAAGAGATGTCGTTGCAAGAGCTATTTATAGAGAAATTAAGGAAGGCAGGGGGGTAAATGGTGGAGTTTATTTAGACGTATCTCATCTCCCAAAAGAAGTTATCGAAAAAAAGTTAGAAACCATGTATAAGCAGTTTTTAAGATTTGGGATAGATATAAGAAAAGAGCCAATGATCGTTTCACCAACAGCCCACCATTTTATGGGAGGATTAAAAATTAATGAAAAATGCGAAACAAACATAAAAGGGCTATTTGCATGTGGAGAAGTTGCAGGAGGAATTCACGGGGCTAACAGATTAGGAGGTAATGCATTAGCAGATACCCAGGTCTTTGGGGCAATTGCCGGGAGATCTGCAAAGGAGTTTGTTGAAGAACTATCAGAAAAAACAGTTCCAAATATAGGAGAAGAGATCTTCAATATATGGGAAGAAATAGAAGGATTAAGCGGAAACATAACACCATATAATCTAATAGATGAGTTAAAAAAGACCATGTGGGAGTATGTATCCATTATTAGAAATGAAGACGGGTTAAAAAAAGCCCTTAAAAAATTCAATGAGATTGAAAAAAATCTTTCTGAAATCAAAATCCATGGGGTAGTTGATCTCAAAAACTACTTTGAATTAAAGAACATGCTTACCGTTGCTAAACTTATTACAAAATCCGCAATATACAGAAAGGAAAGTAGAGGAGCACATTATAGAGAGGATTTTCCAGAAACAAAAGACGAATGGAAAGGAAATATAATAATACAAAAAGATAAGATATGTTTTAAAAAAATAATATAATTAGTATATAAATATTCAATTTAATGAACTATAATACCAAATATTTTGCATTATTCAATAATATAATATTTAAGTAATAATATGATATATTAAATTATTAAATAATGTAGGGGATAAAATGGAAAGATTTATAGAAAATCCAAAGTTTCCAATAAGAGAGATTAACGAGAAGAGTGGGAAGGAGAAAGGAGGAGCAAGACCTCCATACTGGGAGATGGTATTTTATTGGACAAGAAAACCACTGATTGGAGCGAGAGGAGTTATTGCCGGCTCTCTATTGCCTTATGATATTGATTTAGAGAGGTTTAAAAATGCAATATGCCTTGATGAAAAAACTCCCCACAGAGTAAATCCAAAGATTCCACGTGATTGGAAAAAGTATTTTGAAGGAAAAAAGTTATTAGATCCGTTTGCTGGTTTTGGCTCTATACCTTTGGAAGGTTTAAGATTGGGCTTAGATGTTACAGCAGTTGAGTTATTGCCAACAACTTATGTGTTTTTAAAGGCAGTGTTAGAGTATCCTAAGGAGTTTGGTAAGAGTTTAGTTAAAGATGTTGAGAAGTGGGGACATTGGATTACTGAACGTCTTAAAGAGGATGAAGATGTTAGAGAGCTTTATGAGGATGATGTTGCTGTTTATATTGGAACTTGGGAGATTAAATGTCCTCACTG
Organism: Methanocaldococcus vulcanius M7; assembly: GCF_000024625.1. Classification (NCBI taxonomy): domain Archaea; kingdom Methanobacteriati; phylum Methanobacteriota; class Methanococci; order Methanococcales; family Methanocaldococcaceae; genus Methanocaldococcus; species Methanocaldococcus vulcanius. The sequence goes on from NC_013407.1 coordinate 1,280,603, forward strand.
TGGTAGATGGACTCCTTTAATAGGAAATTATTGGTTAGCAAGAGTTAAAGATTCTAAGAAAGGCTATAAAAGATTGGCTTTTATGAAGGCAGTTAAAACAGAGGATGGCATTGATATAGAGGTTGTTGATGTTAATAAAATAGCTAAGGAGAATAATTTAAGCTTAGAAAATGCAAAGGTTGATAAGAATAAAATAAAGATTGATAGTTTAGAGTTTGAAGTGCCAAATGCCAATATTGAATCAAGGAAGAGTCAAGTAACATGTCTATTTTGTGGCAACTTAATAAAATTTGCAGATGAAGAAGGAAATCACTATTTAAATAAGGTTAAGGGTAAGGAATTAGAGTTCTATGTAAAATTTGCTTTAAAGAAATATCATGAAGGAGATGAGAGATTTGCAAGGCAGAGGTTGTTGGTTAAGGTTAAGATTGAAGATGGAGATTTGATTTTTGAAAAGGCAACCTTAGAGGATAATAAAAAATTGGAGATTGCTAAGGAGAAGGTTAAGAGATTAATTGAAAGTGGAGATGTTGATGTGCCAAATGAACCAGTAGCACCTTGGGGTTCAAAAGGAATGGGAGGGGATATTAAAACTATTACTTGGGGATTAACTACTTGGGAAAAGCACTTCAATCCAAGGCAGTTATTAACTTTGATAAAAATTACAAGATTAATTAGAGAAGTTGGAAAAAAGGTTGAAGAGGAGAAGATTAAAGAGGGCTGGAGTGAGGAGAGAGCATTTAAGTATTCGGAGGCAATTGCTACTTATTTGAGTTTAAATTTATTAAAATATATTGATTACAATTCAATTTCAACGAGATGGAATGCATCACTTATAATGGCAAATACTTTATCTACAAGAGGAATATCTGTAAATTGGAATTTTTGGGAATCTAATCCCTTTACAAAATGGACTGGTTCTTGGACACAAGGATATACTTACACTCTTCCAAAATCATTGGAATATCTAACCTCTGCACTTTCACATAAACCAAATAACTTAGATGATTATTTCAATAAAATCAATAATGACTCCTCAAACATAAAAATCATTCAAGGAGATGCAACCTCTTTAAACTTAGGGGAGCAGTTTGATATTATCGTTACCGACCCTCCTTATGCCGATGATGTTCCTTACACTGAACTATCTGACTTTTATTATGTTTGGCTTAAAAGGGCTTTGTCTGATGTTGAAAACAATAAACTAATTCCAAGATACCATAAAGAGGCATTCTTCAAAAAGATAGGTAAAAAATACAAAGAGATAAAAACACAATGGCAGGACTTTGCTAAAAAAGAGGTTTCTGAAAATGCTGGTAGATTTGGAAGCGGTAAAAAAGAACAAAGAGAAATAGCAAAGCAACACTTTGAAAATCTCTTCTCACAAGCATTCATATCAATGAAAAACCACTTAAAAGATGATGGTTTGCTAATAACATATTACGCACACACAAATCCCGACTCATGGGCAAATCTTTTAGAGGCAGGTTGGAAGAGGGCAAAGCTAACGATAACAAGGGCTTTACCTCTAACAACAGAATCAAAGCAAAGCATTGTATCAAGAGGCAAACTCTCCTTAGACACTTCAATAATTGCCGTCTGGAAAAAGAAAACTCTAAAAGATAAGGCGTTAATCTCAACCTTAATACCAAAATTAAGAGATAAAGGAAAACAAACAGCAGAACTATTAATAAAACACGGACAGCATGATTTGGACTTACTATATGGAGTAATGGCTGGTATCTTAGAGGAGATAACCCAATACAATGAAATTGTAAGTCCAGAAGGAAAACTAACAACAAAAGACATCCTCGATAAGTATGTCTATCCATTAACAATATATAGCATTATAGATGCCATTTCAAAAGAAAAAGAAGGAACTTTAAAAATTACATCAAAACCTGCCCTATTCTATACAACTTATAAAATCCTATTTGGAAATAAAACCTTAGGTAGTGGTGATTTAATATTGCTAAATATCTCAACTGGCATTGATGCAAAAACAGCAGTTGAATACAAACTAATAAAAGAAGATGGTAAAGGCTTTACTTTAAACTCTCCAGACCTAATAAAAGAACTCAACAACAAACATCTCTATCAGTTTTTAATTGAAAAGAACATAAACCCAACAAATCCAGAAATAAAAACATCAATAGACATCCTCCACTTACTTGAATACTATGCCTTTGCTTATCCAATAGATGCCTTTAAATCAAAACTTGATGAGTTAAAAGATAAACACCCAACAGAAACCGAAGAGGCAATAAATATCGCCAAACTAATAAACAAATACTATGAAAGCGTATTTAAGGAAATATATGCAGGCAAAAAAGACAGCGAAATAGATAAAATCCTACAAAAAAATAAACTATACGAAATCTATCTAATAAGGAGATTAGTGAGATTCTTAGAAGGAAAAGCATTTTAAATCTAAATTTTTATATAATTATGGTGAAATTATGAAATTCTATGATAGGGAGAAAGAACTCAACTATCTAAAAACCCATAGGAAGAAACCTCCTATTGTTATGAAACTTTAAGAAAGTTTCATCAAAAACTAACACCTCCTCGCTACGCTCGGAGGTGTAAATTAGCAAGATTTGGGGAGTATCCCAATAGAGGGGCGTAGCCCCTCTATGGTGTGGATACCTCACGTCCATTAACCAATTATCAAAGGGAATATATTTACTTTAAGGAATATTTAGAAGCCCAAAGGGCTTCTATTAGTGCCTTATTTAATTTTAAAAACTTTGATAATTGGTTATAAGTTGGGGCTTTTAGCCCCAATTAATGTCCAACTGGTGATAATATGAAGTTTTATAATCGTGAAAAAGAATTGCATTATCTAAAAACCTATTGCCAATTAGAGCCAAATTCTATACTTTTTGTTTATGGTCCTAAATCGTCTGGAAAAACAACAGTAATGCTTAGAGTTATTGAAGAGTTATCTAAAAAAGATGATTTAGTATTCTTTTACTACGATTTGAGGGAATATGCTACACCAACAAAGGAAGAGTTTTTGGAGATATTTTTTGAAAAAGGAGATAAAAAGTATCTACTAAATAAGTTTGAAATTAATTTAAAAATATGGAAGTTTGGAGTTGAAGAGAAATTTGACTTCAACAATGTAAAATTAAATGATGTTTTTAGTAAGATAAAAGAGAGTATCAAAGCAGTTGTTGAAGATGATAAAAAACCAGTTTTAATAATAGATGAGTTGCAGAAGTTGAAGAGTATTTACTTTAACGAAAACGGGAAAGGAGATAAGTCATTGTTGAATGAGTTATTTAATCTTTTTGTATCCTTAACCAAGGCAAAACATCTCTGTCATGTTATATGCTTAACTTCAGATACTTTGTTTATAGAGGAAATTTATAGAAACTCTACGTTAAAAAATGCTTCTGAATATTATTTAATTGATTGGTTAAGAGAAGGAACTATAAGAAATATTTTAAAAGAAGAGGGCTTTAATGAGGGAGAGATAAACTATTGCCTAAATTATCTATCATTACCTTATGAAATCTCTCAGTTGATAAATAATAAGAAATTAGGTTTATCCGTTGAACAAACTATAAAGCAGTGGATAAATATTGAAGCAGATGGATTAAGATTTTTAATAGCAAGTATGCCAGATGATTTGGATGAAAGTAAGACATATGAGATACTGGGCAAGTTTAAGGATAATATTAAAGTTAATGACTATGAGATTATTAAAAGGGACTTAATTAAAGAGTTTAAGTTTTTAGTGGAAAATGAGATTTTATTCTATGACGTAATAAATGGCATAATCAAACCAACTTCTATAATTGAATGGCATGCTATAAAAGAAGTCATCTAAAAAATAGAGGGGGAGATTATTATGCAAAAATTAAAAGTTTGGGAGGATGTTTTAGATGAGACATTAGACATGCAAGTAGCCCCTGAATTGGGGGACGTTATTAACAAAACTGCTCATAAAATTTATACTAACTCAGAAGAGTTTTTTAAAAGGACATACTTTACTGACTCTATGTTGCAGATACTTGATAGATTAATAAATACTTTAAGTGGGAAAGAAAGGCATAATATATTCTTAATATACTCTCTCTTTGGAGGGGGAAAAACACATACAATATTAACAATCTATCATGCAATTAATAATCCTAACTCTCTTGTAAATGATGAAACTTTAAAGGACTACACTGAAGATAAAAAGGAGAAGATAAAAAGTATTGGATTGAAATTAAAAGACCTTCAAACTCAAAATATAAAAATACTTCCAATATATGGTAAAGGAAAATTAGGACAGCCAAGCAGTCCATTAAACTTTGGTGCTTATAAAGTTAAAACATTATGGGGATATATAGGGCATTGCTTAGGAAAATATTCCATAGTTGAAAATGACGATAAAAACTTAACAGTTCCCGATATAGAAACCTTAAGAGAGCTTTTAAAAGGAAATAAAGTAGTGTTTTTAGTTGATGAGATTGTTCATTATATAGACAACTTATACAACAGTGGAAATGAGGATGATAGAAGATACGCAAAAAATATCTGCAAGTTCTTTGACACTTTATCAACTGCTTTAATTGGAACCGACAGCATTATGATTTTAACCTTACCAATGGAAAAAGATGGAGAAAAAGTTGAAAAGGGATATAATAAAGAAATAGTCCTTTCTCTACATAGGGCTGTTGAAAGAGTTGGAGGGGCGGAACTCTACTCTCCATTAAGAACTGAAGGTATTTCTGGAGGAGAAATTGTTGAAATTTTAAAGAAAAGGATTTTTGAAAAAATAGATGACGATTTTAAAGAAAAAATAATTGAAAAATACAGAGAAATTTATTCAAACACTGAAATATTTGGAAGATTTGAAGAAAGCTTGTCAAAAACATATCCATTCCATCCTGACTATATAGCAACGTTAAGAACCATAGTTGAAAGAGGGGGCTTACAAAAAACAAGAGATATGGTTAGAATAACAAGAATTGTTATAAGAAGTTTATTACAAGAAGAAGACCTCCCAACCTTGATAATGCCTTACCACATAAACCCAAAAAATGAAAAACTGAGAGGAATATTATTTGGAAGAAATCAAGTATTTGCTGACTATGGAGGAGCAGTGTTGGATGTAGATTTATCTGCTGAAAAATTTAAAAGATTTTCAAAGCCGGAATTGGCAGAGATTATCTTAAGATATATATTCTTAAAAACCTATCCTTATGATTCTCCAATACCGCTTGAGGGTTTTCCAAAAAAAGATACCCTTGCAAGGGCTGTTTATGAAATCAACTTCTTTGAAAAACATGCATTGCAATTAACAGATATTATAAACACCATAAATGAAATTGAAAAAAGCTCATCATTTATATATTTAATTAAAAAAGATGGAATTTTCTGGTTTTGGAGAGTTGCAAATGTATCTCAAATGATTGAAAGCAAAAAAGAGGAATTATTAACTCTTAATATAGTTAGTGTTCATAAGAAACTTGAGGAATTCGTTAAAAAATTTGCTGTTGAAGGAAGAGGTTTAAGAACCAGAAGAATTGAAAATAATATATCATTCTTCAAAAAATCTAATATTGTTGTTTCAAGAGACCCCCAAGAATTCCAAGATACTGAGGATTATAAATTGCAAATACTCATAAGGGATGATGTTGATAAGTCCCTGCTTTATAGGATAATTTATCAGTATGGAACTGGAACGAGAACATATAGAAATACAATAACTGTTTGCTATGCTGATAAATCCATAGACAAATTGTTTGAAATAACTGCCCGTATAATGGCTTGTGATAAAGTAAAAGGAGATATTAAAGCAAAATATAAGTCGTATGGGGAGGAGGTTGTTCAGATACAGACAAGTATGGTAAGAAGTATTGAGGAGGATACAAAAGCAGAGTTTGATGAGTTTGTAGCAAGTGTATTTAAAAAAGTTGCATATCCTAAAGATAATGATGTGGAAATCGTTAATGCCACCCCAACCTCCAAATCAATACTTGAAAATGTCTATTCTGCACTGATTGAATGGGGAAAAATCCCCAAAAAACTAACTTTCGAAGGTCTCGAGTATTATTTAAATGAGGTAAATATTACTTTTAATAAACCAATAATGTTTTCAGAACTTAAAAGCATAATAAGAACAAACACAAAACTTCCATTTATTACGGATGATCAATTAAAAGAGGCGATAAAAGAGGGAGTTAAGGACTTAAAAATTGGTATTGAGAGAGATGGAAGAATTTTATTCAAAAGAATCCATCAATCTCTACCAAATTATGATGAGGCAGGAGTTCCTCTCGATGATATAAAAGATACTGATATTATATTACCTCAAATAAAGGCATTAAATAAACAAATAAATCATATTTTAAAAGAAGAAAAGGATGAAGTGGTTGGTAATAGATATATAAAAGTTTGGTATGAAGTTTATATTTCAGAAGATGAGTCACTGCCATTAAGAGAACTTGTTGAAGAGACGGAAGATGGATTTGTTGTTAAGCCCGAATTTGTGGATTTAGTAATAAACGGCTATATAGTAAGAAAAACTGAGGAAAAAATTATTGGAGAAAGAAATGAATTTTCTTTAAAATTGGATAGGCATAATATTGAAGGAAAGCCGGGAGAAAATGTAGATGTAAAAGTAATAATAACGCCGTTAAAAGGCAATGATTTTGAAGTGAATCTTGAAGTTGACGAAGGGGAATTAGATATAGACCACGGAAAAGTTCCTTACGAAACTACATGGCACATTAAAATCCCTGAAGCTAAGAAAACTTATAAGATAAAGGCAATATCGGAAGATGGCATTGTAAAGACAGATAAAATAACTCTTATTCCAAGAACTGATATTGTAGAAGTTCATGAATTGTCTGAAGACCTAAAAGGAGGAAAATTATTAGAAATAAGAGGCATTAAATCCTCAGATGACTTAAACATTATTCCCGAAAACTTAAATGTCAAAGTTAGAGGAATCCTTATTATTGAAAATGATGAACACTTTAAGGCGGACTTCAATAATTTATCTCTCGATGTTGTAAAATACATTATTGAGGAGATAGAGGGAGTTTTAGACCATAAAGCGATGTTAGATGTGGATATTATTTTTACAGAAGAAATAAAAATTGACGACTTAATATTTGAGAAACTTAGATGCTTAAATAAAAAAGCAGTATTTAAAATTAAGAAATGTTGATTTTAAGTAGCTTTTTTATATTGTAGTATATATTTTTCCTATCATTTCTCTTTTTTGTGAGGTGATGCTGTGAAAGGAAACACTCAATATATGGTTAAGCTTAAATATATTAAACCAATAAAATTACCGATTGTAAAACAACAAAAATTGGCAGAGTTTATCCCAGTAATACCTCTTGAAGATGGCAAATATATAAAAGGTAAAATTGAGGGGACTGCAAGAGTATTCCTTCCAGAGTTTATTAATTTTGCTAAACACCTTGGCTTTGAAGTTTCTGGTAAAAAAAGGATAACATTAAAAACTGATGATGATTATGCATATCTGAGATTATTTGTTTATGCCATGGTTATGCAGGCATTAAAAGATAACACAATGTGGGGAAAATTAGAAGACCACATTCTCTCTATGGAATCATTGTCTTTACGTTATTGGGCATCAACTTTTAGAAATAGATATTGGGAATATAACAATAGAAGAAAACTATTAAAAATTGCAAAATACTTTTTGGAGGTTGAAGAAATTTAAATTTAAGAGAGAGGGGATGAAAATTGCAAGATAAAATAAAAAACTATCTCACAAAAAAGATATTTTTGCATAATCCCTTACTATTCTTTTATGCTTTAAATCATCCAACCTCAAAAAAAGAAATAAAACCATTCATACACCAAATTCATCTTTTATATAATGCCATGCTTCTCCGCCCAGTTCGTTTTTTAATTGCGGATGAGATTGGCTTAGGTAAAACAATAGAGTCGCTTGCAATAGCGAGATATTTAGAACTAAAAGAAGGAATAAAAAAGATTTTGGTTTTAACTCCAAAAATTTTAAGAGAACAGTGGGAGGCAGAGATAAAGAGAGTTGGGGGAATTCCAAGAATTATTAAAGATGGGAATGATATAAATAATATTAAAAGTTCTTTGCAGTATTATGATTCTGTTTATATCATAATTTCAATTGACCTTGCAAAAAGGTATGTTGATAAAATATTGCAAATTGATTGGGATTTAGTTATTGTTGATGAAGCCCACAACATCACCAAAAACACTCAAAGAGGAAAATTAGTTGAAAAGCTTTCAAAAAAAGTAAGAAATATGCTTTTACTTTCTGCAACTCCACATAGAGGAGACCCTCAAGATTACCTATATCGACTAAAATTATTAGACCCTACACTTATAGATGATTTTGATAAATTAAATACTCAAAATTTCTACTCTAAAACCCATGATATATTAGTTTTTAGAAGGACGAAAAAATTAGTAAATGCTCTCGGGACTAAAAGAGTTTTTAAGGATTGCAAATTTAATGCAGTGGTAGTAGATTTATCAGAAGAGGAAAAAAGATTTTTTACCCTTCTTGAAGAGACACTTAAAAATATATTGAAAAATACAAAAAGAAACTCTCCAATATCACTTTTAGCAGTAATTTTGGGGAAGAGAGCATCTTCAAGTTATAAAGCAGCAATTGAAACACTGAATAGGATTATAAAAACTAACATTTTAAAAACTGACGATATTGATGTGTCAGAGGACATTCAAAACCTCTTCTCATTAAGTTTTGAAGAAATGGAATTTGAGGACTATATGGAAATATCTGACATAATAAATAATATTGTTGATAAATATTCTCCCTACCTAAACAAGGAGCAGAAAAACTTATTTGAAAATCTCCTTAAAACAACAACTAACATCATAGTCAAAAAAGATAGTAAAATTGACGCTTTAGCAAAAATTATTGCAGAACATATTAGAAACAATGAAAAAATTGTTGTATTTACTGAATATGTTGATACTCTCAAATATCTTCAAGAAAATCTGCCTAAGTATTTAGATAACTATGGTATTAACATAGATACAAATGAGATATTAACGCTTTCAGGAGAAAATAAAAATCTGTTAGAGAATATTAATAAAAAATTTGAAGATTGTGGAAAAATTTTACTTGCTACAGATGTTGCTTCTGAAGGGCTTAATTTACAAATTGCGAGTGTTTTGATAAACTATGATTCTCCATGGAGTCCTATAAAATTAGAACAGAGAATTGGTAGAGTTTGGAGATTAGGGCAAGAAAAAGATGTCTCTGTTTATAATATTTTCCTTTCAAATAGAATGGATTTAGAACTGCTTAACAACCTTTATAAAAAAATTATGAATATTAAAAATGCACTTGATAATCAATTAGCAATAGGTAAGGAGATATATATTGCAAATGCTGAAAATTTATTTAACTTAGAAGAATTTGCATACATAAAAAACTTGTCTGAATATGATATTATAATTTCAGCAATAGTTGGAAATCTAGGAGATTATACAGAAGAAATTGTCAGAACACTAAAAATTATTAGAAATAAACTAAAAATGATGAACATTTTTCCAGAAGAACGTGCTGAAGAAATTAAAAAGGAAGTTTTAAAACTTATCAAAAACGAAAATTACTTAGAGATTGGAAAGATTGAAGAGATTTTGAGATATTATCAAGAGAAAATCTTAAATGGAAATATACATTCCCAAAATAAATTGTATCAAATTATAAAATCAAAAAATGATGATGACTTACAAGTATCAAGAATCGTTGTAAAAAGTCCATTTAAAAATAGGGATTATTTATTTTTTGTAAAGGTATTGACTGAAGATAATAAAGGTGTCTGGGAAATTCCAGTGATAGCACATAGAGAAAAGAATGTTAAATTAATGACAGGTGTTGAAGTATTAAAATATCTTATATCAATTTTTAGCAGAGAGTTATTTTTCACAAACTACATAGAAAAACCTTACGAAAAGCAGATATTGGCTATTAAGGGAAATATTTTCGCTTATGTTAGAAATAACTTTGTAAATAATATAAATAAAAGAATATCAAATTATGAAGACCTTAAGAACTCAGGTTTAAAAGATGACAAATTATTTAAGAACTTGAAAGTGGTTGTAGATAAACCAGTAATTATTGATTACCTACCAGAGAATGAGTTTTTAATTGAAAAAATCATCCCATTAGATATTATAAATAATTTAGGTTTAGATAAAGACAATATTATTATGCCAAATGAAAATGATTTAAAGGCAATGGATAGAAATTTTCTCCCCCTTGAAGAACTTGTAAAGATTGAAAAATTGGCAATGAACATTGTAATGAATATCGAAGAAAAAAGATTAGCAAATAAATATGGATATGAAAATAAAGGCAAAACTTGGGATGTTTTGGATGTTTCCCTACATGAGCATTATGATATAAAGGTTATTGAAAATGGAAAGGAAAAATACATTGAAGTAAAGGGGCATAAAGGATTGTTACCAATTGCAGAACTTACAGAGGCAGAATATAAATTTGCTATGGAAAATGAAGATAAGTATTATTTATATATCGTCTGTAACCTTGGAAAAGATGAAAAAAATGCAATATTATTTGAAATTTATAAACCTCTCAACAAAGAAGATAGAAAAATTTATCTAATTAAAAACGGAGAAAAAATAGATGTTAGCAGATATTATAATAACATGAATATCGCTGAAAAAAAGAGATACTTATTACATTTTTAGTATATATAAATATTTATTTTAATTTAAAACAATGTTTATATACTCAAAAATCAGAAAATATAATATTTTAGTAACATTTTGGATTTTGATTAAAAGCAAAAATTATTCAGGTGTGAAATAATGTCTAAACTAAATGTTAAGTTTAAAACATTAACTCCCTTATGGACAAGTAATGCGTGGGGACAGTGTATTGAGATAAGATCTTCATCTATTATAGGAAGTTTAAGATTTTGGTTTGAAGTTTTGTGTTATTTTAATGGAATTGTCAACGATAACTATTTTGATAACGAAGGAAAACCTTGTGAAAAATTAAATTACAAAGATTTTCAAAAGAAATTAGAAGACAAAATTAATAGAAAATTGAAGAATGATGAAGAGTATAACATTGAAAAATTAACTGATGAAATCTTATCTGAATTAGGAATTTCACTACCTTCAAGGATTTTTGGATGCACTGGTTGGAGAGGGAGGATTAAGATAAAGAAAATTGAACCAATAGAAGATTATTGTTTTGGAAATAGATTAAATTTACCTTATGCTATTGGAATTAAAAAAGATAATGGTGACAAAAATATAATAGAATGGCGAACAAAAAATGATTATCATCAGTTTATTAAAGAAAAATACAATGGAGATAACAATAATTTTAAAAAAGATTGGTCAGTTTGGTATTTTTCAGATCCCTATTTTTATGGAAAGTTTGAAGTAACTTTTGAAACTGATAAAACAATAAAAGATGCTGTTTTAATTCCCTTATTAAATTTTATTGAGAAATATGGCTATATTGGTGGAAAATGGAATATTGGGTATGGTAGGGTTAAAATTCTGAATAATGATTGGGACAAAGATAAAACTACATTTGAATTAAGTAATTTTATAAAATCTGTAAAAAATGGAAAAATTGAAAAATACGAAGATTTTGATTTTAATGATATTGTAGAGAACATTAACAATGAAAATAGTAAAGAGATTGGTAGTTTTAATGACTTATTAAAAATACAAAATAAAATTTTAATTCTAAAAAATCAAATTGAGGGTAATTTTAAAGACATTATTAAAGAACTAATAAAAATCAGGGCACTAAGAAGAAAGGGGCACAAAGAAGATCGTGGGGATAATAATGAAAGACATCAAATTTTTGGATATAACAATCCAACGGAAGGATCAAAGATTTTGCCGTATATTTATGAAGATAAAGATGATAGAAAATTAAAAGGAGGATTCATCTCAATTACCGGAATTTTAAATATAAAAGGTGATACCAATGTCTAAGTATGATGCCTTAATTGAAATAAATGTTGAGAAAATAACTAACCTATCAGAATACTTTCTATATATGAAATATTATTTTAAGCCAAAGAATTATGGCAAAATAGAAAATTATTTATTTAAACGAAATAATAAACCAATAGCAATTGACAATAAATTTGAAAAATTAATAGAAGATTTCCCGTTCTTAAAAATAAAATTTGATCATGAGATTCAAAAAAATAATCTTAGGGGAAATCTATTTAAAACTCTAAAAAAATACAAATCTCTCGAAACTTTAAAAGATTTTCCTTTGACTTATTTTAAAAATGAAATAATTGGTCATTCAAAAATCTTTGAATTCTCAGAAGATGAAAATTTAGAGATGATCAGAAAGATTTCTATATTTTCTTCAGAAGAAGACCTTAAAAATACTATTAAAAAACATCCAAAATACTCCTTTGGAATTTGGGTTAAGTTTGAATTAAACCAGCCATATTTCTCAAGAGATGATGAAGAATTTTACTTGATTCAAAATCCAGTATTGAAAGAGAAAGTTTTTAAAGTTCCAATGATTAGGGGGAGTGGTTGGAAAGGAGCAATAGCAAATGCTGGAAGAGAATTAATTAAAGAAAATATTGACAAAAAAGAATTTTGGGATTATGTTTTTAGTTATTTAAGAATCTTTGGAACTGGAAACGAAGAGTTTAGAGAGTTGATAAATCTCTTGAAAAACAAAAACAAAGATGAATTGAAAAAATCCTTACTTAAATATTTAATATTTAACTTGAATGTTGCTGTAGAATTTGATAATATAGAAAAAGACTGGAAAAAAATTATTGAGGAACATTTTGACCCAAATTTTAGAAATATATTTAATTATGAAGAGGATAAAAAGAAATACTACGAAGCAAAGAAAGGAAAGGTTGTATTTTATCCAACTTACTTTGATAGATTAAGTTTAGAAGTTATAAATCCTCATAGTAGAAAAACAAGGGCTGGAACAAATCCAATTCATTATGAGGTTGTTCCAAAAGGGGTAGAAGGAATTTTGCAGATTGTTTATGTTCCTTTTGATGGGATTTTAAAGAAAGATGATAAATTAAAAGAAGAAGTTGAAAAAGATTTGAGATTTCTATGTGAATGTATTAAAAAAGTTGCTGGTTTAGGAGTGGGGGCAAAGACAAAACTTGGGTGGGGAACTTTTGAAATAAAAGAAAAAGTAGTCTATTCTAATAAAGAGATAGAAATTCCAGAGGGGTGGGGGGATGGCAATAGATGTGAATAATTTATTGAATAATAAAAATGAAGTATTAAAAGCTGAAATCGTTAGTCCATTCACACTTTTAGATAAAACTTTTGTAAGTTGGTGGCAATATGTCAATAGCGAATATTTTAAAGGAGTGACACCAGAGTATCAAAATAGAGATGGAGAAATAAAAAATCTACTAAAGACATTTTTTAATGATCTAGATGTAAATATTGAAGGATTGGAAATAAAGGACAAAAATGGAAATATAATAAACAAGATAAATGTTTTAAATGATTTTATAACTACGAAGTGGAGAGAAAATTGGAGGAAAGTTAAATTAAATGATGAACCAAAAAAAATTTTACAAGTGCTATATGGATCTTCAGAAGGTCTAAATTCCGGAATTGAAAAAGGATCTCCTAAAGAAGGAAATCACATAAAGGGAAATTATCCTTACTTAGCAAATTCCTTTGGAACATTAAAAAAATTAATAAACGAAAAGCAGTTGGATGATTTGAGAGATTATATTTCAAAGTATAATGTTTTCGATTACAAAGATGAGATTAAAAAAATACTGGAATTAAAAGACGATAACTATTTTGAAGAATTAGATAATGAAGATGATCTACAACAGGTTTTATCTAAATTAAAAACTTGTAGTGATGTATCAAAAATCAGAAGAAAAGTTTATGCCTTAATTAAATTATTATATGGATTTACACCGTCAGATAGTCGTTTTCCAGTTAATGATACATCCTTATATGATCAAGCATATATGGCAACAACGATGTTTAAGGCATCATTAGCTGGATTATTTTTAGACAATTCAAAACTTAAAGATTTATCTAAATTTGATTATAGGGATATTAAATGGTCGATCTTAGGAATACAATATGACAAATTAGGTTTGGCAGAGAAAGGATTAAAAGTTGCACATATACAGTGGTATAGAGAAACAGCAAATAAAGTTGATGAAGAAATAAAAGATTTAATTGAAGATAAATGGGCGTTAGGTAATGAAATCTATAGAGATGAAACCGGAATCTATTTCTTAGTTCCAGAATGTATCGTTGGAGATAAAATTGATAAAAACTTATATGAACTGGATAAAAATTTAAAAAATGAAGAAAGAGAATTAAAAAGAGAAATTTTAGAGATTTTTAAAGAAAAATTTGGTGATGAAGTTTATCCGACAATCATTTTAACAAAACCTTCAAGAGGTTTAATGAATTTAGGATATTTACTTGAAAAAGCAAAAGAAAACTTTTTAAGAGCTGATTATTCATTAAAAAGACAATTTGATGATTATTTTGAAGGAAAAATTTGGGTTTGTCAAGTTTGTGGTGAAAGATTTGTTTCAAAAGATAGAAAAAGAGATGAAATTCCAATGTGTGATGTTTGTTATAAGAGGATTCATGATGATAAACATGGAAGAATTAAAAAATGGGTTGAAAATTTAAACGATGAAACAATATGGATTGATGAATTGCAAGATGAAAATGGAAGAATTGCTTTGATTACTTTGAAATTTGAGTTGAAAGAGTGGTTGAATGGAAATTTGTTGAATAGTTTGATTGTTAGAGAAGAAGATTGTAATAATTTTTATGATCTCATTAAAAATTTATTGAATAATTCCAAAAATTACTTCATTAATAATTTGAAAATTATGACGAAGTTGAAGGAGTTCTACAAAAACAAAGAAGATATAAAAGACTTCCTTAATTTGTTTGATAGCTCTATAAAACACATATATAATCAACTAATTAACAAAACTGATGATATCTTAAACAAAAGTTTTATTGAAATTAACACTGAAATTATTAATTTAGAAAATGAACTCCAAAATCAAAATTTATCTAAAAAGCAAAGAAAAAGAAAAACAGAAAAATTAAATTTCATAAAACGATTACCTTCTCTTAAAGAAATATCTAAAAATTACTTAGTAAAACTACAGACAGATTATAATATTGACCTACCAATAAAATTCAATGAAGATGGAACTTTCAGTATTAATGGCCTTAGTTATGATGACATAAGGGGGGTATTATCTTTTATATATTTTTACGATCAGATTAATAAATTGATTTTAGAAAGATCCATAGGAGACAGATGGGAAGAGTTTATCAAAAACAACTTATTAAATCCTTCAGCAATAGATTTTGATGAAAGAAAAATCCATTGGAACAACCTAACAGACGAAGATATTGAATTCTTATCAAAATTAATCTTACAATTCCTTTTAAGGAAAAATCCTTCACCAGCAAGATTGAGAAGAATTTGGGAAACTACAAAAGAATTCTTTGAAGATTTGGAAAATAACTTAATTGATATATTGGAAATTCCAGAATGGAGAAGAAAAAGAATTATTATTCAATTAGATGAAGATGAAAAACCAGATGGAGAATACAGGTATGGAAATATTTGTTTCTGGAAAATTAGAAATAAGTTATATTTAATTACATCCATTGAGCAGTTTTTAAAAGTTGTTGGAAATAATGAAATTAAAAAACTACTAAATAACAAAGAAAAAGAAGAAAACCTCAAAGAATTGAATAAAATATTAAATGACAAAAAGAAATTGATGGAAAAACTTAACTTAAGAAAAATTAAATTGAAAAGTGTAGAAAACGAAAGAGATAACATAGAAATTGAATTGGATGAAAATAACATTAATTTATTAGATTACAAATTATATTTCTCAATAATCAAACCAACACCAATTTCATGGCAGTTTATAATTCCAGCGGAATACATTCCAAGATTAATTGAAAAGATTCAAAATGAATATTACAAGAACTTTAAATGGGTTTATGGAAAACTGCCATTGCATATTGGTGTTATAATACAACACTATAAAAGCCCATTATACATTGGAATAAAGGCTTTAAGAAAAATTAGAAGAGATTTAAAAAACTTAGAGGATATTAAAACAGAAATTGATGGAAAATCATTAAAATCAATACAAAAAGAGCTTTATTCCAAATATGTTAGGGGAGAAGAATTGGCAAATAACACTGAAGAATATTACTCCCTCTATGAATGGGACGGAGATAATGAAACATATCAATTCTACTTAAAGCCTAATGAAAATAGCTTAAAATGGATTACTACAACAAATGGGAAAGATAATTCAATATTTTATATCTACCCAAATACCTTTGATTTTGAGATTTTAGATTCAAATGTTAGAAGAAATGATATTGAATACTACAAAGGAAAAAGAATCATCCCATTAAAATCTAACAGACCATACAACTTAGAAGATTGGAAGAAATTTATTAAATTCAAAGAAATCTTTAAAAACAGACCTTCAAAACTTCAAAAATTGGTTAATATAATTTATAAATGCTTAGAAGATTGGGACGATGGATATAAAGAGTCAATAAAACAGTTCTTAGCTACAAATTTCATAAATACCTTAGAATTAAACAAAAAATCTAATGAAACAGTGATTAAAGATTTATGTGAGATATTTGGCATTGATACTAATTTAGAGAATAAAAACTTAGAAAAATTCAGAGATGAGTTAATAGACAAAATAGACAAAGATAAAATGCAAATGTTCATAGATATGTTTGAATTTTGGCATAAGGGATTAAAAGCAGTATAAGTGGAGGATAGAATGTATTATTTTGCCTATGGTTCAAATATGAGTGAAGAAAGGATAAAAGAGAACTGCAAAAATCCAAAATTTGTAGATATTGGTTATATCAAAGATTATAAGTTTGTTTATGATGGTTATTCCAGAGGTTGGGGAGGTACTGTAGCCAACATAGTTCCAAAAAATAGAGAAATTGTGTGGGGTGTTATATATGAAATCTCCGAAGATGACTTAAAAGCTTTAGATAGACAGGAGGGATATCCTATAACTTATGATAGGGAAGAAATAACTGTTTTCTGTGTAAATAAGAATATAGAGATTAAAGCTTATGTCTATCTTAGAGAAGGAGAGCCTATTGGAAAACCTACAAAAGAATACGTTGATACTTGTGTAAAAGGTGCTAAAGAACATGGAATTCCAGAAGATTATATTAAAAATGTTATAGTGGGGTGGAAGAATGACAAATAATAATTTTATAAAAGAAATAAACGTTTATGCAATGGCAACAGACCCAATATATATTGGAACTGGGGGTTATACAATTGGGAGAGTTGATAACACCATAGTAAGAGACCCAACAACAAAAATCCCAAAAATTCCAGGGTCAAGTTTGGCTGGAACTTGGAGGTATTATGTAGCTTTGAAATTGCAAGGATATTTTAAAGATAAATATAGGGTTAATAAAAATGAAAGAAAGGAGAAAAAGATTGAAGAATTATTTGAATTGGAAAATAATGAAGATAAAGATTGGATTTTATTTGAAGAAAACAGATATACGGGAATAAAATGTGCTGGACAGGATGATAAGTCAAGTTTAAGTTTAGAAGAAATGAAAAATGAAAAAACTGGACATTGTGGAAGATGTATTGTATGTAAAGCATTTGGTTTCTCTAAAAAAGATGTTTCATGGCAAGGATTAACGTATTTCTCTGATTTGAATATCTTATTCTTCCCAGTTTATACAAGGTTAGGAGTTAAATGGATAACTTCTAAAAGAATTTTAGAAGATGCTGGTTTATTGAATGAAGAATCAAAAGATGGCAAAGGAGAATCAAAAGATATTGTTTTTGTGCTTAAAGAAATAGAAAAAGGTAAAACTGAAGGGCATATAAATTTAGGTTGGTTATATCTACCTTATAAGAAAAAAGGAATAAACATTAACATAGATTATATAAAAGAAAACTTTGGAATTGATGAAAATGATATAATAATCGTTCCAGACAACTTAATTTCCCAAATAATCAACTCAAACTTAGAGGTTAGAACTTCTGTTTCAATAGATCCAATTACAGGAACGGCAAAGGAAGGGGCATTATTTACATCAGAGGCGATTCCAAGGGGAACAATATTTTATGGAAAAATAAGAATCTTTGACAAAAAGCCATTTGAAGAAATTAATGATGACAAAACTAACAAATTAAAACCATTACCAACAATAGAACAAATAAAAAACGCATTGGAGGACTCAAAAATATTCTTTGAGACATTAGGAATCGGGGGAATGACTACACGAGGCTTTGGAAGATTAAAGATTGAATTAGTATGATTAATAATGTTTGTAATAACCAAAATGGTGGTTCTAATGGGAAATCTGGAAATGATGATTAATAATGTAGCTTTTAAAATTGTCAAAGAAATTGAAAATATGAAGAAAGAAGAAAAAGAATGGAAAAAATACAAAAATGAGATAGAAAAGGCATTAGGAGTTTTATCAAATGATGGAGTTTATGCATATTGGGTTTATTGCAAATCAAAGGAAATTGATAAGATTTTTATTGAAAAGATAGAACCCCTCATGAAATATACAAAAACAACCTTAAATGATGGAAGTTATGAGGAATATTTCCAAAAATTATCAAATGACATAAATGACCTATTATTCTTCAAAGAAATCTTAGAAAGAACATTAATCTTAGCAAGATACCATGCAAAGGCATTAGGTGACGATTAATGACATGGTATAAAATAATCTTAGAACAAAAACAACCAATCCATATTGGATATAAAAGATATGGTGTATTGGCAGAGACAAGAATATTTATCCCAGGGCAAACGATGTGGGGAGCTTTAACAAAGGCGTATAATTTGATGAAAGGAAACTCTTTAAACACAAATCAAGAATTATTTGAACAAATAACATGCTTTTACCCTTCATTTGATAAAGAAAATATACTAAAACCAAATTTCAAAAATGGAGAATTTCATTTAGGGTATTTATCAGAAAAAGAATTCAGATTATTATTTGTTGATTCTTTCACTTCAACAGCAATACTACCCGAAACAAGAACAGCAAAGGATGAATCATTGCATGAAATTGAATTTGTTTTACCAAAACCAAAGAAATCGTTAAAAAACACGAAATTATGGGAGAAAATAACTAAATTAGGATATAATAATGAAAACTTAAAATGGATTGGCTTAATTAATATTGACGAAAAGTTGAAAGATGAATTAAAAAACTTAAAAATATTCATTGGGGGGGATTCAAGATATGGATTCGGTTTAATGGAAATATACATAAAAGAAATTAAAAAGAAGGAAAAGGAATTAGAAAAATGGAACTTAAATTCAGATAGAACTTTAAACCTAAAAGAAAAAACTTTACTTAATTCCTTAGAATTCGACAACAACATAAAATTTGAAGGGAAATTTGAAATCTTACCTACATTTAATTTCGTGAATATGAAAATAGAAAATGCAAAATATGTTATTGGTGTTGGAGGTAAAATCATAAAAGGAATTGATGGAGATAAATATCGTTTAATTAAAGGTGTTTTTTATATCAAAGGTTGATATATATAAATTAATATTTAATTTAAAATAAAAAAATTATTAGTTAGGGAGTTAGAATTCTCCTCCCATATCTCCCATGTCTCCTCCGCCTTTCTCTTCTCCTTTAACTTTCTCAGCAGCTATAACGTCATCGATTCTTAAGAGCATGACTGATGCTTCTGTTGCTGAGTCAATTGCCTGTGTCTTAACTTTCAATGGTTCAACAACTCCCTTCTCTAACATGTTGACAACTTCTCCTTCAAAGACATCCAATCCATAAACATCTCCGCCTTCTTTCTCATGGGCAGCTCTTAACTTAACCAACATGTCAATTGGGTCTAAACCTGAGTTCTCAGCCAAGGTTCTTGGAATAACTTCTAATGCTTCAGCAAATGCCTTAACTGCTAACTGCTCTCTTCCAGCAACTGTTTCAGAGAATTTTCTTAATCTCTTAGCCAATTCTATTTCAGTTGCTCCTCCTCCTGAAACAATCTTTCCTTCTTCTAATGCACACTTGACAACTCCAATTGCATCATCCAATGCTCTTGCAACTTCTTCAACAACGTGCTCTGTTGAACCTCTTGCCAAGATTGTTACTGCCTTTGGATGCTTGCACTGCTCAACGAATATCATTGCATCTCCAGCAACCTTTCTCTCTTCAACTAATCCTGCCTCTCCTAAGTCCTCTGGTGTTAAGTCGTCAATCTTTGTAACGATTCTTGCTCCTGTTGCCTTAGCTAATTTCTCCATGTCTGATTTCTTAACTCTTCTTACTGCTAAGATTCCCTTCTTAGCTAAGTAGTGCTGAGCTAAGTCATCAATTCCTTTTTGGCAGAAGACAACATTAGCTCCTGTTGAAGCAATCTTCTCAACCATATCTTTGATCATCTTCTCTTCTTGCTCAATGAACTCCATTAACTTAGCTGGGTCAGTAATTCTTATTTCTGCATCTGTCTCTGTTTCTTTGACTTCAATTGGGCAGTTTAATAATGCAATCTTAGCGTTTTCAACTTTCTTAGGCATTTGTGGGTTGACTCTTTCTTTGTCAATAACAACTCCTCTAATTAAGGTTGTTTCTTCAATTGGAGCTCCTTCTTTCTTCTCAACTTTAATTAAGTCCTTATCAACTTTTCCTGTTTCTTCATCAACAACAGCTCTAACTGCCTCAACAACGATCTCAGCTAACTGTCCTCTTGCTTTCTCTGCTCCTTTACCAGTGATTGATGTCATTGCAATTTTCTTTAACATCTCTGTGTCTTCTGGCTTAACTTCTTTAGCAATTGCTTTTAATTCTTCAATTGCTTTGTTTCTTGCCATCTCGTATCCGTTGATAATGACTGATGGATGGATGTTTTGGTCTAACAACTCTTCTGCCTTTCTTAACAACTCTCCAGCGATAACAACTGCTGTTGTTGTTCCATCTCCAACTTCTTTCTCTTGTGTCTTAGCAACTTCTATTAACATCTTAGCAGCTGGGTGCTCAACACTCATCTCTTTTAATATTGTAACCCCATCGTTTGTAACAACAATATCTCCTAACTCATCAACTAACATTTTGTCCATTCCTTTTGGACCTAATGTAGTTCTAACTGTCTCAGCGATAATTCTACCTGCTAAGATGTTCATTCTTTGAGCGTCTCTTCCAACGTATCTCTTAACGTTTTGTGGTAATACCACTATTGGTGCTCCTGCCATTGCCATCCTATCACCTCAGTTTTTGTTACCTTGTTCGGTATGTATATGTTTATGAGATTCTATATAAACTTTATGGTTTAGTTTATAGTTGTGGCACTAACACAAACATACATTAATAAAAATAACTTAAAAAAATAACTTAAACGTCAAATTTCGCCAACTTAATTAAACTTATTAAATTTATCAAATTAATCTATAATATTTATAACCATATAAAGATACGAATGTATAGGATAAAACACATAATTAAAAAATTTTCAATAAAAAACTGAATTAAGAATTAAAAACAAAAAATTAAGAAAATAAAATAGATAACTTAAATAAAACAATGGATGAAACAAATAAAATAAAAATTAACTAATTGGAGGTATAAAATGTTCCAAAAACCGAGAGGAACGAGGGACTTTTTACCAGAAGAGATGAAGAAGAGGAGGTTTGTTGAAAACAAGCTGAGAGAAGTTTTTGAGAGATATGGTTATGATGAGATATTAACACCAACTTTTGAGAGTTTTGAATTAATAGCTAAAAAAACTGGAGAAGAGATTAGAAAGCAGTTGTATGTGTTTAAAGATCATGGTGGAAGGGAGATGGCTTTAAGACCAGAAATGACCTCTCCTGTCGTTAGATTCTATTTAAACGAGCTAAAAAACCTACAAAAGCCGTTAAGATTGTATTACTTTGCTAACTGTTTCAGGTATGAGAGACCTCAGGCAGGAAGATTTAGAGAATTTTGGCAGATGGGTTGCGAGTTAATCGGCTGTAAAAATGCGATAGCAGATGCTGAAGTTTTGAATTTAGCAATGGATGGTTTAATAAATATTGGTTTGGACTTTGATGTTCATATTGGACACTTGGGAGTTTTAAAGGGGGTTTTGGAGGAGTTTAATGTTAGTGAGGAAGAGGAGGTTAAGATAAGGAGGTTGATTGATAAAGAGGACTATGAAAATTTAGAGATTTATTTAACTCAAATTTTAGGAGAAGAGAAGAAAGAGTTAATATTTGAGATATTGAAGTTTAAAGGAGGGAAAGAGATTTTAGATGAGTTGAAAGAGATATTGAAGGACTTTCCAAAATCTGTGGAGGCAGTGAATAATTTAGAAGAGATCTTAGAGTTTGTTATTCATGATAAATATATAATAAACTTCGGAATTGCGAGGGGTTTAGATTACTATACTGGAATGGTGTTTGAGATATATGGAAAGAAGGGGGCTAAGCAAATATGTGGAGGAGGAAGATATGACAACCTAATTGAGACGTTTGGAAATATATCAGTCCCAGCTGTTGGATTTGCCTATGGATTTGACAGGATTATGATGAATATCGATGATTTGGAGATTGAAGAAGAGAAGATATTGGTAATTCCTGTAAAAAAGGATAAAGAGTTGATTAAAGAGTCCCTATTAATTGCTAACAAGTTGAGAAAAGCAGGAAAAATCGTGGAATTTGAAATCATGGGTAGGAAATTAAGAAAGGCCTTGGATTATGCAAACTCTAAGGGCTTTAAAAAGGTTATTATCGTTGGAGAGAAAGAACTTAATGAAGGAAAGATAACGTTAAAGGATATGATCACAGGAGAGCAGAAATTGGTTGACATAACCGATTTAGATAAAATATTTTGAGAAAATAATCTCTCCTATATTTCAACATTTTTAATATTTGCCATGTTCAAAGATAACGTGATATTTATGGTAAAGATAACTATTCTATCTCCAGAAGGGAAAAGTTGTAGTGTTTGGAATTTAAAAAAAGAAATCGAAAATTTAGGAGAGAAATGTGATATATTCTTACTTTCAGATTCGGAAAATTTGATGAGTTATGATTTTAAATTAGAGACCGATTTAATTCATTCAAGATGTGGTATTGGAGATTATTTTGATAGATTAACATTATATTCCTGGCAATTTATAAATGCGTTGGAAGTGGAAGGGCTAAAATTTATAAACCCCTTAGAAACATTATATCTAACATCTGATAAATTTAAATGTATAAAATTACTTTCAAAGAATAAAATTGCTACACCAAAAACTGCTTTAATTAGGGACTACGAAGATGCAGTTAGATTTATGGAGAGATATAACGTAAACTTTCCAGTAATTATAAAAAATTCTTTTTCAAAATGTGGTTTAAAGGTTTTTATGGCAAAAAATGAAGAGGAGCTAAAAGATTTAACAAAAAATGCAATATGGGAAGGAAAAATAATTCAGGAGTTTATAAACTTTAAAGAAGGAGATATTTTCAAAGATATGAGGATTTTAGTTGTGAATGGAGAAGTTGTTGGTGGATATAGAAGGGTTAGTAAAGATTTTAGAACAAACCTATATTTGGGAAATATTGTCGAAAAACTAAATATAGATAAAGAACTTGAAGAATTGGCATTAAAATGTGCAGATCTCTCAAATGCGGTAATACTCGGTGTTGACATCTTACCCACAAAAGAAGAAAATTATGTTATTGAGCTCAACTCCGCTCCTGGAACAAAGGGATTTAGGGATATTGGGATAAATGCTGATAGAAAAATAGCAAAAACCTTAATAGAGTGTGCAAGATCTTAAAAATATAAAATTAAAATTAAAAAATTAAAACAAAAAAGAAAAAAGCTAAATTAATCAAACATATTTAAAATCATTTTGTAAATCTAAAAATATTTAAATAAAAAAAGAAAAATAAAAAGAATAAAAATGAAGTTGTAGTGGAGAGAGTCATGATGGCAAAGTATGTAATTAAGCATGGATTGGGTCTTGCATATGATATTAAAGCAGATGCGTTCATGATCTTTACTGAAACTGGAAAGTCATATGAAATATTAAAATCGTTCTTAAAAAAAGAGGATAATTCAAAATTAACAAAAATTTTAGACAAAATTCCACATAGACATATGAAGATAATTGTTGCAACACCAAACCAAATAACATACAAAAAATTATCATTAGACAAAGAAAAAGACGTTTATCCTATTTTTATTAAGCATAGGGAAGATAACAGATGTATGATAATAAGTAGTGGAATTGTGCATGCTCTAAAAATGAAATTACTAAAAGAAAACAATAAGATCGTTGCAGTAGTTGGAGAACCAAAAACTCCCGGAAAACTCGATACTATAATGGTTGTTAATGTAAAAGAGCACGTAAAAACGATTACCTTGTATGAGTTATTTGAAACGCTCGATGAAAAACAAAAAAAGACATTAAAAGAAATAATAAAACTGGCAATGGAAATTGGAAGAGAAGGAAGAGAAGGTGACTATGTAGGAACAATATTTGTTATTGGAGATACCTTAAACGTCATGAATATGTCAAAGCCGCTAATTTTAAATCCGTTTGCGGGGCATAATGCAAGCATATTCGATGAAAATGTAAAAGGGACTATAAAAGAACTCTCCTCTATCGATGGAGCATTTATAATAACTGATGATGGCAAGGTTATCTCTGCTGGAAGATTCTTAGAGATAAAAGGAGATGTTGATATTCCAAAAGGCCTCGGAGCGAGACATTTAGCCGCTGCAAGCATAACAAAGAACACAAATGCAATAGCAGTAACAGTTTCTCAGAGTGGAGGCATAGTTAGGGTTTTCAAAGACGGAAAAATCGTTTTTGAAACAGATCCTCGTGCAAATATCCTCTTCTTTGATTAATTAAATATTATATTAAATTATTAACACTAATTAAAGGTTATTAATTAAAGTCGGTAGGTATATTTTCAATTTATATTTTCTTTTTTATACGTAATCTTCCTTAATCTTTAAATTAAATAAATAAATTGAATAAAAAATTAAAAATTTATAAAAATTTTAAACTTTGAAAAAGAACAAGTCATTGAATAAAGAATATAACATAATTATAAAAAATAATAAAAAAATCGAGAAACAAAATAAAAAAGGTGATATATTGTCCCTTGTTGAAAAAATCCTTTCAAAAAAAACCGGAGAAGATATTTCTGCAGGAGATAGTATAGAAGTTGAAGTAGATTTGGCAATGACACATGATGGAACAACCCCTCTAACCTATAAAGCACTCCAAGAAATGTCTAACAATGTTTGGGATCCTGAAAAGATCGTTATTGCCTTTGATCATAACGTCCCTCCAAATACCGTTAAAGCTGCTGAAATGCAAAAACTGACTTTGGAATTTGTAAAAAAATTTAAAATAAAAAAATTCCACAAGGGAGGAGAAGGGATCTGTCATCAAATATTAGCTGAAAATTATGTTCTGCCAAATATGTTCATAGCAGGAGGAGATAGCCATACATGCACACATGGAGCTTTTGGAGCTTTTGCCACCGGTTTTGGAGCTACGGATATGGCATATATTTATGCAACAGGAGAAACATGGATCAAAGTTCCAAAAACTATTAAAGTTGAAATTACTGGGAGAAATGAAAATATTTCTGCAAAAGATATTGTTTTAAAGGTTTGTAAAGAAATCGGAAGAAGAGGGGCAACCTATATGGCTATTGAATACTGCGGAGAAGTAGTTAAAAACATGTCAATGGCATCAAGAATGACGCTTTGCAACATGGCAATAGAGATGGGAGGAAAAACAGGAATTATTGAAACAGACGAAATAACATATAATTATTTAAAAAAAGAAAGAGGCCTATCTGATGATGATATAAACAAGTTAAAAAAAGAAAGAATAACAGTAAATAAAGATGAAGCAAACTATCATAAGGAAGTTGTGATAGACATAACTGATATGGAGGAACAGATAGCAGTTCCTCATCATCCAGACAACGTAAAACCAGTAAGTGAAGTTGCAGGAAAGGCAATAGATCAGGTTTTTATTGGCTCATGCACAAATGGAAGATTAGAGGATTTAAGAGAAGCAGCAAAATATTTAAAAGGGAGAAGAGTTCATGAAGATGTTAAACTCATAGTAATCCCTGCATCAAAAAAGGTATTTTTACAGGCACTAAAAGAAGGAATTATCGAAGTGTTTATTAAAGCGGGAGCAATGATCTGCACTCCTGGCTGTGGTCCTTGCTTAGGGGCTCATCAGGGTGTTTTGGCTGAGGGAGAGGTATGCTTATCGACAACAAATAGGAATTTTAGGGGGAGAATGGGACATATAAATAGTTATATCTACCTTTCCTCTCCGAAAATAGCGGCCATAAGTGCAGTTAAGGGTTATATTTCTAATGAGATTTAAACATCCTTATTTTTCTTTTCATAATCTTTTCATAACGAATATTTTTAACCACGATGTAAAACTTCCTTTATTTTAATTAAAATAATTTTAAATAATACTTCCAATACTTAACGCATATATATCCCGCGATTCAAAAACTATAATTACTTAAACATATTAAAAACTTAAAAACAAACTAAATATATCAAACTAAATATACTCTAAAAAATAAGATATAGAAATGTTGAAATTATAAGATATAAATTCTTAACAACAAAATTCGTGAGATCATGAAAGTTAGGGACCTGATGGATAAAAATTTCGTTAAAGTATATATAGATGAGACCGTTGAAGAGGCAATAGACCTATTAAAAAAAAGAAAAAGATTTTCAGCCCCAATAGTTGATAAAGAAGATAAACTTGTTGGGTGGATAACAACATTAGACCTCCTTGGTATATCTGAAAAAGATTTCAAAAAGCCAATAACAGAGTTCATGAGGCCTGCTGAAGAAGTTATTACCGTGTATGAGGATGATGAAGCAAGAGATGTTGTATTAAAATTCGTTAAATATAAAGTTGTTAGTATTCCTGTTTTAACAAGGGATGGTAGAGTTGTAGGAATGGTTAGAAACTGTGATGTGGTAAAAACACTGGCTAAGTTGTATGAAATCCCTGTCTATAAGATATTTAAAGAACTACACAATCATATTGGAGATATAACATGGGAGGAGTTAATGGAAGCCGCTGCGGTGGTAACAAAAAGAATGACTGGGCAAGATATAACCCCAAAAGAATATGAAGAGCGAATTAAAAAAACCACATTTGGGAAAGCAATATGGGCATGTGGTGGCTTAGAAAAGTTCTTTGTCGGACTTATCGAAATCGGAATGGTTGCCTTAGCGAGAAGATTAGCAAAAAGGAGAAAAGGGGTATAAATGAAGATAGAGGATGAGATAAAAAACATAGTTGAAAGAAAGGATTATGATTTTTGGGAATTTTTAAAGAAGGCATATGAAAATGATATAAAGTTAGATATTGGGCATTTCATACTGCTGAATATACTCATAGGGGTAGAAGACCTCTATAAAAAACTTTCAGAGAAGTTTGGAGAAGAAGAAGCAAGAAAGATCTTAGAGAGAAACAAAATATTTGCTAAAAACTCAGATTTTATATCTGGAGAGTTTTTAAAGGATTACATTGATAGAAAAAGTAGAGTTGCAGTTCATAACAGGATAAAGGACTTAAAAACACTTGGATTTAATATAGAAAGCAAGTCAGGGCCATTTGGAGGATACAAGATAGTTGGTTATCCAAAATGGTTCAAGAAATAACTTTTTTAAAATATTCTTAGAATTGAAGATGAGTATGCGTGGCATATATTAAAGTATATATAAGTGAAAAAGATAATGTAAATTTTGCAGAGTTTTTTACGCATCTTTGTTAAATATCCCCTTCGATTCTCAAGACATAAAAATTTACACATATAAATAACAACATATAAATAAGGTAAGTGATATAGGTTTACAGTAGTTATACATTAAGATATAAGGAAGGATGATAATTATGAAACTTGTTAAAGATGCTCTGTCAAGAAGCGATACTCCCAAGTATTTAAAGGATGAGTTTGGAGAAGCAAGAATAGTTGTAGTTGGATGTGGTGGAGCAGGAAACAACACCATTAATCGACTGATGGAGATAGGGATCAAAGGAGCAGAAACGATAGCAATAAATACAGATAAACAACACTTAGAAGTAATACAAGCAGATAAAAAAATATTAATCGGAGCTACACTAACAAGAGGTCTCGGAGCTGGCGGTTATCCAGAAATAGGAAGGAAAGCAGCAGAGATGGCTAAAAATATATTGGAAGAACAGTTAAAAGGAGCGGACTTGGTGTTTGTAACTGCCGGAATGGGTGGAGGAACAGGAACGGGTTCAGCCCCTGTTGTGGCAGAAGTTGCCAAAGAAAATGGAGCGATAGTAGTAGGAGTTGTAACTTATCCTTTCAAGATAGAAAGAGCGAGAATGAAAAAGGCAGAGGAAGGGATCGCAAGAATGTCAGAGATCTGCGATACAGTTATCATCATTGACAATAACAAACTGTTGGATCTTGTTCCAAATCTACCAATAAACGATGCATTTAAAGTTGCGGATGAGATCATTGCCCAAGCAGTTAAAGGGATTACAGAAACCATTGCCGTTCCAAGTTTAATAAACATTGATTTCGCGGATGTTAAGGCGGTTATGAGCGGTGGAGGAGTAGCAATGATTGGTGTCGGAGAAGTGGATAGCAGTGATAGAGGAGATAGAGTTCAAAATGTTGTTAGGGAGACGTTAAGTTGTCCATTATTGGATGTTGATTACAAAGGAGCGAAAGGGGCTTTAATCCACATAACTGGGGGGCCTGACTTAACATTAAAAGAAGCAAACGATATAGGGGAGGGTATAACAAGAGAACTTGATCCAGAAGCAAATGTTATTTGGGGTGCAAGGATAGATCCTGAAATGGAAGGAAGTATAAGAGTTATGGCAATAATAACAGGAGTCAAATCCCCAAACATAGTAGGAAAAGATAAAAAACCAAGAAGAATAATTCCAAAGATGCCAAGAGATCAAAACCAGAAAAAAGAAAGAAAACTTGGAGGAATTGACTTTATAGTATAAAACCTAACAATACACAAAATATATGGTAGTATCTTCCCACACAATCTTAAAATATTCTTCCATTTTAAATCATTTTAAATTTTAAATTATATTTTCTATTAACTATCTTGAACTTGTATTTTAATTATGATTTTAACATAATTGATGATTTAACTTTCATATGGATTTTTTAACATCTTTGATTGTTATGTTTTTATAAATGTTTATTGTTTTCATAGTTTTTTACATAACGTCCAATGTAATTATATATTGAATAATGCAAATATAAACTGTATTTATCAATGATTACTTAATTGCAGGGATCTTTATGAAAGCGTATAAGCGTTTAATTCTTCAAATAGAATCACACGAAAAATTTGTAGAAGAGTTTAAGAGAATACTGCTTGAATTAGGATTAACATTAAAAGAATTTTCAGAACTATCAGGAATACCATACAGCACGCTGTATAAAATAACCCAAGGGAAAGATTTTAGGGTCTCAACTTTAATAAAAATCCTAAAAACAATAAAATCATTTGAAAAGGATGAAGATATAGATGTAATTGCAATTATTGCTGCAAGACCTGCTTTAAATAAAATCACAACAAGAAAAATAACCATTAATGAGAAAAATTATTTAATAAAGGAATATCCTGCAAATTCGTTAGAGGAATGCATCGTTGCCTCAGTTAGGGCAGAAAGAGAAGGTGTTAAAGGGATCGTCTGTGCTCCAATTGTTAGTTCCACAATAGAAAAGATTGTTAACGTTCCTGTTGCTGTTATAATACCAGAAAAAGATGCATTTATGAAAGCACTTGAAATAATTGCTAAAAAGATAAATGAATAATTAAAATTAATCAATTTAAAATTATGACTATCTTGATTATATCCGTTATCTACAACTTATAACCATTGATCACCATCAACTCTTCAAAAGGAATTTTTAACCTATCTACAACCTTTACATCAAAACCAAGTTGTTTTAACATTGAAATTGTCTCTTCCTCTCCGGTTAAAGAACTCTGCAAGATCTGAACAACCCCTCCCTCCTTTAAATAATCTCCTACTTCTTCTAAAAACCTATTCAACACCTCTCTTCCACTCTTTCCTCCATTGAACGCATAATCGATATTTCCTTCAAGTTTATCTTCATCAAGCGTTGGAAGATATGGAGGGTTGAATAGTATAACATCAAACTCTCCACGTACATTTTCAAACAGATCACTTTTAATAAAGGATACGTTATTGACATTATTTAATTTTGCATTTTCTAATGCTAAATTTACGGCAAAGGGGTTTATATCTACTCCAACAACCTTTTTTGCCCCTCTTTTTGCACAGGCAATAGATATTATCCCTGTGCCGACACCAATTTCTAAAACCTCCTTATTTTCCACATCAACAATATTTTTTAATAAAAGGAAGGTATCTTCTGCCGGTTCGTAAACTTCCGAATGCAATTTTATCTTTATTCCTTCAAATTCAGTGATCATGATCTCACAGAACGTTTTTTATTTTTTATCTTTAACTTTGATTAGTTATGTGTTAACTATCTTTATTTTAACATTAAAAAATAGGGACATATCAAAACAATAAAACAGTAAATACTAACTATATCAATAAACATATAAAAAATTTTAAAATCACAATATAATAAGTTGTAATAATAATTTCAACTAAAAAAGATTAAAACTAAAAAATAAAATGAATAAAAGGTGAAACTATGAAACTCGCAGTTGACTGTGTATTTTATGTAAGAGAAGGATTCAATTTTGAAAAGGCATTTAAAGAAGTGTTAAATTTACTGGGAGAGGATGTTGAGATTCTCTCAGTGGAGTATCCAGAGTTAGCATTGATCTCTGAGGATAAATATTTCTATCGTTGTGGATTTATGCTTGACAAGAAATTAGATGAGGAGTTGAGCGAAGAAGAAAAAGAAAAGATCAAAGAAAAGATTAGAGAGATCTTTAAAGATGAGATCATATATACATTAACGTGTGAGGTGTTATGAGGGATATTAAAGAGTTTTATGAAACATGGAATGTAGAAGAACTTCCACAGTATATAAAAATATTAATAAAATTTGCAGATGAGTTAATATTCGAAGAAATAAGTTCGATGTTAAGTGATTTTGAAGTTAAAGATCCCTTAGTGTTGGATTGTGGTTGTGGTTTTGGAACATTTTATCGATTAACAGAAACATTTAATACAATATATTTAGATATTTCATTAAATATGTTAAAAAAATTTACAAAAACTGAGAGAAAGATCTGTGGAAATATATTGCATCTTCCTTTCAAAGATAAAACTTTCGATTTAATCCTTTGTATAAATGTTTTAGAGCACGTAGATAAATCAAAAGCTTTGAAAGAGATAAATAGGGTGCTAAAAGATAATGGCAGAGTTATCGTGGTAGTTGTAAATAAAAAATGTTTATTTAAGGAAGAAGTATTTAATGATTTTAAGATATTCCACGAAACGATGGGTATTGATGATTTTAAAGTTGAATTTAAAATTTTAAAATATACTTCAACCTACTTTCTTCCTCCGATAGTTAAAATTCTACCAAGATCTGTGCTATCAAGGGTATTAAAACCTTGGAAGTGGATCGATAAAAGATTATCCAAAATTTTTAAAGGAAGGGGACAGTTTTTAATTATTGAGTTAGAAAAATCAAGGTGAGATATTGAAAACAATAAAAAATAAGATTTACACTCTACCGAAAGGCACTTACAGTGAAAGAGCAACAAAAAAGTTTTTGACATACTTGAATGGGAATTTTGAGATTAAATACTGTAATTCAATATATGATGTGTTTGAAAATGTTGATAATAGCGGATTTGGTGTTGTTCCAATTGAAAACTCAATTGAAGGTTCAGTTTCTCTAACACAAGATTTATTACTACAATTTAGAGAAGTTAATATAGTTGGAGAGTTGGCAATGGACATTCATCACAATCTAATTGGATATGATAAAAACAAGATAGAGACCATTGTTTCTCATCCGCAGGCATTAGCTCAGTGTAGGGAGTATATTAAAAAACATGGTTGGAGTGTTAAAGCAGTGGAGAGCACTTCAGAAGCGGTTAAACTTGTTGCTGAATCCTCTAACGAAAAATTAGGGGCAATTGGATCGAAGGACTCTGCGAAACAATTTGGATTAAAAATACTTGAGGAGAATATTGAAGATTATAAAAATAATAAAACGAGATTTATCTTAATTGGAAAATCTGCCCTTTCTTTTAAAACCTGTCCAAATAGATACAAAGTATCTATTGTTTTTGAGTTAAAGGAAGATAAACCGGGAGCTTTATACCATATTTTAAAAGAGTTCGCAGAGAGGAAGATAAATCTAACAAGAATTGAATCAAGACCATCAAAAAAACGACTTGGAACTTACATATTTTATATTGACTTTGAAGATCCAGGAAAAAATTTAAAAGAAACGTTGGAATCTTTAAAAGAGCAAACAACGTTTATTTACGTTTTAGGAAGGTATCCTGTTCTATTATAATATAATAGATACAATAATTAGAATACACTTATGCCATAAATTATGTAAAAAATATAACATTTGCATTTATATTCGTCTAAATTCCTTATAAAAGATGTCAGTTGAGGGATGGATCTCTATAAAGTCATTATAAACATCCAACCCTTTGATAAACTGGGCAAAATATGGTAAAACCTCTGATGCAGGAATCGTTGAGATTGCCCCTACAACCTTTCCATTTTCATAGTATATTCTGTTTATTCCCACATCACTTAACACTTTAAAGAAATTGCCTTTTCCTACAGAGGATCTTATTGTTTTATGTTCTTTTGTTTGCTTTCCAACATAGGATAAAGTTAAAGATAGACGAACAGTTTTTGGAATTAAATTGTATTTCACTTCTTTTAGTTTTAACCCATTAATCTCATTGTATATATTTTCAGCAACAGTCCTGCCCTCCATACGAGATACTGGTGTATTTCCTCCACCATTTATGAGACAGTCCCCGCAAGCATAAGTGTTTTTTTCATTTAAAACCCTGAGGTATTTGTCTGTTTTAAATCTTCCTTTTCCTCCAATGGCTAAGATCTTTACGTAATCTTCATTATTTAAAAATTTTTTGAGTTCTTCCTCTTTATGTATTATTTTAAAATTTATTAACTTTTCCATTATATAATTCCGAATATCTTCATCA
This sequence comes from Methanocaldococcus vulcanius M7, assembly GCF_000024625.1. Lineage (NCBI taxonomy): Archaea > Methanobacteriati > Methanobacteriota > Methanococci > Methanococcales > Methanocaldococcaceae > Methanocaldococcus > Methanocaldococcus vulcanius. Next base: position 1,313,831 of record NC_013407.1, read on the forward strand.
GTTATGTCTTTTAATATTCGAGATCGTGCATATAACACTACCTCGCTCCCAAAATCTGCAAATAATGACGCATACTCAACTCCAACTGTCCCTCCTCCAATAACAAGGATATTTTCAGGAAGATCTTTTAATTGTGGAATATCTTTATGAGTTAATACGTCCTCATATTCTCTAAATGTGTTTGTATAGATTTTTCCAGTAGCATAAACAGTATAATCATAATCATCCTCTTTATCTTTAAACTCTTTATATTTGATATTCACTCCTGCATTTATCGTCTCTTTTTCCAATTTTTTTCTAATTCTTTTCTGAATTTTATTTATCTTCTCCTGTAATTCATTAAATTGAACTAACTCATCTAATTTTATTTTCTCTCCTTTTATACTGCTTAGTATATTTAAAACATCTGCCATCTCCCGAAGTCCTGTTATGTATGTGCAACCATAATTTAAACATGTTCCACCAATTTTATCCTTCTCATACAGATCTACATCAATTCCTTTTTTAGATAGGGCTATTGCTGTGGTTCTTCCTGCAGGTCCTCCTCCAACAACTGCAACTTTTACATCCATACTTTTAACCTCCCATCAATATTAACTATAATCACAGCACAAAAATTATTAAATCTTTCTTTCCAAGATCTTCGTGGCTATTTCTTTTGCCTGTTCTCTTCTTTCTTTTAAATCGTTTAAAAATTCCACTACCTTCTCATAAGCCATTTTTTTGCATTTTCCGCAAGTTAATTCCCCACTTCTACACTTTTGATATATCTCTGCTAACTCTCTGTCATCTAATATTAAGTGATACAAAAACAACTCGTAAATCACACATTCATCTGGATTTCCTCCAAACTTTCTATGTTCTTCCAATGTTTCTCTTCCCCCTGTTTTAGCAGAAAATATCTTCTTTTTAACAATTTCTGGACTATCAGTTAGAAATATCGCTGTCTCTGGTTTTGAAGAGCTCATCTTACCTCCCAATAATCCAGTCATAAATCTGTGGTAGGTTGAAGAAGGAGGGATAAATCTAAACTCCTTTGCTCTATTTGCAATATCTCTCGTTAATCTTATATGCGGATCTTGATCAATTCCAACAGGAACAATAACTGGTTTTGGCTCGGGATTTAGGTTTTTATCAACTTGTGGATGTAGAATATCTGCAACTTGAATTATCGGGGCAAAGACGTGTCCCATATTGGTCTCTCCTTTAAATCCATATATTGCTCTCATTTCGCTCCAATTTGTTCTTTTTGATAATATAAAAGCTAAATCTTTAACTTTTTGATATTTAGATTGTAAGTAAACATTTATTTTATCTGGATCTAATCCAAGAGCAATATAGTTGGTTATATATTCGTTTAAAGCGAGTTCTTTTGTTTTCTCAAAACTCATGTTTCTTGCCCAGTATGCCTCTAAATCAGCTATTGGAATGTTTATATTGTCAGTGTATTTTTGATAAAATTTTAATAAATCCACGACCATCTTATGTCCAAAATGCATTTTACCTGAGGGCATCATTCCGCTAACAACAGCAAAATCCTTTCCGTGTTTTATTGCATCTACTATTCTTTCAAAGTCCCTATGTCCCAAAATAATATTCCTTCTAAAAAAATGATGTTCTTTTTTTAAATCGCCTAAAACATCAGATATTGGCTTAACTCCAAACTGTTCCATCGTTTTTTTATAATCAATAACAGCAGGGGTTTCCCAGGGTGTTAACTCCATACTTTCCACCTATATAACTTATTTAAATTTATTAATTTAAAAATTAAATTTATTAATAAGTTTTTACAATTGTTTAGTTTCATTTTATATTAAATTATTTATAAATTATTCTTGATTGCAAATTACCGAGTGTTAAATTATATAATTCCAAAGTGAATATTTTCATAAACTTTTTTGTTAACTGGATAAGTATGGGTGAAAATGTGAAGTTTTTAGAGGACAAAAAAAGAGTGTTAACAAATTTAGAACTCGCAATAAAAGAAAATTTGGTTGATGAAGAAATTATTCCGATCTTAAAGATAATAAATGACCTTGACTTTTGCTATACTACATCAAGTTGTATCGGAAGAGTGGGAGTAATTGAAATTCCAAAAGATAAAAATCCAAAGATATATTCGAAATGGGTTGGGAAGTGGCACCATTATGCAAAATATGATGAGTTGTTCAACGCTTTAAAGAACTGGAAAGATAAGGAGGAAGCAAAAAATACTATGGCAATATTTGTAATGAATCCTCCAATAATACACATCGCTTGTAAAGATCTATACTCTGCTAAAAAAATGCTTGATTTAGCAATACATTCGGGATTAAAGGCATCATCAATAAAGTCAGTTTCAGAGAGGAGGATAATAGTTGAGATCTTACCAACTCATAAGGTTGATGCTCCGATAGGAGAGGATGGAAAACTCTTTGTTGATGAAGATTATTTAAAATTTCTGTTGGATTATGGAAATTTAAAACTTAAAAAAGCGAGATCTGTGTTGATGAGATGGGTGGATAATTTAACAACTCAATTTAATAAATAAATTTATAAAAAAGAAAATAGAAAATAAAAAAATAAAAAAGTTAAATGAGCAAAGGAATTATAATGTATAATCAAGAACTTTTTTTGCTTCTTCTATATGTTCTTTTCTTATTCTCTCAATATCCTCGTGAAGTGCTTTTATAACTCTTCCAATAATTATAAATATTGTTCCTGTTATTAAGGGTAGGTTATCTACAACTATATCATCGAGAGGTAAATCTCCAGGTATTTTCTTCATAACATACTTTTTAATTGTCTCTGCTACAATATTTTCTTCTTCAATAATGCTTTTGAATAAATCCATTGAATTTAAAAACCCTTTTGTTAATGGAATGTGTCTCATTTTTATGATCTTTGCGTTTTCTTCTTTTGCATTTCTGTGAGCAACTTCAAACAGATCAGCCAATTTCTTTTCAACTACATCCATAATATCTTCTGCTTCTGTTTTATACAGATCAATCTCACAGGTTGTTTTCATTATCTTTTTAAGTTGTGGGTATGGAATTATCATCTCTGCCATAATCTCCCTCATAAAATTGTTTTGTTTATAAGAATACATTTTCGAAACTTATATATAAATGTTTCCTTTGTAGTTCTCATAATTGTCATTTTTAAATTTTTAATTTTATTGTGAGATAGGGTATATAAACAAATATATAAACGAATCATATATAAATAAATACGGTTTTGCTTTCTCGTTCGACCTATCAAATTATTAATTAATCCTTCCTATCTAAAAACTCTCTCAAAACAGAAGTGGCATAATTTCCTTTCTTTAAACAAAATTTAAGAACATATGAGTTATCTTCAATACAATATGAGAGATTATATATCCTCTCGATCATAGTTCTCCTACCACCTACAAACGATCCAAATTCTCCAATTTTAAATTTCTCAGGAGAAAGATATTCTCTTTCGTAAACTTCTCGCTCAATTTCTCCCTGTATTCCTGATGCAAAGTTTGTTTTGTATCCAAATAACGCCCCACTTGGAAGCCCATCTATCAAAACATCCCCTTCCAACGGTAAAAATCCATAATCAGATCTCATATTAACTATCTCATTAAATAGATATGATTGATATGCATTTACAAACATACATCTCAAATGAGGGGGAAGTATCATAAACGCTTTTTGATAATTTCCTGTCTCTAAATATCGTTTTATCATCCTTCTTTCATAAAAAAATACCTTTGGAAAGCGTTTATACGCCTCTTTGAAATTTTCTTCATCAACTAACGATCTCGCTAATTTTGATCGCTCGTCATCATATGGCAGAGGAGTTCCACAGTAGAGGTGAAATGCCGATTCCCAATCCCTTTCTACAATAAACTTTCCTACAATATGAGTTATAGGCCTCGTAGTTCCAAATCTTTGAATTCCATAGTAATTTATAAAGTATTTTAAACGACAGAGATCATTTACTACTTTTTTTAAATCTTCTCCTTTAAGTATCGGATCTCCAACTCTAACTGTAAATCTATTTCCCCAAAGATCCCCTAATCTTATTTTTCTATTTGTTTTTTGAAAATCTCTCAATATTATTCCTTTAATTTTTATTTTTTTTAAATCTTCCAACTTCACATTAAAACATCCAACCCTTTGAGTAGTTATTGCATATTTATCCTTATTTCCTGCAAATCCAAAATGTTTTCTTTGCTTTCCCACCCTGTTAGCTATCTCCCTAATTGCATCTAACGTTGTCCAGTTTTTCTTTTCCAAGGTAAAATGTATGAAGGTTCCTTTCCAATCTTCTTCATCTTTAAATTCTATACTCTTTCCAACTTCTAATATCGTTCCATCCAACATTATCTCTTCTACGACAAAATCTTCAGGATACTTTTTTATCACTCCTCCAGTATACAAGTTAGCCAAATATTTATTCATATTTAGAGGCATATCTTTTAATTGTTCTTTAATTTTAGAGTCCCTAAATTTTTTTCTATATTTTAGTAATTTTTCCTTTAAATTCTTATTACTTTCTTCTTTTCTTTTTTGTATTAAAAAATTCATAACCGATCACCAAAAAATTGTAATCAATAAATAATTAAATAAATTAAATGAATAGGGGTGGTAAACACAAGTTATTAAGAAAGGGCATTTGTAATAATTAATTTTGGCTTAATGGTTTAATTATATTTGATACAATTAACAAATTAATAATTAAATAATTAACAACACGAACATTAATTCAACATATCCAATTTTCAGGTGGAAACATGAGACCGCAAGATGTTTGGAGAGAACTATTAGAAATTGCAAAATTGTATTATGATGATGATAAGGTCTTTTACTCTAAAACAAAGAGGGGCGTTTATAAAATAAAAAGTTTTAGTAAGGACAAGATCGTTATAAAAAAACTGAGGGGAAGAGTTGATGAGATTTTAACTAAAAAAAGATTTATTGAAAATTGGGATAGAATTGTCTATGGGGTTGAATGGAACATTCCAACGGCTGTAAAGTCGTTTTTAAAATTGCATCCAAAAATACGTGAAAATGAGGATGGAAGCTTAATATTCCACGTAGGAGAAGCATAACAAAATATAAACTGCTAAAATAGAGAAATATTTTTAGAATTATTAATTATTGAGATAAAAGATGTCTATGTGCTTTGTTAACGTGTTTAGTATAATCCTTTGAGTATCTAAATAATTTTCCACATCTTGGACATCTAAAAAATACTTCTCCATCTCTTCCAACGATTTTCTCAGCTTTCAACCTCAAACTCTCACCCCTTAACCATTTTTTACTTCCTTATTTGTTAGATGTGATCATGTCAATTAAAGAATAAAGCAAGGGTATTTAATCAAAGAGAATCACACTAATATACAATTACTTACATATTAATAATATTACAATACTGCATTCCAACATTGAATATATGCCATTACCAAATAAAAATTTTTCTCTAATAGGGGGATATTATGGATTTAAAGTATATGTTCTACCCAAGATCCGTGGCAGTTATTGGAGCCACAAACAGAGAAGGGAAAGTCGGTTATGCAATAATGAAAAACTTAGAAAATTTTAATGGGAGAGTTTATCCTGTAAATCCAAAGTATGATGAGGTCTTAGGACTAAAATGCTATAAATCTGTTTTAGATATAGAAGATGAGATTGACTTAGCAATTATTGTGGTTCCTAATGTTGTAGTTCCGCAAGTATTGGAGGAGTGTGGGAAAAAAGGGGTTAAAAGTGCAGTAATAATAAGCGCTGGGTTTTCAGAAGTTGGAAACTATGAATTAGAAGAAAAGATCAAAGAGATTGCGAAAAGATATAATATTAGGATCATAGGCCCCAACTGTTTAGGGATAATGAACACACATATAAATTTAAACGCCACATTCGCCAAAGTATTTCCACCAAAAGGAGGGGTTTCGATAATATCTCAAAGTGGGGCTGTTTTAAATGCCATCTTAGACATTGCTCCTCTATTAAATATTGGATTTTCAAAAGTTGTTAGTATTGGAAATAAGGTAGATGTTCAGGAAAGTGATTTAATGGAATATTTTTTAAATGATGAAGATACAAAAATGGTTGTCTTATATATTGAGGGGCTAAAAGATAAAAGATTTTTAAATGTGGCTAAAAAACTATCTAAGAAAAAACCAATAATCGCTTTAAAATCAGGAAGAACAGATGTCGGTAAAAAGGCAGCAAAATCCCACACTGGATCCTTAGCAGGCGAAGATGAGATCTACGAAGCGGTTTTTAAAGAATCAGGGATAGTTAGGGCATATACATTTGAAGAGTTAGTAGATCTTATTCATATTTTTTCCACCCAACCAACAATAAATTCGAACGAAATTGGAATAATAACCAACGCTGGTGGATTTGGGGTCTTAGCAGCAGATAGTTGTGTTGATTATGGAATGAAACTTGCCAATTTTGAAGATTCAACAGTAGAAACTCTAAAAAATATCTTACCAAAAACTGCCACGATTTCAAACCCACTTGATATAATTGGAGATGCCACACCTGAAAGATATAAAAAAGTAGTGGACGTTCTTTCAAAGGATAAGAATGTGAAAGGACTTCTGGTTATTTTAACACCTCAAGAGATGACAAAACCGTTAGAAGTAGCAAAATCAATAATAGAGGTTAAAACTACCCATGAAGATCTAAAACTTAAACCGTTAATTACATCATTTGTTGGTGGGGTCTCAGTAAAAGGAGCAAAAAGTTATTTAAGAAAGAATGGAATTCCCTCTTACATAACCCCTGAAAATGGAATAAAAGCACTTTCTTATCTATATAAATATTCCCTATTGAAAGTTAAAGAGGAATACGACGAGTACGTTCAAAAAGTTAGAGAAGAATTTTCAAAAATAAAAAAAGAAAACGAAGAAACTATTAAAAAATTGTTATCAAACCCTAACGAGTATAATGTAAAAAGTGTTTTAAAAATATATGGATTTCCAGTTCCAGAAGGATACTTAGTCAAAAGTGAAGATGAAGCAGAGCTCTACTGTAAAAAATTGGGAAAATGTGTTATGAAGATCGTCTCACCACAGATATTGCACAAAACAGATGCTAAAGGAGTTATTATAAAACCAGAAAATCCAAGGGAGGCATTTAGAACTTTAATTGAAAATGCAAAACGTTATGCTGAAGAGAAGGGCATTAAGGACTTAAAGATCGATGGGGTTTTAGTTGAGGAATATATAGAAAAAGAGAAAATGGAAATTATCATAGGATCTAAAAGAGATAAAATATTTGGATCTGTTGTTATGGTAGGATTAGGGGGAGTTTTTGTAGAAGTTCTAAAGGATGTAAGTTTTGGAATATCCCCAATAACGAGGGATTTTGCATATGAGATGCTAAAAAGTTTAAAATCATATAAAGTTTTAGAAGGAGTCAGAGGAAGGCCAAGAAAAGACATTGAGTTTGTGGTTGACTGTTTAATAAAAATAGGCGTGTTTATGGATATTCATGAAGAGATAAAAGAGATGGATCTAAATCCTGTTTTCGTATTTAATGACGGAGAGGGAGGATGTATAGGAGATGCTAAGATAATATTGGAATAACAAAACTAAACGATTTAAAATAAGTAAAAAAATAAGTAAAAATAATGAAATAAATAAAAAATGATATGATTAATGTAGTTTCTTTAATGCATCCTCAGCAGCAAGAGAAAGCGGCTCATTAACCATTGAGACGGGAGGAGCGTAGCAGAACTCCATATTTGCAATTTCCTCAGCATTAACTTTTTTAAATATTGCTATTGACATTGCATCTATTCTTTCAGCAACTCTTTCTCCACCTACAATTTGACATCCAAAGACAGTTCCATTCTCGCTGAATATCATTTTTATCTCGATTTCTTTTCCACCCGGATAGTATCTTGCCCTTGTAAGACCTTTAGCTCTCCCTATAACAATCGGAATCCTCTTTAAATTTGCAGAGAAAGCGGTTAAACCTGTTCCACCTATTTCCAACTCTCCTATCTTGCTAACTGCTGAATTTAATACTGGGTAGAATTTTGCATCTATTCCAGCGATATTCTTACCTGCAACTTTTCCCTGTCTTACAGCAGTTGTTCCGAAAGGAGATAATGTTTTTTCTCCAGTTATAAAGTCAACAACCTCAACACAATCCCCAACAGCGTATATATTTGGAATGGATGTTTGCATCTTTTCATTAACCTCTATTGCAAATTTTCCAATTTTACAGCCGGCTTTTTTAGCTAACTCAATATTTGGCCTTACACCAGTTGCCATAATGACCATATCTGCCTCATAAACTTGATCTCCTACACAGACCGCTTCTACTTTTTCTTCTCCAATGATTTTTTCCAAAGGTTTGGACAATATAATTTTAATTCCTTCTTTTTCTAAGTATTTTTGAACCCTCTCAGCCATATCAGGATCTAAAAATCTTGGCAACACCTGCGGAGCCATCTCTACTACTAAAACATCCAAACCTCTACATTTTAAACCATAAGCCATTTCCAAACCAATAGCTCCTGCTCCAACAACTACTGCCTTATTACACTTCTCTTCTTCAATATATTTTAATATATTTCTTCCATCTTCTATACTTCTAACTTTAAAAACTCCTTTTAGGTCTTTTCCCTCAATTGGAGGAATGAAGGGCTCTGCTCCCGTTGCCAAAACTAAATAATCATAATCCATCCCAAACTCATTTCCATTCTTATCTATGCACTTTATTTTGTTATTCTTTGAATCAACATCTACAACAGCAGTTTCAGTAATTATATCAATATTTCTCTCTTTTTTATAATCCGCTGGTGTGTGCATAACTATATCATCAAAACTCTTTATTGTTCCTTCAATAACGTAAGGAATTGCACATGGAGAATAAGCTATCTCTCTTTCTTTTGTTATCACTACTATTTCAATATCTTTATTATACTTTCTAATCGTTGATGCGGTGGTTAATCCGGCTGCTCCACTTCCAATTATCACAACTCTCATATCTTCACCATTCTTAGTTTTAAACTTCAAATTGTTTTCGTTAACCAGTTTTATTTATTTTTTATGTTTTTTAGTTATAGATCTTTTCTATATTTTTTTAAAATTTGGAGTGTATATTTTTTAAAATTGCTATTGCGTTAAATGTTTTTGAAGTATATATGCTTAATGCTTGACTCTTTTTATTTTAAATTGTCTTCATTTTTATCATATTGTATTAAATTTTAAAAGTATTCAAGTCATTTTTAATAATAATATGATGAAAAAGTTTAAATAGTATTACAAACATTTAGTATGATGTTAATTAAAATAAATAATACCCACCTAAAAATAAGAACAATTCAAATATACAGATAAATAAAAGAGAGTGAAACGATGCACATACCAGATGGCTACCTTGGGCCAATAACATGTGCCTTCTTCTACTTGATAATGATACCAATTTGGTATAAAGGGATTAAAGAGTTAAAAAAATTAGATCCAAGAAAACTACCACTATTAGGTGTGTTAACTGCATTTGCATTTTTGGTTATGATGTTCAACCTACCAGTTCCTGATGGGACAACTGCTCACATGGTTGGTGGAACATTAATTGCAATCTTAATGGACAACCCATGGGTTGCAACGATAGCAATCTCAATAGTGTTGGTTATTCAGGCAATATTCTTCGGAGATGGAGGAATTACTTGTATTGGAGCCAACTGTTTCAATATGGGAGTTGTTTTGCCGTTTGTAGGTTATTATGTTTACAAGTTCTTAAGAGATAAGGTTGGAGAGGTTATTGCAAGTGGTATCGGGGCTTATGTTGGAATTGTTACCGCAGCAATCTGTGCAGGGTTTGAATTTGGATTACAGCCATTTATAGAACCAGGATACTGTCCTTACCCATTTACCGTCTCAGTTCCGGCCATGGCTATTGCTCATTTACTAACGGCAGGTCCTGCAGCAGCGGTAGTAACTGCAATAGTTGTATGGTATGTCAGAAAAGTTAGACCAGATCTATTTACATCAAAAGAACAGCAAGTTAGTGGGGTGAATGCATGAATTGGCAAGATCCTCTTGTTAAAAAGTTCCTATATGTGATTATTGCAATGATCATCTTATGTCCTCTCGGTATTTTGCTTGTTTGGAATTATGGGGATGCTTGGGGAGAATGGGATCCTCAGGAATTGGCGGAAAAAGTAGGAGAAAGTAAAGTCAGTGGAATGCTCCACTTAGCAGATATTTGGAATCATGCTTTACTTCCTGATTACGATGTCCCTGGATGGGACGATCCATTCCACGCTTCAATTGGATATATAATCTCTGCAATTGTTGGAGTTATACTCTGTGTTGGAGCATACTATGCCCTTATAAAGTTTGTAAATCCGAGAGCTACAACAGGATAATCTTTCAATAATTTTCCCAATTTTTGTTTTTTAACTCCCATTTTTAATTTAATTTTTAATTTAAATGTTGAAAAAAGGAAAAGAGATTAAAAAGAGGATGGGAAAATTTGATGGAGATGAATAACAGATTAAAATGATGTAATTAATTAAAATGATATAAAAAATGTAAAAGATTAAAGATTAATATTAAATGATGTTATTTTATATGTTGATCTTATATAGTTGTTATTTTTGCCAGTAAATTTAAACGATTTGATTCATATTATTTTATTAATAAAATTGGGTTGTTTTTTATCTTAAAACTTAAAAACCTACAAAAATGCTTACATATGAAAAACATGCAAACAAATAATATTTAAAATTTAATTAAAAAGTTCTAAGCGTTAAAACATGGATTTGGAGAGATTATGGACAACAAACTGTTTGATAAAACAATAGAACATGTAATAAAGTATCTGAATGAAAGCATATTTTTCGAAAAATATACTAAGAGTGAGGGTCTTTTGCAGAGTTTAGAGAGTAGAGTAAAGATCATATCCCTTGTTATTTTTATAGTTGGGAGTGTTTTATCTAAACATATTCTAACCCTGCTGATCTTCAATGCTATTGCACTACTTCTTGCATACCTTTCTAATATTCCAATGTATCAATATTTGAAAAGAGTTTATGTCTTCATTCCGATCTTTGCAGGGCTTATTGCAATTCCTGTAATGTTTAACATCATGACTCCTGGAAAAGATCTCATTGTTTTGTTAAACAATCCTCACATATCTATAACTTATGAAGGTGTTAAATATGCAATAACCTTCACCCTCAGAGTAGCAACCTGTGTATCCTTTGCTGTGCTAATTCCAATAACAACTCAGTGGAATAAAGTTACCTCAGCAATGCATAAGTTGGGAATCCCAGAGGTCGTGATCACAATCACAAATCTTGCATATCGATACATATTCCTACTATTAAATTTCATCTTAGATATGATGTATTCACGAAAATCACGAGCAATAAAAAAGCTTGGAATGGTAGAAAGTTGGAAAGAAGCAGGAAAAGCTATCGGTGCTTTATTTATAAAAACGTATCAAATGGGAGAAGAAACATACTACGCAATGCTTTCAAGAGGGTATACGGGAGAAATAAAACACATATATATGGAAAAGATCACGTCAAAGGATATTTTGTTTTTAGCATCCTCCATAATAATCACAATACTATTAGTATTATTTGATAGAGGGGTAGTATGAAAGAGATCTATAAGGTTGTTGATGTATCCTACAAATATCCAAACGGATCAACTGCACTGGAAAACGTAAATTTAAACATATATAAAAATGAAATTGTGGCTATTTTAGGGCCAAATGGAGCAGGAAAAACCACTTTACTAAAAATCATGAATGGATTAGTGTTTCCAAGTAGTGGAGAGATTTACTTCGAAGGGAAAAAACTAACTGACGAGATATTAAGAAATAAAGAATTAATGAAAGAATTTAGAAGAAAAGTTGGATTTGTTTTTCAAAATCCTGATGTGATGTTATTCAACCCAACTGTCTGGGAAGAAGTTGCTTTCTCCCCTCTCCATCTCTACTCAAAAGAAAAAGCAATAGAAAAAACAGACGAAACACTAAAAAATATGAAGATCTATCATCTGAAAGATCGACATCCCTACAATCTAAGCGGAGGAGAGAAAAAGAAGGTGTCAATATCTTGTATCCTCTCAGTAGAGCCAGATGTTATTTTAATGGATGAGCCAACCTCTGCATTAGATCCAAAAAGCAGATTAGAGGTTATGGATCTAATAAGATCATTTAAAGATAGTGGAAAAACCGTTGTTATCGTAACCCATGACCTAAATTTGGCATGCTTAGCAGATCGTTGTTATGTATTAAATAAAAAAGTAATATTTGATGGAAAAGTTAAAGATCTTTTCTCTTTAAATTTAGATGAACTAAATTTAGATGTTCCAGATGTGTCTAAATTATTCTTAAAACTTAAAGAGATGGGCTATGATGTTGATATTCCTACAACCATAGATGAAGCAGTAGATCATCTCTCAAAGATTCTGCCCCAAAAAACAAAAAATAAATAAAATTACCTAAAAAATATTAAAATATTTATAAAATCCATAAAAATATTTATGAGAGGGATGTTAACGTGATCTTCATAACAGGAACTGATACAAACGTTGGAAAAACCTACGTCTCTTCAATATTAGCCAAAGAGTTAAGTAAAAAGGTTAAAGTTGGATATTTAAAACCAATCGAAACAGGAGGTAGAGAAGATACGTTAACTTTGAAAAAAATGTTAAAAAACGATGATGACTTAGATCTAATGAATCCAATTAACTTAAAACTTCCTCTCTCTCCAAATATTGCCTTTGATGTTGAAAACTATCAGCTAACGTTAGATGAAATAAAAAGAAAAATACTACAATCATACAACATATTAAAGAGAAAATATGAGTTTTTAATTGTTGAAGGTGCTGGAGGAGTTTGTGTTCCTATAAAAGACAACTTTTTAATGAGTGATTTAATAAAACTTTTAAATTTAGATGCAGTTATTGTCTCAAGGCCAAATTTAGGAACTATAAATCACACCCTCCTTACTATTGAACATCTAAGGAATAAAGGGATAAATATTAGAGGAGTTATCATCAACTGCATGACAGATCTTAACGAAGTTCTACACTACGAAAAAACTTTCGAAACCATTGAAAAATTTGGAAACGTGGAAATAATCGGCATTGTGAAAAATAATGGAGATTACGATATTAACTTTAAAAAGATCTTAAAATAAAAATTTAAAATTTATAAAAATTAAAAATAATAAAAATAGAGAAATGTCTATTATTACGTGTGAAGATAAAGGATATAATATATTAAGATACGAACAAAAAACTCTATAAAAACTTAAAAATTCAACTAATTGTATAAAAAACTACACATCAAAATTCATCATTGTTTTAGCGATTCCCATTTTCATAACCTTTAACTTAAAAAGATCTGTCCAATATTCTTTAAATTTTTTCATAGAGTATGGCTCATAAATATAATCCACATCCACATTAGCTTCAACCAATATTAACCCATCTGGAGGAAACGTAGGAACACCCTCCTTATGATCCTCTCGTAATAGTTTCTCAATCCAATTAACTGGCCTCTCTCCTCTACCTACAAGATCCAAAGCTCCGACCATCTTCCTAACCATATTCCAGAGAAAACTTTTCCCAAATATATCGAGTGTTATATAAAATTCGTTCTCAGAGACATCTATTTTAAATATCGTTCTAATTGGGCTTCTGTCTTTTGTTCTATCTTTTTTTGATAAATTATGAAAAGAATGTGTTCCTGTCAAAATACTTGCCCCCCTCTTTATGGCTTCAACATCATACCCCATATTTGGAAGGATATATCTATAATGTCTATATCTCACTTCCGGAATTTTCTCTATCTCCCTATAACCTAAAACCCAAATCCCCTCATTCTTCAATTTTGCATTTATGTATGAAGGACTTGGTTCTTTTTTTAATTCTACTACAATGAAATTTCCGAGCGCAGAAACACCCTTGTCTGTCCTTCCCCCACAATAAATGATTTTTCTTCTTTCCAGCAGATCAATCTCGTCCAAAGTGTTTAAAACCTTATCACAAACAGTATTTCTATGTGGCTGTGTTTGAAAACTATACCTTCCATCGTAAGCAATTTTTAAAATATACACAAGACCTCACCTCCTTTTAAAAGATATTTTTGAGACATCATCAGATAACGAAAGTTGCATATATAGGGATAAGCAAATTATTTATATACCTCACTTAGCCATATTAATTTTTATTAATCAATTAAAAGGGGTTGTTATGAAAAAGTTATTAATATCCTTTATTGTGGTATTGTCAATAACCTCAATAGTCCTCGGGGAGATTTTTATATCTGAGAATAGCTCCTCCAACATCATAAAAGAAAATAAAAATAACTCAAAATATATTGAAAATAACTCAAAGCATGATGTTAAAAACCACAATGTTAAAAACAATAATGAAAAACCCATCATACTCGTGCATGACGTATCTCCAAAGTATTTTAAACAATTAAAAGAAGTAATTAACGTTATCAACAAATATCATTATGCAAATCATACGATGTTGTTTGTGATTCCAGACCTTGAGAATCCTCCCAGTGGTGGAAAATGGGATCTGAGAAGAAACAAAGAGTTTGTTAAATATCTTCACGAGTTGGAAAGAGAAGGATATAAAATTGAACTTCACGGATATAAGCATACATTCCACGAATTTAACTGTCCAAAAGATGAATGTTTAGAAAAATTACATAATGCAGAAATTATAATGAGGGACTGTGGATTTGACAACCTATCCTTCTTTATCCCACCCGCATGGGCTTTAAATAACGACTCACTTAAAGTTTTACTCGAACACAACTATACCGTAATCTTAACCAATGAAATAATCTACCCAAATGGCACAACTAAAAAGATTATGAATAAAGAATATACTTGGTATCTCAAAAAAGAATATGTAAACTTATACTTAATAAAAGCAGAAATAAACTACCGCTACGCATTAAAACACCATATTCCTTTCTATCTTTCACTACATCCACAAACGATCACTTATGGTGGAGGATTGGAGTTTCTAAACAAATTTTTAAAATTTATAAATCAAACAACATGATTTAATTTCAGTTAATTAAATTTTAGACAACCACAATTTATTTATAAAATTTTATTTATATAATGGGGTCTGTCCAACATGGATATTTATAGGCATAAGTCCATGTTGAACTTGGGGATCATCGACCTCATCTCCCTCTGGGTTCATTGGGAGCAAGTCATTGGTCTCCTCCTCAGTCACGGACTTAAAAACCTTACGGTTTTTAAGTTCTCGTCGCTTCGCTCCAAGAGAACCCCAGCTCCTCCCATTAGTTTAAATATCCACAATATCGATGCCTCCTTACGTCTTCTGTTTCACCTTCATCAGAGGCATCTAAATACTTGTTTATTATATATAAACTTATATAAAAATTTTATAAAAATTGGTATTGAAAACTTATATAAGCTCATATTTGTCCATAAAAAATTAAACAGTTTTAAACGGCATTAAATTTTAAAATTTTAACATAAAATTTTTGGTGAAAAGATATGATATGCATAATTATGGGAAGTGAAAGCGATCTAAAAATAGCTGAGAAGGGAGTAAAAATATTAAAAGAGTTTGGAGTAGAATTTGAAGTAAGGGTTGCCTCAGCACACAGAACTCCTGAGTTAGTTGAAAAGATTGTTAAAACATCGAAAGCAGAGGTTTTTATAGCAATAGCTGGGCTTTCAGCACATCTTCCCGGAGTTGTTGCATCCTTAACTACAAAACCAGTGATAGCAGTTCCAGTTGAGGCAAAATTATGTGGATTAGATGCATTATTAAGTGTAGTTCAAATGCCACCCGGAATTCCTGTTGCAAGTGTTGGAATAGACAGAGGAGAGAATGCAGTTCTTTTGGCATTAGAGATCTTAGCATTAAAAGACAAAAATATAGAAAAAAAGCTAATTGAATATAGAGAAAAAATGAAAGAAAAAGTTTACGCCTCAGATGAAAAAGTCAAAGAAATGTTTAAATAACCTAAACTATTAAACTAACTATTAAACTTTTATAGGTGTTGTTATTGTTAACTTTTTAAATTAACAACTTCCATTGTAAAAATTAGAGAGGGAGTTAACATGCAGAGAGTAAACCCAACAAGAATGGAACTTCTAAAATTAAAAAACAAAATTAAATTGGCTGAAAAAGGGCATAAATTATTAAAACAGAAAAGAGACGCTCTGATTATGGAGTTTTTCCAGATAATTGAGCAAGCATCCGATCTTAGGGAAAAGGTAGAGGCAAAATTAGAAGAGGCATATAAAGATTTAATTATGGCAGAGACCGTTATGGGAACCTTGGCTGTTAAAGAGGCCTCATTCGCAGCAAAAAATGAAAAATTAGAAGTTGACATGGATACAAAGAATATTATGGGAGTTACTGTTCCTACTTTTGAAATATACAATGTTAAAAGAAAGGTTGGAGAAAGAGGATATTCTCCTTATGGAGTTAGCTCAAAATTAGACGAATCTGCTAAAAAATTTGAGGAAGCATTAGAACTAATAACCGAATTAGCAGAAATAGAGACATCTATTAAACTCTTAGCAGAAGAGATCATAACCACAAAAAGAAGAGTTAATGCGTTAGAATACGTCATAATCCCACGACTAAAATCTCTCAAAAAATACATCTCAATGAGATTAGACGAAATGGAAAGAGAAAACTTCTTCAGATTGAAACTAATTAAATCAAGAATTGAAAAAAGAGAAGCGGAAGGAGAGGCATTATAAATATAATATAAAACCAAGTTTGGTTTTGATGCAACTTTTTCTAAAAGTTGCAGGGAGAACTTCTTCAGATTGAAACTAATTAAATCAAGAATTGAAAAGAGAGAGTCGGAAGGAGAGGCATTATAATATTCAAGTTTCAATCAATATTTTTTATAATATTTTTTATAAAGGTGAGCTTGTATGGTTTACAGATTAGTTGGAAGAATCTCAAAATTAGAAAAAAAGATAAAAGAAGAAGAAGTAAAATGCGATTTGATAATTAAAAATGAGGCAAAAATAGAACCCATAGTTGCAGAAGAAGATGTCGAATTAAAACAAGGAGACATAAAACCAATAAAAATTAAAAAAATCAAGATCCCTCCAATGTCCGTTCTGCTCATTTGTCCATACGGGAGACATAGAGCAGGACAAGTTATTGCAGTTGGAGAAGAAGTTCCAATGCCCATAGAAGTAGAGAGAGAAGTTGATATGGCCACATTTGCCTGCGGTATGGATGGGGAAGTTAAAAAAGGAGATTTAATTGGAATGTTGCTTATGGTTTCAGCAGAAAAAAGAAATAAATAATTAATTTTTCATCTTAAATTTTATAATTATTCTATTCCTCAAAATTATAACTGTTTTTTAATCTTTTAGTAAAATTAGAGGGATTTTATTTTGGTACATAATAGTTAATTTACATAATATTCCTTTATTAAGTTGATTCAAAATTGTGAAACATAGAATGGTAAATTATATATAACCAATTACATCAAATAATATATTAAATCAATCCTTATAAACAGCGTTGTATAACATTACCAGTTGGGATGTCGATGAAAACCAGATCATTTTTTTTTATGATGTTATCCTTGTTTTTGTTAAGTATTGCAGCAATATATTTATCCTTTCCTCCATTTAACTTGGATAATAGCATGTATAAAAAAGAGTTAAACAATGGTCGTTTTATTAAGAATACCACAATCAATTTTAGATCCCACATTTGCAACAGCACTTACCCCCACTTTAATAAAAGCTTAATAGAAAATCTATGTAAAAATAATGGCAGTATTTATCGCTATAGGTATAATCTAAAAATAAATTTTACTCAAAAAATGAACATTAGGGGGATGCCAAAACCACAGGGTATTCCAAAAATGATTGTTGTTGGAGCAGAACATACATCATATTTGAGAGTAGGAACTTATTATAAATACGACTATATGACAGGAACATGGTATGGAGAAGAAGAAACTGCTGTAAAATCATCAAAGGACTTAGAAATCCCAAATCTAAAATACAAAAAGGTTTATGATGACATATATATAAAATTGTTAGCTCCAATGCAATATATACCAACATCTAAATATACTGTTGATATAGATATAGGTGCATATTACATCTACAAAAAACACACTTTTAAAGTAGATGGACAAGTTTCCTCCTACACAATAAAAACATTCCATTATATTTACAATATAAATGATTTAAATCATGCAAGGGCAGTTTATGATAAGGACTATTTACAAGTTCCACAGGGATTTGATAAAAGGGTTTATGATTTAGCATACAACATAACAAAAGGTTGTAAAACTGATTATGAAAAGGCAAAAGCAATAGAATATTATTTGAAAACTCATTATACCTATGATATTAACGCTACTCCAGCACCAAGCAACATAGACCCAATAGAGTGGTTCCTTCTCTATTCAAAAAGAGGTGTCTGTAAAGATTTTAACTCTGCCTTTGTAATATTGGCAAGGATTAATGGATTGCCAGCAAGGTTAGTTAGCGGATATGCGTTTAGCCCATCAAAAGAACCGCAAGTTATAACAGATGCAAATGCACACGCATGGAGTGAGGTTTATTTTGAAGGAATTGGATGGGTTAGATTTGATGCTACAGGATGTGGATACTACCCAAAATTTAATTACAAAATACCTTTAAAATTTGATGTTTCTCCAAACAACCTAACGATTATTAGAGGAAAAACAGGAAAAATAAACATCTACACATTTGGAGTTAATGAAAATGATGTATATATCAAATCACCATTTAAATACTCAAAAGTTCATACAAAATATGGATTTTCTATCATTTTAGAGGTTGATAAGTATCAAAAATTAGGAAAATACCAAGTTGAAATCTCATGCAAAGATATAACTAAAAAAGTTAATGTTTCAGTTATTGATAGAACAAAAACTACGATAGATAAAATACCAACCATTGTTAAAAAAGATAATATCTTTTATGTTGAAGGGAAGGTTTTAGATTCACTAAACAACCCAGTAGATAGAGGGGAAGTATTTATAACCCTAAACAAAACAAAAAATAGCAGTGGGATTGTTGTAGGTAGAGGAAATCTAACAAATGGCATCTATAAAATAAAATGCACACTACCAAAAAATATTAGCGTTGGGGACTATGAAATAATAGCCCATTACAATGGAAGCTTATACTACTTACCTTCAAACAGTGACCCAAAGATAAAAGTTGTATCAGAGGCTGAAATAAACTATACCATTGAAAGAATAAACAACACCTATATCATTAAAGGGAGACTTTATGAAAAATCTGGAGATGCATTAAAAAACCAAAAAATAAAGCTTATTGTTGATAATAAAACTTATACAACATACACAAATAACAATGGAGAATTTAACTATTCATTAAACTTAGATGATGGAAATCATACAATAAGCATAATTTATGAAGGAAATAACTATTACCTACCAAAAAACATAACCTACACAATATTTGTAAATAACTCTGCTGATATAATCTCCATAATTACAAAAAATCAAACTATCAATATTACAAACAATACAGTAGTTCAAAGTTCTCAAAGTAGTGGAATTCCAATTTATTATTACCTTTTAATAGTTCTTTTATCATGTGTTATTGTTGCTGGTGCATACAAATATAAGCATAAGATTAAGTTTAAACAAATTAAAAAATCTTCATATTCACTAAACCCAATAAAAATCATCTTTGAGATTCCAGACAACATTCCAGTTTGGGAGGAAGGAAAAGAATTGACTATAAAAATAGAGGGAGTAGAAAACCCAGAACTATATGTTGATAATGAAAAAATAGGAAATGGAAATGAATTTAAATTAACATTTAATAAAGGCATCCATACTATAACTGCAAAAAAAGGCAACATTAAAAACTCTAAAAAGCTTTATGTTGTTGATTACAGTGAGGAGATTATAAATCTCTACAAAAAATTTCTCAATTATATAAATATACGTTATAATCCATTAACTCCTTATGAGATTTATGAACAGCTAAAAAGTAATGACCCTAAAAAGCTAAACAACCTATACACAATCACAAAAATCTTTGAATTGGTTAAATATAAAAGAGTTAGAGTTTCGAGGGATGAATTTATAAACTTCTATTCCAACATCTCAAAAATATTGGGGGATGTTTATGAAAGTTAAATCCATAGCCTATGATTTATTTCCATTGTTTTTGTTGGTATTATGTTTAATTTTAGGCAATAGTAAAAAATTATACATACTATCCAATGGAGATTTTACACTATCTATTAATTCTTTATTAATAATTACCATTGGTTTTTGTTTATTTATTATTGGAGGGCGTTTAAAGAATAAACTGTTAAGTGATTCAATTAGTGTTTTTATTGTTCTTTATGGTCTTTCACTATTTCCGTTTCCAAACAGCATATCTTTGGCTTTAATAATCTTTGCAGTTTGTTTGATGATAACTGGATTCATTATACACATTGATGAAAAAATACTAAAATGCCGTTATTTATCAAAAAATTCTATTGGGATTTTTTTAATATCAATGCTTTCATTAGTTTTTTTGAATCTGGATACATTTGTTAGTCAGGATTTTAAGTATTATCCATATATAAAATTGTCTATTTTAGGATTCATTGGGATAGTTGGGGGCCATATGCTAAACAAGTTTTTATCTGATTTTAAGAGTGGTGATGAAATAGCCCTTAAAGATGAGATTTTGAAGGATTTTAAGATTCATGAGGTAAAGATAAAAGATAACTACGATGCAATTTACAAATCAGCAAATAAAGTTGTTAATGATTTTATAAAATATGGAAAAAAGTCAGAGTTAATTACATATATTGTTTATTACTCCTTAAAATGCAACTATGATATGAAAAAAATCTCAAAGTTAATTGAAAAAATTGTGAATTACAAAGATGAACAACCAACAATCTTAACTCCATGGTTCATTAAAAAGAAAATCTACAAAAATAATCTCAAAAGAAGAAAAAAACTCATTGAAAATATATTGAATTCATTGGAGGGGAGATAATGGACATCAAAGATATGTCTAAACTATGCGATGAGATTATTAAAGAGGTAAATAAAGCATACATTGGAAAAAAAGAGGTTATTAAAAAACTATTAGCAACTTCACTCGTAAATGGAAACGTTCTTTTTGAAGATAGCCCTGGTTTGGGAAAGACGTTGTTGTCTAAGGCATTTGCAAAGGCACTTGGTTTAAATTATAAGAGAGTTCAATTCACTCCCGATTTATTGCCATCTGATATTATCGGAACTAAAATATTTAAACAAGACATTGGAGAGTTTAAACTTATTAAAGGCCCTATATTTACTAACATCCTGCTGGCAGATGAAATAAATAGAGCCCCACCAAAGACACAGTCAGCGTTATTAGAAGCAATGGAGGAAAAGCAGGTTTCTATTGAAGGAGAGACAATCAAACTCGATGCTCCATTTTTTGTTATAGCCACTCAAAACCCATTAGAGCATGAAGGGACTTATCCCCTACCTGAAGCACAGCTTGATAGGTTTTCCGTTAAGTTGAGTGTTGGTTACCCAAAAAATGCAAATGAGGAAATGGAAATTTTAAAGGCAAGGATAAATTGGAAAAAAGATGACCCAACAGAGGATATTGAGAGCATTATAGACAGAAAGATATTCTTAGAGATGCAGAGATTTATTGAAGAAGAAATATTTATCAGTGAGGATATTTTAAAATACATCTCCAACTTGGTTGTAAATATTAGAAATGACGATAGAGTTGAAGAAGGTCCAAGTCCAAGAGGTAGCTTAAATTTATTAAAATTATCAAAGAGTAATGCCCTATTGGAGGGAAGAGATTTTGTGCTTCCTGATGATGTTAAAAAGTTTGCTGTTGAGGTTTTATCCCATAGAATAATCTTAAAGCCAGAATATGCATTTAGCAATATAACTCCTAAAGATGTTGTAGAGGATGCATTAAAAAAGGTTCCAGTTCCAAAGGTTGATTAAGGGATAAGATGATAAACTTTCTAATATTGTTGTTTGGAATTTTATTTGTGATTGGGCTTATATTTTTAGTTAGGGACATTTATCTTGTTGGAATACTTCCATTGTTTGTTTTAGCTCTTGGAATCTCCATAAGTCCTCCAAAGGATATAGAGATAGAAAAAACCATATCAAAAAACACGGTGATGGTTGGAGATATTGTAGAACTAAAAACAAAAATTAAGATAAAGAGAGGTATTGGACTTGTTTTAGTAAAGGATAGATTGCCAGAGGACTTTATTCTTGTTGAAGGAAAAAATGTAACTGCTTTCTTTAAAGGTCTTGGAAAATTGGAAAAAGAGTTTTCATACAAAGTTAGGTGTGCAAATATTGGAACTTACAAAATTGAGAAGAGCAAAATTCTATCTAATCACTTTTTAAACATAAATGGCTTTGTTGATGATTTAGGAAATGAGTTAAAAATCAGAGTTATGCCATATGTCACTATTCCAAGACGACTAAATCCTTCAAAGATTTATTCAAAAATTCCCCTGCCCTCAATAGACATATCAAAAGGTGTCTCATCAACTGACTTTAAAGAAATAAGGGAATATAGGGAAGGAGAACCAGTAAAGTTTATAAATTGGAAGGCATCAGCAAAGGCAAACAAACTCTTAGCAAATGAGTATGAGAAGGAAGGTAAAAAAACCATAATGATATTTGTTGATGTTGGCAGTAAGATGTTTATAGGAAATATTTTTGAAAATCCGTTTAAATATGCTATGTCCCTTTTAGTGTCTTTGTCATCATATTTCACAAAGAAAAACTACAATGTTGGGGTTTATTTTATTGGTATTGATAAATTAATATTACCCTCAACTGGAAAAAAACAATTTATTAGAATTGTTGATGAAGTTTTAGCAATTTCAAGACATGGTTATGGTAAAAATTATGATAATGATTCCGGAATTGTTAATCCACTCATTGATTATATTGTTGAAAGTGATGATAAACATAATGAAAATAAGAAAGATAATAAAAATCCAGTTAATAAGGATATTAAACCAAATGGCTTTTACAAATCCTTAAAATCAAATGAAAATATCATTTTGCAAAATTCACCATTAATTATCTATATCACCAATTTATATGAGAAGGATATTGATGATATAAGGGAGGGACTAACATTCATTTATAAAATTTACAATAAGAGAAAAAAGATGCCAATCATAATATTTGACATCAATTTCTACGGAGCTTTTGATAAAAATACTTCAAAACTCATAAATTTAATGAAAAGAAGTATTCATAAAGAATTTAGAAAATATGGTATAACAACAATCCTCTGGAATACTGAAAGTGAAGACATTAACAATATAATGAGAATTATCATTGAGATGATAAGATGACGATCATAAAAATTATTAGGGGGTTTGTTGTATTGTTATCTGTCATATTGATATTTATATTATTTTGTAATTTATTTAATATAAGTTTTTTAAGTATAATTTATTATTTCAAAACAATTGATGTAAACTCGTATATAAAAATTAACAGTTGGGATGTAAATATACCCATTTTACTTTCAATTTTTATAATAGGAATATTGCTATCATTTATACGTAGTTTACCTGGGGATGTAATTTTCATAGTAATTATCTTCATATCTATTGGAAATATTTTATTAACAAAATCGAATGTTTTTATAGTTTTAATACTAAAAAAACATCTTTATGTTTCAAAAGATTTTTTAAATTGTATTTTAATTAGATATGACTATATATACTTAACCTTAATAATAACAATGTTTATTTTTAAAAAATATTTAGATAAATTGGAAAAATTATCCAATAATCTATGTGAGGTTATCCCACATATTTATATTTTTGAATATATTATGATCTATGCTGTATTTTTTATTGTAATATCTTTAATATTTATTATTTGGATGTATTTCTTATTAAACATCATACATATACGTAGTAATAATGCCACTATTGGAATATTCTTAATTATCATTTCAATAATATTATTTGGAATTTCATTATTTTTGTATAGAAAAGACATTGAAATTTTCCACAACTATCGTAAAAAACCAAATTAAGAAAAGTATTGTTATATAGTATTCTAACTGAATTTAGTTTTTCAAGAATTGTTTTCATCCTACAAAATGATCTGAATTCCATAGAAGGCTTCACTCCCTACCGAACCTTTTAGTAAAAGCTTAAATGAAAATCAAAGATTTTCATAGCTGGAAAGCAAAGCTTTCCATTCATCAAAATGGATGCGTTGATTAGCGAAGCTAATCAACGCCTCTTATAGGCTCTTTTTAACCTCTTCTGCTATAACTCTACTTAATATCGGAGGAACACTTTCTCCAATTTGATTATAACAGCTTCTTATACCTCCAGCGAAGAGATGATAATCAGGATAACTCATCAATCTTGCCTGTTCTCTTACCGTTAATAGTCGATCTTCATATGGATGAATGAAAAATCGCTTTCCCATGACGGTATCTGAAAGTTTTAGAGGATGTAAACGTATATAATTTCCTAATCTCCTATTTGCTCCTTTAAAGTATATAAACGCATCTCCCCAACCTAATTTATGAACTTTTTTTCTAAATCTCGAAGGAAGGGCTGAGAACTCATGATTTGGAACATCCCTTCCCTTATACATCAGATCTCCTATTGCTTCAATGACGTTCTTTCTTTCCGACTTTTCGGGACATATTTCGATATTTGAAACAAATACTCTTCTTCTTACAGAGGGATTTCCATAATCCTCAGCTCTGAGAGTGTTAAAATACACATCCTCGTATCCTACATCTCTAAACTCTTTTATTATCTCTCCTTTAACATCTTTAATTCCAGGAACATTCTCCATAACAAAAATTTTCGGTTGTAAGTCCCCAACGATCCTTATATACTCTAAAACTAATCTCCCCACGTCATCTCTATATAATCTATTGTAGGGATTCTTCTCTCTTTTTGGATTCGCTCCTGTATAACCCTCACATGGGGGCCCTCCGATAACAACGTCTATTTTTTTATTTTTTGCGAATTTTTTTATATCCAATGAATGAATCTCTCTTATATCATCGTTTATAATTATTGGAGATAATTTTTCGGTTGTTTGGTTTAGAGTTCCCAACTCTCTTAACCATCTTAAACTTTCTTCGTCAAAGGGACACTTAAATGAGTAAACTCCAACATAACCTTTTAATTCTTTTAATCTATATTCATCGTATTTTATTTTTTCATATATCTGCCCATTAAAATTTAATGCATAAGAGAAAGCTGCATCTTCATTTAACTCAACAGACACGAGAGGTTTAAAACCTTCTTCAACAAATCCCCTTGAAAATCCTCCACAACCACAAAATAGATCTACAAATTTCAAAATGATCACCAAATTTGAGTTTCTTGTAATTTATTGTTGTTTTTATGTTTTTGTTTTATAATTCTTTATTTTTATTAAAAAAACTATATTTTCACATCTAAATTTATGATTAATATTTAAAATATTGTTTAACATTAAACTTGTTAAGATAAAGGGATTTAGATTCAAAAAAGATTTCCAAAAATAATTAAAAAAATCATAAAAACATAGGGAATATTTATTTAAGCTTTTTTCATTTCAGCTTTTATATCTTGATAGATTTTTGTCCACTTTAACTTCCTTGGATTTCTCCCCATTTTGTAGCTTTTTTCACATTTTGATGAACAGAAATACAACACAGTTCCGTCTTTTTCTACAACTATTTTCCCTTTTCCTGGTTCAATTTCATAACCGCAGAAGCTACATTTCTTCCATTCTGGCATATCCATCCCTCATTTAAAATTGTAATTATTTATACATTTAAAATGTTTATAATTATCTTCTTCTGTCTAATGGTCTTGCTTCTCTCTCTGTTTCTCTTAGCATTATGATGTCTCCAACTTTAACAGGACCTTTAACGTTCCTAACTAAAACCCTTCCAGTGTCTTTTCCACCTAAGATCTTGCACCTAACTTGAATAATTCCTCCTGTAACTCCTGTTCTACCAATAACCTCTATAACTTCGGCAGCAACTGCCTCTTTATAAACAAATTCATCCTCCATCTTCTCACCTAAATATATTAAAATTAAATGTTAAGAGTTTTAGTTCTAAAAAAGAGTTAAATTATAAGATAGAATAAATAATTTTATTCTTTTAAAGCATTTATTTTTTCAATTAATGCCTTTAACTCATCAGCATCTCCTTCTTTAACAATTGCAACTGCTGATGTAGCAACTTCCAACCCAGCAGCTTTTCCTAAGTCCTGTTTTGAAGCCACATAAGCGTATGGAATTCCTTTCTCTTCACATAAGTATGGAAGATGAGCAACGACTTCTTCTGGTTTAACATCTTCAGCGATGATTACTAATTTTGCAATTCCTCTTTCAACTGCCTTTGTAACTTCGTTAGCTCCTTTTTTAATTTTTTGTGCTTTTGCAATTGCATCTAATAACTCTTTTTGAATTTCTTCTGGAACTTTAAATTTTACATAAACTGCCATATTTTCTACCTCCTTCATCTTTTTAAAAATTGAGGGCAATCCGGAGGGAATTGCCCACTCCTATGGGTTTATTATCTTAACCCATAGTTGTCATCGTGGTTTAGAATGAGTATATCAACTTATCGACTTTTAATATATAAAGGTTTTGGAGTTTATAAGATTCTCTCAATCGGAACAACGAGTATATCTCTCGCTCCCAAATCATGAAGTTTTGGTACTAATGAAAATATTTCATCCTCATTTACAACTGCATGTATTGCCACCATCTCATCGTTTGACAGCACTTTTGAGACCGTTGGTCCTGCCATTCCAGGTATAAGTTTTTTAATCTCTTCAACCTTATCCTTTGGAGCATTCATCATAATTAATCTTTTTGTTTCAGCAAATAATGCACTCTTTATTGCAAGGACTATCTGATTTATTTTCTCTTTCTTTTTTTCATTTTCTAAACTTTTTTTATTTGCAATTAGCCGAGTAGTTGATGAGACAATTTCATCAATCACTTTTAGACGATTTAATTTTAAAGTTGTCCCTGTAGAGGTTAAATCACTAATCAAATCAGCTATTCCAATAAAAGGAGCGATCTCAGTTGCTCCACTAAGCTCTATAATCTCAACTTTTTTATTTAACTTATCAAAGTATTTTTTTGTTAAATTTGGAAATTCTGTAGCTACTCGCATTCCTTCTTTTATATCTTCAACACTGTTTATATTAGAGTTTTCAGGAGCAGCTAAGACCAATTTTGCAAATCCAAACCCAAAATCCAAAAGTATATCAACCTTATCCTCAACATTTCTTTCCAAAACCAGATCATAACCAGTAACTCCTATATCCGCAACACCATCAGCCACAAACTCGGGAATATCTCTCGCTCTCGCAAACATTACCTTAATATCTTTATCCACGGTATTTGCAAATAAACTTCTCCCTTTAACCGTAATCTTTAACCCTGCCTTCTCTAAAACATCCATAACCGGCTCAGAAATCCTTCCCTTGTTTGGAAGTGCAAACATTATCATCCTATCGATCCTCTCTTTATTATTGTAGTATTGCATATTACCATTAGTTCTCTTCAATTAGTTTTGTGTTTATGTTTTTTATTTTGCATCTTTTTCTCTGAATTTCTTTTTTTATTTTTTCTCCACTTACCCTTAACAAATTTGAAACACTTCTTGGAATCTTTCCATTATCAGATAATATCTTTGCAATAATACTCGAAAGGAGGAATATCGCGTAAATATGCTCTGCTTTTGTTCTATGAATGTGATGCGGATAAATATTCAACTCATCATACTCTTTAAACTCGCTATTATTACATTTATAGTTTTTTTCAATGTATTTTCTTAAATATATCAGAAGTTGATGCAGTTGAATCAACTCATCTTTGTGCATTTAAATCACCGAATATAATTAGTGATAGGTTGGCTGGCTTTTTTATAATGTTTGCATCATTACAAAAAATTAAATTTGTTTTTTCGTATAAATTATCTACCATCTTTTGGTTTATATCTCCTTTTACAATAATAGCGTCTATATTCTCATAATCATCAATTTTACTGGATAGTTCTTCAATACTGATCTTCTCTTCGTTATCTCCACAAATTATAAGCAGTTCTGATTCATTTAACGTTTCAAATTTCTCATAGAACTTTTTATACTTTTTAAGTAAAGGATGTATCTCATCACATTTCTCATTTAAAATTTCAGAAATACTTGTTTTAATTGCCTCTTTGCATAATTTATCTTCTACCTTGTCTATTTTATCTATCTTACAAGTTTTTTCTAATTTAGTTTCTAATTTATATCCTTCTTTTAAATCTTTTGTAATCTGTGGTAAAACATGTTCAACTGGAACTTTACTTCTTAAACACTTCATAATCTCTTTCTTAGATAGTTCTTCAACCTCCCTACCCTGAGGAGCCCTTGCTACAAAATCAACATCACAAACTTGAAGTAGTTCTTTCAAAATTAGTTCTCCTCCTCTATCTCCATCTGTAAAAACAGTTATTATCTTTTTCTTACTGAGATCTATTATTGTCTTTGGGACTGATGTCCCTTCAACAGCTATAACATTCTTGATTCCACACCTTAATAGGTTTAAAACATCTGCTCGTCCCTCAACAACAATTATATCATCAGAGGTATCAACTGCTGGTCCAGCAGGGAGCTTTTCAGGACCGTATTCAATTATCTCCCCCATTCTTACGCTCTCTTTAACTTCTTCAACAATTGTATTTATATCAATATTGTTCATAAGTTGTTTTAAGATCTCTTTTGCTCTATCAACAATATAGTCCCTCTTCTTCTTTCTTATATCCTCAATATCAATAACTTTTACAGTAGCCACACACGGCCCAACCCGATCTATTGTCTCCAAAGTTGCTGCAAGTATTGATGTTTCAATCCTATCTAAACTTGAAGGAACTGTTATTTTTGCTATTGATTTTCCATTTATATTCGATAATTCCACATCAATTCTTCCGACTCGTCCTGTTTTTTGCAACTCTCTGAGGTCTAATTCATCCCCTAATAATCCTTCCGTCTGTCCAAAGATCGCTCCAATTATATCGTGCTTTTCCACATACCCATCAGCAATAAGTTCTGCATGAATTATATATTTTGTAGTTCCAAGATCCATGATAATCACCAAGTAAGTGATGCTACCTGTCTCATAAGTGAGAGAACTCTCCCTACATTTTAA
The DNA here is from genome assembly GCF_000024625.1 of Methanocaldococcus vulcanius M7. Taxonomy (NCBI): domain Archaea; kingdom Methanobacteriati; phylum Methanobacteriota; class Methanococci; order Methanococcales; family Methanocaldococcaceae; genus Methanocaldococcus; species Methanocaldococcus vulcanius. Next base: position 1,343,014 of record NC_013407.1, read on the forward strand.
TAGAATACATTAAAGTATAAAAATTATTTTCTAAGGTTGTTAAGCCAATTGAATATTTGGAGACAAAAAACCAAAAAGTATTTATAGTAGTTCTACGTATGTTATTTTTGCCTTCGGTTGAGCGGCCTTGGTGTAGCCTGGTAACACACGGGCCTGCCACGCCCGGACCCCGGGTTCAAATCCCGGAGGCCGCACCACTGGCTTTAATTAGTCAGTGCTTGATTTGGATATGCGCCGGTGGTGTAGCCTGGTATCACTCTGGCCTTCCAAGCCAGCGACCCGGGTTCAAATCCCGGCCGGCGCACCAAAATTTACCAAGAACTCTAAATTTTTATTTTTATGGGTATAATAATCGATTTATATACATATTTAATTATAAAAGTGTGTTGGGGACTGATCATGAATGTATCGGCAAAATTGCAACTTAGAATTCCGAAAGAAGTTTGTAAAAGTATGGAAGTAGATAACTACACTAAGGGAAACTTTAAAATAATTCTAAAATGTGAAAATAACACTTCAACACTAATAATAAAAACAAACACAATAGGATCATTAAAATCAACGCTTGATGATTTTTTCAGATGTTTAAATGCAAGTTTAGAAACTTACAATATTTTGAAATAGGAAAGGACATAAAACACCACAAAACTGTCAAAGCTGAAAAATAAAAAAATGAACCAAATAATTATTTAAGTTAACATTAGAAAAACCAGAACTTAATATGCTATTTTCTATACTCAAACAGAAAGGTTAACTTTAAATATAAAAAATTTTCTTATCTTTTTTACTTACTGATTTTTTAGTATTAAGGACAAGATGGTGATACGAATGAGAAATATAATTGTAAAAAAATTGAATGTCGAGCCAATAGAAGAAAGACCCGTCGAAATCGTAGAAAGAAAAGGATTGGGGCATCCTGACTCGATTTGTGATGGAATAGCAGAAAGCGTTAGTAGGGCATTATGTAAGATGTACATTGAAGAATTTGGAACTATTTTACACCACAACACGGATCAAGTTGAACTCGTAGGTGGACATGCATACCCTAAATTCGGCGGAGGAGAGATGGTAAACCCAATATATATTTTACTCTCTGGAAGAGCCACAATGGAGATCGTTGATAAAAACAATAACAAAATTGTGAAGTTGCCGGTTGGAACCACTGCCGTTAAAGCAGCTAAGGAGTATCTAAAAAAGGTTTTAAGAAATGTTGATGTTGATAAAGATATTATTGTCGATTGTAGAATAGGACAGGGAAGTATGGACTTAGTTGATGTCTTCGAAAGACAGAAAAATGAAGTGCCACTGGCTAATGACACATCCTTTGGTGTTGGCTATGCTCCTCTTTCAACAACAGAAAAATTGGTTTTAGAGACAGAGAAATTTTTAAATAGCGATAAATTAAAGAATGAAATCCCCGCCGTTGGAGAAGATATAAAAGTTATGGGTTTGAGGGAAGGAAATAAAATAACTCTAACGATTGCAATGGCAGTTATAGACAAACATGTGAGAAATGTTGAAGAATATAAAGAAGTTATAAAAAAGGTCAAAGAAAAAGTTGAAAGCTTGGCTAAAAAAATAGCTAACGGATATGATGTTGAGATAAATATAAACACGGCAGATGATTACGATAGAGAGAGTGTTTATTTAACAGTTACCGGAACCTCTGCAGAGATGGGAGATGATGGTTCAGTTGGTAGAGGAAACAGAGTCAACGGGTTGATAACACCATTCAGACCTATGAGTATGGAAGCAGCAAGTGGTAAAAACCCTGTAAATCACGTTGGTAAAATCTACAATATCTTAGCCAATTTAATAGCAAATGATATTGCCAAATTGGAAGGGGTTAAAGAATGCTATGTTAGAATATTAAGCCAAATTGGTAAACCAATCAATGAACCAAGAGCATTGGATATTGAAATAATAACTGAAAACGGCTATGATATAAAAGATATTGAGCCAAAGGCAAAAGAAATAGCCAATAAATGGTTAGATAACATCATGGAAGTTCAAAAAATGATTGTTGAAGGGAGAGTTAATACTTTTTAATGATGACCATTCTTTTAAAACATTTATTTTTCATATTTTATATATCTAAAATCTATTTTTTATACTGGCATCAAGTTCATCTAATGAATAAACATCTAATTCTCCATTTTTAACTGCTTCTATTGCTTTTACAGTAGCTTTTGCTCCTGGAATTGTTGTTATATAAGGAATACCTAAATCTACTGCCGCTCTTCTTATATAATACCCGTCTGACTTTGCCTTCTTTCCAGAGGAAGTGTTTATTATTAAGTGTATCTTTCCATCCCTCATCAACTTTATAACATTATCATTTGGGCTCTCAGATATTTTTTTAACAAGTATTGCAGGAATATTATTCTCTCTCAAAACTTTTGCAGTTCCTTCTGTTGCATATATTGTAAACCCAAGCTCATGAAGTTTTTTAGCAACATCTACAATCTGTTTTTTGTCTTTATCCCTAACACTTATAAAGACGTTTCCAAAAATCGGCAACTCCATATTTGCAGATAACTGGGCTTTGTAGTATGCTTTTCCAAAGTCCTTATCAATTCCAATCGCTTCTCCTGTGGATTTCATCTCTGGTCCTAAAACAGGATCAACTCCCGGTAGTTTCAAAAACGGAAAGACCGATTCTTTTATCGACACATACTTCGGCTTAGCAATCCAAACCTTCTCAGCAACTTTTTCAACATCATAGTCATTAATCAACTCCTCCAACTTCTTACCAAGCATAATCTTTGTGGCTAACTTAGCCAGTGGAATTCCAACTGATTTACTTACATAAGGAACAGTTCTTGAAGCCCTTGGGTTTGCCTCTAAGACATAAACAACTCCATCTTTAACTGCATACTGCACGTTTAAAAGCCCTACTATGTTTAAAGCCCTTGCCAATTTTGCAGTGTAATCTATAACTGTATCGATTATCTCCTTTGGTAAAGTTTGAGGAGGAATAACTGTTGCTGAGTCCCCGCTATGCACTCCTGCCTCTTCAATATGCTCCATTATAGCTCCAATTAAAACACTCTCCCCATCACAAACAGCATCAACATCTAACTCAATGGCATCCTCCAAAAACTTGTCAATTAATACAGGATGCTCTTCTGAAACTCTAACTGCCTCTTCCATATACTCAATTAACTCCTCCTCACTATATACGATCTGCATAGCCCTTCCTCCCAAAACATAGGAAGGTCTAACTAAAACAGGGTAACCAATTCTTTTAGCTATTTTTAATGCCTCTTCCTTTGTAAATGCAGTCCCTCCTTCTGCCTGAGGAATATTTAACTTCTTTAAAAGCTTTGAAAACTCTTCTCTATCCTCAGCAGCATTTATATTCTCTGGAGTAGTTCCTAAGATATTAACTCCTGCCTTTTTCAACTTCATAGCTAAGTTTATTGCTGTCTGCCCACCAAATTGAACTATAACTCCCAATAACTCTCCTCTCTCCTTCTCTCTCTCAGCAATATTTAACACATCCTCAAATGTTATCGGTTCAAAATAAAGCTTGTCTGAGGTATCATAGTCGGTTGAAACCGTCTCCGGGTTGTTATTTACAATTATTGCTTCAATTCCCATCTCTTTTAAAGCTAAGACAGCATGAACACTTGAATAATCAAATTCTATCCCTTGTCCAATTCTTATAGGTCCAGAACCAATGATTATAACTTTCTTTCTATCGGAAGGATTGCTCTCATCCTGCTCCTTATAAACAAACGTCTCATAGGCAGAGTAATAGTATGGAGTTTTTGCCTCAAATTCAGCAGCACAGGTATCTACCATTTTATACAATGGGATAATGTTGAGTTTCTTTCTCAAGTCCCTAACTTCTATCTCATCCATTCCTAATAAATTAGCAATCTGCTTATCAGAGAATCCTAATTTTTTTGCTTTTAATAAAATTTCCTTTAATTTTTCCATATCCATATAATCACCTTATTTTTCATTTTCAATGTCTTTTAAAACCATCTCAACTTCTTTCTTTATTTTAGGAACATCTTATTTAACTATCGTCCAAAGAAGGATATAAATATTTATTAATTGGAATGTTCCCCAATCCTACTGTCTCTTTCCATGGGACATTTGGATATTTCTCCCTAAAATCTTTGCTAATATATCTTGATGCCTCTCCAATAATTTCTAAAGCTCTAATAACAGCGTATCTTACCATTTTATTGCTTATGAATTCATTATAATCAATATCTTTGGTAAATTCAATAACATCATTAGCACTCTCTAAGATATCATATAGGAATGCTTTAACATCCCTCTTAGACATAAATTAAATCCTCCTCAATAGATTTTTTTATATAAGGATTATGAATTGAGTTTTTAGTTATTAAATCAACTTTTAATCCTAAAATCTTTTCTAAATATTTAATTAACTCTAAATACTCTGAAAATGAAGGATAATTGTTTTCATCAAACTCAACTATAATATCAATATCGCTCTTTTCAGTTTGTTCTCCTCTTGCATAAGAGCCAAATATAGAGATATATCCAACTCTATATCTCCCTTTAAGTTCTTTCTTATGCTTTTTCAATATCTCCTTAATCTTAGACAAGGTTTTCTAAGCAATTTTTGCTTTATCTAAGTTTTTAATTTCTTTTAGAATATTGCTAATTACTTTTTCACCCGCATTCCATAATTCAATACCCACTATATTTCCATCTTTATCATACTCTATCCAAACATCTTCATCAATCTCATCAGTATCCTCAATTTCTCCTTCTTTAATCAATATGTAAAGAATATCTGATTTTGGGTCGTATCTAATTTTCATAATTCAATCCACCTTTTAGTATTTGCCCTACAAGTCCTTAATACTCTCTTTTAATCCCTCCAATTCTTTCTTCATATCTACAATATTCTTAATCTTCTTAATGAAAAATTCGTCAATATCTGTTATATCAGCTATTTTCTCAACACTCCAACCCTTCTCTAACGCCTTAGCAATAACAAACAGCCGTTCATCTGTTGGATTCTTTAATATCTCCTCTATCTCTTCATCGCTATAATCTTTATCTTTTCCATCTCCAATTAATCCAAATCTTCCAATGTCTAAACTTCTAATTGCCTTTTGTAATGCCTCTTCAAGTCCCCTGCCGATTGCCATAACCTCTCCAGTGGACTTCATACTTGTCCCTAATTTTTTATCAACTGTTTTAAACTTATCAAATGGCCATCTTGGAATTTTTACAACAACATAATCCAGTGTTGGCTCAAAGCTTGCCGGTGTTTCCTTTGTAACATCATTTAATATCTCATCCAATGTCTTACCAATGGCTATTTTAGCAGCAATTCTTGCTATTGGATATCCAGTTGCTTTACTTGCCAAGGCAGAGCTTCTTGAAACCCTTGGATTCACTTCAATAACTCTATATTCAGTCATCTCCTTATTTACAGCAAATTGTATATTACAACCTCCCTCAATTCCTAAATGTCTTATAATCTTTATAGCAGCGTTTCTTAGCTTTTGATAAAACTCATCTGGAAGTGTTTGGATTGGAGAAACAACAATACTCTCTCCAGTATGTATTCCCATGGGATCGATGTTTTCCATACCACAGACAATTATACAAGTATCTTTTCTATCTCTCATAACCTCAAGCTCAAACTCCTTCCATCCTAAAACACTCTCATCAATTAAAACTTGGTTGATTATAGAATATTTTAATCCTTTTGAGGTAATATCTATTAACTCCTCTTTATTGTGAGCTATTCCTCCTCCTGTTCCCCCTAAGGTAAATGCAGGCCTTACAATAACTGGATAGCCAATTTCCTCAGCAAACTCAACTGCTTCATCAACTGAATTTACTGCCTTACACTTTGTAACTGCTTCATTGATCTCTGCCATTGCCTCAGCAAAAAGCTCTCTATCCTCAGCTATCTCAATGGTTTTTATATTTGAACCAAGAAGTTTTATTCCATATTTATCTAAAACTCCTCTTCTATGCAGTTCCAAAGCTAAGTTAAGCCCTGTTTGTCCTCCCATTGTTGGTAAAATAGCATCTGGTCTCTCCTTCTCAATGATCTTTTCAACGATTTTAGGATGTAATGGCTCTAAATAAACCTTATCCGCCATGTCCGTATCTGTCTGAATAGTTGCAGGGTTTGAATTCACTAAAATAGTGTAAATTCCCTCTTCCTTCAAGGCCTTACACGCCTGAGAGCCAGAAAAATCGAACTCTGCCGCTTGTCCAATAACTATCGGTCCAGAACCAAAAACCATTACTTTTTTAATGCTCTCCATCAATATCCACCGTAATAATATTTTGGTTGATTTTATTATATTAGGTTTCTTTATTTCTTTGCATTTTATCTTGGGTTTGTTCCTATTTATTTTAATTCGTCTTAACACGTTTATTTTAATATGATGTTTTTTATACAACTTAATCCGTTAATTTCTTGAAATGAGTATTTACATATTTAACTTTTTACTATCACATTTTTATGAGATGAAGAAGATGGTTTAAACTTTTTAAAATTGCATATCTACCTATAACTTTAAGTATCCTTTTCCTAATAATCAATTAAGGTTTTTAAAGTTAATGGTTATATATGGTGAAAACATGGAAGAGAAGATTTTACCAATTGCATTAAGAAATGCCATCAAATATAATGGAAAGGCAAATCCAAAGGCAGTTTTAGGAATATTTTTATCAGAGAATCCAGAATATAGAAGTAAAGCAAAAGAACTATTGCCTATTATTGAAAAAGTTGTTGAAGAAGTTAATAAACTCTCATTAGAAGATATTAAGAAAAAGCTGGAAGAGATAGGGGATGACTCCAAAGATAAAGAAAAAAGAAAAAAAGATAGGGATTTGGAATTACCAAATGTTAAAGATAAGGTTGTTATGAGATTTGCTCCTAACCCTTCAGGGCCTCTACATATAGGACATGCAAGAGCTGCTGTTCTAAACGATTACTTTGTTAAAAAGTATGGTGGAAAATTAATTTTAAGATTGGAAGATACAGACCCAAAGAGAGTTCTACCAGAGGCATATGACATGATTAAAGAGGACTTGGAATGGTTGGGAGTTAAAGTTGATGAGGTTGTTATACAATCAGATAGAATGGAAATTTATTATGAATATGGTAGAAAATTGATTGAAATGGGAAAGGCATATGTTTGCGACTGCAATCCAGAAGAATTTAGGGAATTGAGAAATAAAGGAATTCCTTGTAAGTGTAGAGATAGAGATATTGAGGATAACTTAGAACTCTGGGAAAAGATGCTCAATGGAGAGCTTGAAAATGTAGCTGTCAGATTAAAAACAGACATAAAGCATAAAAACCCATCAATTAGGGACTTTCCAATATTTAGGATTGAAAAAACTCCACACCCAAGAACTGGAGATAAATACTGCGTTTATCCTTTAATGAACTTTTCTGTGCCAGTTGATGATTATCTATTAGGCATGACCCATGTTTTGAGAGGAAAAGACCACATTGTAAATACTGAGAAGCAAGCTTATATTTACAAATACTTTGGTTGGGAAATGCCTAACTTCATCCACTATGGGATTTTGAAGATAGAGGATATTGTTTTAAGCACTTCATCAATGTATAAGGGAATTAAAGAAGGGCTTTATACTGGATGGGATGATGTTAGGTTAGGAACTTTAAGGGCTTTAAGAAGAAGAGGCATTAAAGCTGAGGCAATATATGAGATAATGAAAAGAATTGGGATTAAACAGGCAGATGTTAAGTTTTCTTGGGAGAATTTATACGCTATAAACAAGGAGCTTATAGATAAAGATGCAAGGAGATTCTTCTTTGTCTGGAATCCGAAGAAACTTATTATCGAAGGAGCTGAGAAAAAGGTCTTAAAGCTTAGAATGCATCCAGATAGGCCTGATTTTGGAGAGAGGGAGTTAATATTTGATGGAGAGGTTTATGTTGTTGGAGATGAGTTGGAGGAGAATAAGATGTATCGGCTGATGGAACTATTTAATATAGTTGTTGAGAAGGTTGATGATATTGCATTAGCAAAATATCACTCAGATGACTTTAAAATAGCAAGAAAAAATAAAGCTAAGATTATACACTGGATTCCTGTAAAGGGTAGCATTAAAGTTAAGGTTTTAATGCCTAATGGTGAGACAAAGGAGGGCTTTGCTGAAAAGGACTTTGCTAAGGTAGAGGTTGATGATATTATTCAGTTTGAGAGGTTTGGATTTGTTAGAATAGATAAGAAGGATGAAAATGGATTCGTATGTTGCTATGCTCATAGATGAAGTTAAGTGTCTTGATGAGAGTTAAATACAAATGCAAATGTTTAAGTATAATGATCAATGACTACTGATTAATAACTTAATATTCAATATTATTATTTTAAATTATTATAATTGATTAAAAATTTATAGTATAATTTAAATTTGGATAATTAAGCAATATCAAAAGAAGCTATACTACTCTATCTAAAAATACCATATTATAAAGAGAATAGGAAGTAAACCTAAAAATTCCCACGTATTAAAATTTAAAAATTTAATAAGGGTTAAAAATTGCCTTTGGTGATGTTAATGAAATTTTTAGGAAACGATACAGTTGAAATAAAAGACGGAAGATTTTTTATAGATGGGTATGATGCAGTTGAGTTAGCTGAGAAGTTTGGAACTCCTCTATATGTAATGTCAGAAGAGCAAATAAAGATAAACTACAACAAATACATTGAAGCATTTAAAAGATGGGAAGAAGAGACAGGGAAAGAGTTTGTTGTTGCCTATGCATATAAGGCAAATGCAAATTTAGCCATAACGAGATTATTATCTAAACTTGGCTGTGGAGCAGATGTTGTTAGTGGAGGAGAGTTGTATATAGCAAAGTTATCAAATGTCCCTTCAAGGAAAATTGTATTTAACGGAAACTGTAAAACTAAGGAAGAGATCATAATGGGAATTGAGACAAAGATAAGATCTTTCAACGTTGATAGTATAAGCGAATTAATTCTAATCAATGAAACAGCAAAAGAGTTAGGAGAAACAGCAAATATAGCATTTAGAATAAACCCCAACGTTAACCCAAAGACACATCCAAAGATCTCAACTGGTTTAAAGAAGAATAAGTTTGGCTTGGATGTTGAATCAGGGGTAGCTTTGAAAGCAATAAAAATGGCAACTGAGATGGAGCATGTGAATGTTGTTGGAGTTCACTGCCATATTGGTTCTCAATTAACAGATATAAGCCCGTTTATTGAAGAGGCAAGAAAGGTTATGGATTTCGTTGTTGAGTTAAAAAAAGAAGGAATAGAGATTGAAGATGTTAATTTAGGTGGAGGTTTAGGAATTCCTTATGAGAAAGATAAGCAAATTCCAACTCAGAAGGACTTAGCCGATGCGATAATAAACACCCTCCTTGAATATAAAGACAAGGTTGAGATGCCAAACTTAATTTTAGAGCCAGGAAGAAGTTTGGTAGCAACTGCCGGCTATCTATTGGGAAGAGTTCATCACATAAAAGAAACACCTATAACAAAGTGGGTTATGATCGATGCAGGGATGAACGATATGATGAGACCGGCAATGTATGAGGCATATCACCACATAATAAACTGTAAAGTTAAAGATGAAAAAGAAAAAGTAAGTATAGCAGGAGGTTTATGTGAGAGTAGTGATGTTTTTGGTAGAGATAGAGAACTTGATAAACCAGAAGTTGGGGATATATTGGCTATATTTGATGTTGGTGCTTATGGAATTAGTATGGCTAACAACTACAACGCAAGAGGGAGGCCAAGGATGATTTTAACAAGCAAAAAAGGAGTGTTCTTAATTAGGGAGAGGGAGACGTATGCTGATTTAATTGCTAAGGATATAGTTCCTCCTCATTTGCTATAATTTAGTTTTTAATTTTATTTTTATTTATTCCTTTATTTTTTAAATTGAATATATAATGATGTTTAGGATTCAACAATATTTTTTATTTTTTAATGTTGGCTGTCCTTACTATTTATAAATTCCAATCTCTAAAAATAAAAAAAAGAACTTGAAGATTTGAAGAAAGAAGAATTAAGTAAAAGAAGATATTTACAATAAATATCAAGAAAAGTTTGAGAACTGGAAAGAAAAAACTCGAAAGTCTAAAGAAAATTATATTCGACAATGTTAAAAAAGAGAATTTGATGTAGAAATACAGAGATAGGAAGTATCATGGAAAACCTTTCATACAAAAACAGAAATAAATAAAATACTATATATCGGATAACAATAACCTTTAATGAATTGGAGGAGATATTTATGAACTTAAAGAAAAAAATATATCAAGCCATTATTATCATTCTACTACTGATCTTAATATATGCAATCGCTCCTGTATTGCATCCGTTTGCAATGTTCTTTTATGCAAACCCCATAATAATTGAAGTTTTTGCTATTTTTGCTTTGATAGTAGTGGTTTGGGCCTATAAAAATAGATCCTTGGAGGCACTTAAACACACTGCAACAGCGATCTTAATCATTTCAATAATTTTATCTCCACTACTTTACTACACAAATGCATGCTCATTAACAACACTACAAAAAGAACATATTCCAAATAATATTAAAGATTTTCAAAAACTGGATTTTAGAAATGGAGGATATTTAAGGGTCTTACCTAAAAAAGTGGCTGAAACATATATGATCTCTTCATTAGAGTATCCAAGATACACGATTGGAGAGGTTCATATAACTACCTTCAACAATTCGATGTTTTGGTTTTCTTATTTAGAACCGGATGGGCTGTTTAATAGGATCATATTGAAATCAAGAGGAGTATTTTTAATTCCTGCTAACACCACTGAAAGAATAATTATAAGAAAAGAAAAAAGGATCGAATACACTCCCGGGCAGTTGATCACTGATAACTTATACTGGAAGCTTTATAGATTTGATTATTTTGCCGACTATGGAAAACCGAGAGTTGTTGTTGAAAATAACCATATCTATACAATAGTTCCACAGATAAAGTATAAATTCCACCTGTTTTATACGACACCCTATTGGAGCGGAATTGTTGTTATTGACGAAGATGGAAATATGAGATACTATTCAAAAGAATCAGCATTAAAAAAATTTGGCAGTTGTGTAATATTTCCTGAAAGTTTAGCAAAAAGAATTATTGAATCACAAAACTACTGGAAAAACTCAACTATTGAAAATATTCTAAATTTATGGCTAAAACATGAGAATGAAATAGAACTCGTAGATGCTGATGGGAACAAACAGCCATATTTAATTATGGTAAATAATAAACCGTATTGGATTTTTGCTGTGGAGCCATATGGGAGGGCTTATGGTATCTCAAAGATATTTATAATAAGTATGGCTGGAAAGGTGGAGGAGTGTAAATTTAATGAACCGAAGATAGGACCAATCAAAGGCATGGACTATGTTCAAAAGGCACTTCCAACTTATGATTGGGACAAGTTTGAGATCGTTGAGCCACTCCCAATATTTGTGGGAAATAAGTTGTATTGGAGGTATGTGATAATTCCAAAATCCGGAGGGGGTGTTTCAAAGATCGTTTTAGTTGACGTCGATACTGGAGAAGTTAAAATATTTAATTCAACTGAGAGTTATAAAGCATTTATACTTGGAAAGAGCGTTAAAAAATCTAAAAGTGTTGTTATCAAAGAGATCATAACTTATGAAAAATTCGGAAATACTCATTGGATCATTGTGTTAAGTAATGGATCCTATGTAGACCTCTCTTCTGAAAATATGAGTACTGATAAAATAATAAGAATAAGCAATTTGAAGGTTGGAGAGACGTTTAATATTAGTAATTAATTCAGATTCTATTTTTTATTTTATTTACCATGCATATTTAAGATAAAAGGGATATTATAAACATTAATTATAAAAACAGTAAGTTATTTATATCGTTTCAAATTAAAAAAATAAAAAGAAAAAGTTTCTGTTAAATCTTGAAATTTGATATTTTAAATATTTTGCTGGGATACCATGGAAATTTTTAAACTCCTTAGAAAAGACGAAAAAATGCTCTACCTTATGTTTATAGGAATGGTTATGTTCCTATTTATCTTTATCCCATTTCTCAGATTCAAAATGGTGGGGTCTGATCATACAATAAACGCATATCCAAGTTTATCGGCAGTTTGTGGTCTTTTACTTGGACCCATATACGGATTTCTTGCAATCTTTCTTGTCGATCTTACATACTTTATTTTAAATCCAAAAGCATTTTATTTTGGGATATATTCATTAATTCCTCCAATTTTATCAGTTATTGCTGCTGGGGCATTATGTGAAGGAAAGTGGAAATATTCTGCACTTATCTTGATAGTGGGGCTTATACTGTTTTACTCCACAGATGTTGGAAGGGAAGTGTTCTATCATCCTTTCCTTACAATATTGGCTTTAATCTTAATACTTCTTCTTAGAGATAAAGTTAGCAAGATGTTGTTTAGTAAAAACTTTGAAGAAGTTGTTGTTGGGGCAACTGTATTGTCTTTTTCATCTGTTATGGTTGATCATCTTTATGGATCAATTTTAGGAATTGTATATTTGCATATTCCAGCTAAGGATTACATTGCGGTAATTCCTGAGTTTATAAAGGAGAGAATAATCATGACCATAATAGGTGCGTTTTTTGTAATATTGATGATAGAAACAAGTAAATGTTTTTTAAAAAATGCAAAAGAGTTGAGAGGAAAACTTTTAAGAAGTTATATTGACGAGGAAGTAAAATATAGATCCACTCAAACGTCTAATATAAACAGGGAGTTGTTGGAGAAATATAACGTCAGAATTCCTTCGGAAGATGAGCAGAAGGAAATACTAAAATCTATTGTTGAGGTTATGATAGTAAATAACAAAAAAGGAGAAGATTAACAATCCATTTTATTTTTGGTTTTTATTTTTTATATATTATACTATTATATTGTATATTTATAGAAGTGTGCTTTCTTTTATTTTTTCTATCACTTTTGGAATATTTCTCTCTTTAACTTCTTTTAGATTTTCCAATGCTTTAACAATTCTGTTAATTTCGTCTGCAAATTTTCTATCTGATGATGTTAAATAAACAATCTCCTTTTTTGCATAGGATTGTTCAACAAGTGAATTCTTATGCACCACAGATAAACATTCTATTCCCAATATCTTTTTAATATCATTTATAACCCCCTCTGGGAGATCATCTGACTTATTTATAACGAAACCTGCTGGAATACTTTCCAAATAGTTCTTTCCGATTACTATTGTGTTTATTGCGCCCTGCAAACTTGGTCCAAAGGCAGTGTAATCCAAGACCGGAATGAAATAGTCGGAAAGTCCTAATGCTAAGTATGTTTCAACCCCTGTTGATGTTGAAGGAGCATCAACAAACACATAATCATAATTTCCAAGGTCTTTAAATCTTTTTAATACGTTTATATCGAATTTTAAATAATCAGCGAGAGATTTTCCAACAGAAAGTAGATCTATATTTGTAATTGGTGTTTTTACAATTGCATCAGTAATTGGGCGGTTTTCTTCTATAACATCCGCTAAAAATATATTTGTTTTTACATTTAACAGATGGGATAATGATTTTGAGCCAATATCCCCATCTATTAGCAGGACTTTTTTTTCCTGCGTAGCAAGAGCTGCTGCAACATTTGCAGTAATTATTGTTTTTCCAGTCCCTCCTTTTGCTATTGAAAATGTGATTACTTTCATATTAGTTCACCTAATTTATGATAATATTATATACCTTACCTACTAAAAATCTCGGTTCAATGATTTTTATTTTATTTTGGATTTTTCAACTGTAAGTTTATTTACGTATCTTGCATAATAAGTATTATTTATATTTTAACATTAATTATGATTATTTTTATGGTATGATTATTTATTATCTTTCTTTATCTCCAAGCATTCCAATTATAATCTTTGGAATCTTTGCCTCTTTCCATTTTGCCTCCCACTTCATAATATTTTCAATGATTTCTATTGCTTCATGGCCTTTTTTGGTTAAATAATATTTATTTCCATCTTTTTGTATTAAATTCTCTTCTTCCAACTCATTTAATCTCTCAGCCAAAGTTCGAGTGCTTACGCCATAACCTTCCATATCTAACGCGTTTTTTATACTGGTAAAAGAGTTAACACCCTCTTTAATCTTGTATAATATTTCAATAGTCCCCTTTTTTCCAAGCACGTTGAAGATCGACATGGTCTCACGCTTTTTAATGTTCTTTAATTTTATAGTTTTATATCGACTTATATTAATTTAATTAACTTTGTTTATATTTTAATAATTTTACTTTTATTTATTGTTTATGATCGGATGCACTATTTTAAATAATGACATATGTTATATTATTTATTATTTATTGTTTATATGTAATTCTATTATTTTATACATTTCTACATTTTTATACTCTTATATAAGGTATGCTTTATTTTTAGTTTTTATCACTAAGAATATTCTATCTCATCCTATTTATATGTGTATTCATTTTTATATATTCATTTCTATATTTTTTACACATATGTTTAATATTCACACTCAAATTTGCTTTTTGATCTATATTTCTTAATATTTAATATACTACAATTATCTACTTTACGATTATCCATAATTTATTAACTTAATTTATTAACTATTTGCTTAAATGCATTTTTTATTTTTTATAGGTTTATTTTTTTCAAATATTTTGTAAGTTAACTAAATATATATGAAATATACAGTTTAAAAGTTTACAATTTCCCTATTTAAAACTTATCTAATTTTGATTTTTTATTTATTATTTAATTTTTGATTTATATATTTTTAAATGGCGTTATTAGAAAACTTTATATATTTTATACCATCATACTACGGAAGGAATATTCCTTCCTTGTTAACACTGCCTACTTGAAGTTTTAAATAAAAACGGAAAAATTTACGGTGAAGAAAAATGAAAATGATCGAGATAATCTTAGAGGGGGAAAAGCTATTCCAGTGTTTAAAAATTTTAAAAAAATATGCGTTGTTAGATGAACACATAGTTTATGAAATAAAATCAAGTGAAAATAAAAAAATTAAAGTTGAATATAGGGGACAGGTTTACGAAACAATAGCATTAAAAAACGCTATAAAAGTTGAGGCAATAATCCCCGAGGAAAGTATAGAACAAATTATAGAAGATCTAATGGAGATAAACAAAAACGAAATAGAAATAATTAATACATATGATGTTATAGATACCATTCCAAAAATTAAAACCCAAAAAATTAAAACAGAACGAAAAATTGAGGAAATTGAGAACTTAACAAGAGAAGAGCTTTTAAAACAACTTGGTATTAAGGATCCAGATGAAAACTTTATAGAAACGCTAATAAAAGACACCTTCGAGTTTGATAACGATCTAACAGATAAAGAAATAAAAGATCTCTCAACAGCGATAGAAAACAGAATAGAAGAAAGTGTCTTATCTATACTAAAAGACCAAGATCTAATCGAGGACTATGCAATTAAAGTTAAAATAGAAAAATCAGAAAATAAATATTACTTATGCACTTGTGATATTCTTTTAATACAAAAGAAAACACTTGGATTTATAAAAAAACCTATAAAATTAGAACCCATTAAAAAAAGAATAATAAATATTTTAGAGAAAGAGAACGTTTCAAATCTACGTTATTCAGTAAAAATTCGGCAATATTAAGAAAAACATCAAAAATATCAAGTTTGCAAATCTTAAACAGAAAAAATTAAAAAACATTAAAAAACAATTTGGAAATAATAAAAAAATAATATATCAAAAATCTGCAACAAACTTAAAAAATAAAATAACAATAAAAGGGATGGACATGATATGCCTTCCGGTAGTGGAAAACAGTGTGGAGAAAGCTTTAAAAGTTGCCGAAGAATATTTAAAGGTTTCAGATATTGTGGAATTTAGAGTAGATATGATGAACAATGTAAAAGAAGAGGATATAGAAAAATTTTCAAAATATCCTTGTATAATAACAGTTAGACCTAAGTGGGAAGGGGGCTTTTGGAAAGGTAGTGAAGAAGAGAGATTAAAACTTCTCAAGAAGGCAATAGAATGCAACGCTAAATTTGTAGATATTGAATTAAAAGAGAAGAAAAATAAAGACCTTGTAAATTTTAGAAATGAGATAGGTTCAAAAACAAAAATTATAATATCCTACCACGATTTTGAAAAAACTCCTTCAAAAAAAGAGTTAGAAGAAGTGGTAGAAAAAGCTTTGGAGTTAGGAGATATAGCAAAGTTTGCAACAATGGTAAATGACAAGAAAGACGTTTTAAAAATTTTACATACAATCTATAAATATTCTGGAAATATAATCGGGATAGGAATGGGAGAAAAAGGGAAATTAACAAGAATATTAGGTATTTACTTTGGATCAGTATTAACCTTTGCTTCATACGGGGGAAAGAGCTCCGCTCCTGGACAGATAGATGTATTCTCCTTAAAAGAGATATGGAAAGAACTGGGAATTGATAAGGTGGAATAATGGACATCATAAAAGATCTTCCCATAACTGATAACCACTTGCATGTTGATGATGAAAAAGGATATGGGGCTGAAAAGGTAGCAAGGATGTTTCACAATGCCGGAGGAAAAATAATGATAATACTAAACAAGCCAACGTTTGACGGAGATCTAACAAGATCTATGGACAAATTGGTTAAAGACGTTGAAAAGATAAACAAAAACACACAAATAAAAGCATTTGGGTTAGTTGGAGTCCATCCTGCAGAATTAACATATTTAACTAAATTTATGGATCTAAAGAAGGCAAAAGAAAAAATGATCTCTGCATTAAACTATGCTAAAAAGATTGTAGAGAAATATGACTATATCGTTGGTATTGGAGAGGTTGGAAGGCCTCACTATAAAGTAGATGAGGAAATATGGACTGCTTCAAACGATATTTTAAAATACTGTATGGAATTATCAAAAGATTTAGATTGTGCAATACAAATCCATGCCGAAAGTTCAACAGAAGAGCAATTTAAGGAGTTTTACAACATGGCATGTGATGTTGGGATAAACCCCGAGAGAGTTATAAAACACCACTGTGGAGATATGGTTTTAGAGGGGGAAAAATACAAGATCTTTCCGTCAATATTGGCCTCGAGAGTTGACGAAGAGATTATTAAAAAGTCGCTTAGGTTTGTTATGGAAACCGACTATATAGATGATCTTAAAAGGCCAGGAGTTGTTTTAGGTGTAAAAACAGTTCCAAGAATCACAAGAAGATTGTTAGAGAGAGGAGTTTTAGATGAAGAGGGGGTTTATAAAATACATAAGGATAATATTGAAAAACTGTACAATGTAGAGTTAGATTTTTAATTAATTTTTAAACTTTTATAAATTTTATAAGTTTAATTACTCCTTCCATTTTTCATAATACTTTAAATACATCTCTTTTTTTGTTATGTTATACAACCACAGCATTTGCAATCTCTGTAAGTGCTCATAATGTCTATTACATTTATGTCCCAAAGCATCGTAGTATGACCAATTTCCGGCATCATACATTGGCAAAAATGTTTCTATCGACTTTAAACCTCTTTTATATAAATATCGTGCCTCAGAATTGTTAGTTTTATCTCCAAATTCTCCTATCCATAATGTGGCTGTTATAAATCCATTTAACACATAGGGAGGATTTTCAGAAGCATATTCTGGAAACCAGTAGTATGAATTGTTCTTATAGCGTCTTAGTTTTAATAAACCTCCCTTTTCTACTGGAACTTCAAAAGCATTTAACGCCAAGTTTGCGTATTTTAAATATCTTTTATCTTCGGTTGCCAAATATGCCAAATAGAGGGTTTTTAAACATCCTGCCTGACATAAAGATCCCTTCCATCCTCTTGATAAATTATACAACGGAAACTCAAAATTATATGTCCAAATAATAAAACTTATAGTCCTTCCATTAACCTCTACCTGCTCTTTTTGTGATTGAGATATTAAGTATTCAGTTAGGAAGAGACCTCTTTTTAAATAACTCTCTGCCTTTTTTGGATCTTTATCTTTTAACTTAAAATATCTATAAAAACTATTTCTTGCCTCTTCATTGACGTTGTGAGGAGGTATCTGATATCCAATATACTTTCCACATACTGTTCCGTAGTAGGTTATTGGAAGTGAAACATCTTCAACACTGTAAGGTTTTGGATTTTTAAAATATTGAATAACTATGTTTTCAGAGTATAAGGGCTGGGATACTCCAACGAAATACCCAAAAACAAAACTAAAAATTCCAATAATCAAAAAAGGAATAATTTTGCCTTTTTCCATAAAATCACACCAATAATGTATTTTTAGTTATTTTTTAGTTATTTTGATAATCTATATGAATAATATTATTATAAAATAAAATAAATTATAAATAAGATATATATAAAAATAGTAAAATGATACTAAAAAGGAAATATATGTTTAAATACTTAAATTTTTAAATTTTATATTTAAATAAACATTTTCTAAATCTCTTTAAATATAAAAATATACAAAAATAAAATTAAAAAAATAAAAATAGATAAAATTTTACTCTTTAAGCATTTCATTAATATCCTTCTCCATAACATGCCCCTCAACTTCAACTTTTACATTTTTAACCCCTTCCAATGATTTAACCGCTTCCTTTGCTTGAATAGCCATTGCCATAACACTCATACAGTATGGATTTGTTGGAACAATTTTAAAACTAACATTTCCTTCTTCATCCACGTTAAGGTCTTTTACAAGACCCATATCTACAATACTTATACCCATATGAGGATCAGCAACGGTTTTTAAAGCGTTTATAACTTCCTCTTTACTGAGTCCTTTTTTTATGTTTTCGCTCATCAAAAACCCTCCATATTAAATTTTTAAGATTTTTGATTTTGTTTAAGTTATTTTGTTGCTGTTTAAGTTAAGTTATCGTTTAACGTCTCTATATGAAATATGAATTATTTATCTTAATTATTGAATTACCATACAAATTGTGATTAGTTTACAAATTCATAAAAAAATTTATCTATTTGAAAAACGAAATGAAATAATTGATATTTAATCTGAAATATTATTTAATCATAATGTAAAAATATAATATATAATAATATGCAATATATACTGAAAATCATTTGTATATTTAGATTGGGCTATATTACAACTCTATCCATCCAAGTGATTTTTTAATTACTTCTGCATTTATTTTTCCTGCTTTGTATACCTTTCCATTTGTCACATCATTAATAACTACAACAGCAGGAGCAAACATTCCTTTATCTATCTTGTAGAAATCATAATCTGCTGATTTAAAGACCTCCATAAATGGCTTTCCGTAGTCCTTTGATGTGCAGGACGGTAGCGACTTGCATAGGCCTTCTATATCATCATTCTCATCACTTTTTATATAGTAAAAAGTTATTCCTCCATACAAGACCATATCATTGGTTGCTCCCATCATTGCAAAGTCATCTCCGATAATTGGAGCTATTGGTGCTAAACCTGCCGCATATTTAACTTTATTTACATCAAACTCTAAGACCTCCAACATCTTATAAGTTCCATTTTCAACTACTCTTCCACTTATTTGTATAGATCCAACTAATGAGGCAGTTGGAGCAACTAAAAGATAAACATTCTCTGGCTCGACACCACATTCCTTGGCAACGTGATCAGCAACATCTTCATTTGGTAGTTTTGATGCCTCTAAACATAAAACAGCGACATCAGCATTATCCTCATACCCGATCTCTTCGTATGTTTTCTTTGGTTTTTTAGCCAAAGCTCTCGCAGGTCCTGAACCCATAGCAAAATATTTTCCAACTTTTAAAGCCCATCCTGCTTTCTGAGAACCTAATGTTGATATTGCAGGATGTGATGTTTTAACTTTAACAAAAGGAAGATTTATCCCTTTACACTCACATGGGGATAATGAAATACCAACGTGAGCTAATCCCCCCAAACAGATCTTTGTAAATAATTTACCTGCCTCCCAACTTCCTAACACATTAACTCCACAATCTAAAACAGTAGCTCCGTTTTCCAACTTTATGACATCTATATTTAACTCCTCTTTTTTCTCTATCATTTTATTTACAATTTCCAATGCTTTTTTATTTACACTTAACATTTTATCACCAACGGAAGAGAAGCTTTTTTGAATCATTAAACCTATTTAACCTTATATAAGTTGATTCGTATTATTTTTATAATTTATGATCATTCGCAGAAGTGTGATAAGATGGACATGAAAGAGTGGAAAATTTTTTATGATAAAATAATGGATGATTTCAAGTTCAGTAAAGATATGGATATAGAGAGTGCGATAATATTGGATAAAATTTTAGAGTATGGGGATAATAAAGCAGATATAAATAAAGTAAATAAAATCATTCATGGAAACGATGTTATAATCTTTGGAGCTGGCCCTTCTATAAAAAAACATATAGATCTTATAAAAAAAGAAAAACTATTAAACCATCCCATAGTGGTAGCTGATGGTGCATGCAAGGCATTTTTAGAGGAAGGAATAATTCCTGATATAATAGTTTCTGATTTAGATGGGCATTTAGATGCACTTTTAGAGTGTAATAAAAAAGGTTCGATAGTTGTAGTTCACGCTCATGGGGATAATATAAAAAAAATAATTGCTATAACTCCAAAGTTAAAAAATGTTGTTGGAAGTTGTCAGATTCCTCAGTATAAGGAGATGAGGTTAAAAAATGTAATAAACTTTGGAGGATTTACTGATGGAGATCGATGTTGTTTCTTAGCGCATTATTTTAATGCCAAAAAGTTAATACTTGGTGGAATGGATTTTGGAAGATATATAACAAATTATTCAAGACCTGAAATTGAGGAAGAGGTAGCGGAAGGAGACGAAATAAAAATTAAAAAACTCGAATATGCAAAACAACTTATTAACTATCTAAGTAAAAAAATTGAAATTAAATATTTAAAATAATTATATACAGTTGGATATGAAAATATCTCCTTCTAAAAAATTTAGGAAGGTTTATATACCTCCCTAAATAACTAATAAAAGAATAAAAACAAAAATAGAGTATTTTAACACAACATCTTAAAAAGTTAATAATTCTTATTACTAACACTTAGAATGATAATAACGATCTATTAATACCTCCACAACAATAATTTCACTTTTACAAAAAATAAATTACAAAAACTTTAAACTCAATAACAATCAAAATTTTCAATGTGATGAATATGATAACCGTAATAGGTTTTGGCTCTTTTGGAAGAAAAGTTGTTAATTTCATTAAAAACAAGGAACCAATTACAATTATTGACAAAAATATCGATGATGCTGACGATTTATTAAAAGAGGGAGTGAGTGTAGTCGTTGGGGATGCAACCCAGGAAGACGTTCTAAAAAAAGCGAAGATTGATAAAGCAGATATTGTTTTAATATTAACAAACGATCCTGAAGTTAATAGAAGGGTAGCAGAAAAAGTTTGTGAACTTAGTCCAAATTCATATAAAATAGCGAGAGCGATACCGCGGTATCCGGAGCTGTATATGGGGTTGAATATAGATAAGATTATAAACATCTTAGAAAGTGGAGCAAAAGACATTGCAAAAGAAGTTGAAGACGCAAAATTAAAGAAAAAACTTATGAAATTAAAGTCAATCCTAATAGAGGGCAAGAAAAAATGCATCGAATTAGGAAAAATAGACAATGAAGAAAAAGCTCCTTTATTAATATTAACACACATTAATCCAGATCCTGATGCAATAGCGAGTGCAATGGCATTGAAAACAATAGCAGAGAAATGGGGTGTTGATGCAGATATTGCCTATGGAGGAAATATTGGATACGATGAAAACAAGGCAATGGTTAACCTACTTGGTATAAAACTTTTAAATATTAATGATATAAATATTGAAAATTATTGTATTATTGCAGTTGTAGATACTTCCTCATCTAAACAACTTCCAACAGAACTTCCTAATATAGATATAATTATTGATCATCACAACAACACAGACCTAAATGCAAAATACACAGACATAAGACCAGAAGTAGGAGCTACCGCATCTATTTTAACCCAGTATCTAATGGAATTAGAAATAGAGCCATCAAGAAACTTAGCCACTGCCTTATTTTATGGAATTCAATCGGATACTGATTACTTTAAAAGAGAAACATCAAAATTAGATTTTGAAGCAGCAGCTTACTTACAAAGCCATATTGACGCTTCAATTTTAAATATGATTGAAAATCCAGAGATCTCAACAGAAGTTATGGAAGTTTTAGCAAGAGCAATAATGAACAGGAGAGTAGTTAAAGGAAACATTGCTCTATCATATGTTGGAGAGATAACTAACAGAGATGCTCTCCCAAAGGCAGCTGATTTCTTATTGAAAATGGAAGGTATTTCTACAACATTTGTATTTGGAATTGTTGGAGATGAGATTCACATTTCCGCAAGAACGAAAGATCTTAGATTGAATTTAGGAGAGATACTGAATAAGGCCTTTGGAGGAGGAGGACATCAAACAGCAGCAGCCGCTAAAATACCACTCGGTATTTTTAAATCTGTTTCAGATAAAGAAGCACTGAGAAAATTAGTTGAAGAAGCGATCAGGGCTAAAATATTAGAAGTTATTGGAATAAAAGAAGAAGAGAAATAATAACATACTCTTTTATTTTAATTTTTAAATTTAATGGAAGAATAAAAAAATAGAGATGTTTTTAAAGAAATTATGTTCTATCTTTTAATACTATGTTAACATCAACTTGTTTATAAACTCCTTGGTCTGAAACAACTTTTACAGGTATTTTAACAGGTGTTACTCCACTTGGTTCTTCTTGGAAGCCCATACTTGAACCAAAGAAGAAGAATATCTCTTTTGAAACTTTTTCTCCAGTGTGTAGGGTTCCAACATCCCATTCTGATGTATAGAATTTAGCATCGATAGGTGTAATGTATTTGTTAAATGCAAAACCTGTGTTCCATCCGATGAACTTTGTAGCTGTTAAAGTGTCGCCGTAATATGAGCCATTTACTGCACATGCATAGTAGAAGTTATTAAACCCTCCTGCATACAATCTCATAGATTGTCTATTTGTTGAACTTCCCCATTGACTCACATCAGTTACTGATAAATCTTTACTATCATTTACTGCTGCAATTTTTGTTACAGAGTTTGGAGCTAATATGTAATAAACACTTGTATAGTTTTTACCATCATCTCCTACCCATGTGGCATCTGGGTATATTCCAGTTCTATTTAATATTCCTTTAAATGGTGTTCCATCATTTGTGCATAACAAATATGCATCATAACTTTGTCCATTGTAGTTTAATGTTATTTTCTTTAAGGTTAAGCCAGCAACTTCTGTTGCACCATCACTTTCTATTTTGACATTTGTTAATGTTGAATCATAGTAGTTTTCTAAGGTTAATGGTACTGGAACTATGATCCTTTCATCATAGAGGGTTCCCCATTGAGAATCTTTTGCTAAAGCATTTAATACATATTCTGATTTGTCAGGATCGTCATATAATACTCCATTATAGTAATACTGTAAAACATCTCCCAAATCCAAATCTCCTTCAACATCAATCTCTTTAGGAACTCCTACACCTATGGCTCCTGCAGCATAGGTTATTGAAGACGTTGTTCCTTCCAATGCTGATTTTGTGCTTTGTTGACTACTATTGAATAACCCATTACCCCAGGCGTAGAATACTGCTCCTACCACTATTGTAACTCCTAACACTATTAGTAGGGCAAGTATTGGGGATAATGCTTTTTTATTCTTTAAGAAGTCGAACATTTCTCATCACCCCAAATATTATTCTTCCTCGGGCGTTCCATAGGGAAGGCCGTCATCGGAATTAAAGTATATTTTATATGTTGTTAAGTATTCTTTAATGTAGGTAGTTATGTATATACGAATTTCGTCTATATAAAATTTTCTATATGAATCGTAAAGAAAACTTTATATATGAAATATTAAAAAATGAGGAATCTATATTAATATACGCATATGTAAAAAATAGAATAACACTAAAAAATTCAAAACAGTCGCTTGTTGATATAGGAATATAAACTCTCTATATCCCTAATTCCGCTATGGGTGTAGATAAAAATCTCATTTCTGATTTTTGTATTTACCTTGATTCCTCTACTTCTGAATTCTTCAATAATTGCCTTTGCAAGAACTCTCCCTCTTCTATCGTAGTCAGTTAATAAGATCACTTCCTTAACTCTCCTCCTTATTAGTTCATCAGCAATTAAGTAAATTGGAGTTTTTGCTACAACTATAAATGTCCCTTCAATTCCCAAATTTTTCAAACTCTTTACATCCTTTATTCCTTCAACTATTATTGGTTTGTCCTCTGCCTCGAATTTTAATTCCTCTATGACCTCCAACAATTTTTCAAACATCTCATCTCTCTTCATAGAAACTCACTTCCGAATATAAATGAAAATCGTATATTAATTTATATATCTCCAATTATCGGCTTTAAGATTAACTTCTGCTCTTCATCTGCTATATTTTTTAATATTCTTCCTATCAAGGATTTTTCTTCCCTACTGGCATTTCCGTAAATTCCTGCAAGTAAGTATATAAAATCCTTCAAGATCTCTGGGTTATTTTTACTAACTTTAAGGAGTATTTTTAAAGCAAGTTCTCTTTTTTCAGTGTTTAGCAAGTTTTTAATTTTAATCATACTGCAAGGAAACTTTTCAATGATATTTGAGATAACCTCTACTGTTATTTTCTCCTCTCCTCTATGATTGCCGAGTTCTCTAAGTAGAATTGGCAGGGCGATCTCATGTGGATACTTTTTAAAAAATTCCAAAGCCATTAATCTTAATTTTTTAGTTGCATATAACATTTCTGCTATTTTTGGAACTACGTAGCAGAGATAATCCTCTTTAAGCTGTCCACTTTCCATAAACCTTTTAACTGCATTTATAAATGCCAATTTTGAATAATAACCTTCTGCCATGTTTATAATCTCTCCTATTTTCTCAATCATGTTAAAAGAAGAGTAAATTATAATTTTATTTGCGTTTAAAATATCTCTATCAGCCATGTCGATATTTTCTATCACTTTTATAATTTTATTTTTTAAATTTTCGTCTATATTTCCGTTGTTTGCGATGATGTTAGTTAAGTAGATTATAAGTTCTCCATCCCTTTTTATATCTTCTAAGAGTTCGTTAATATCTATTAAATTTAGATTTTTAGAGCCAATTATTTCTATTGTTTTGTAGAATTCATATCCAAGATTTTCAGCAATTTTTAGAGTTTTGTAGGAGATGTTGTTATCTAAACATATTTTTGCTATTATCTCTTCAATTAGATTCATTGCAATATTACATCTTCTTATTTCCTCTTCCATCATTATCATATGACGAAATCCACCCATAAACTTCTCTTCCTCTAATCGATACGCGAGGTTTTTTAATCGTTTATGTTCGTTTATTAAAAGAGTTAAATGTTCTTTTTTTGCTATTTCTTTTAATATTCTTAAGGAGGAGATTTTCAGCGGTAAATTCATTTTTTTGACGTACATCAATGTCTTATTCTCAATATAATCTTTTAATTCAGGATTATTTTTAGCTATTTTTTTTAATTCCCTTATTGCAGATGTCTTTGCCTTTCCATACCCGTAATTTAAAAATTTAAATAAATTGTCAACCTTGATTTTTGAGTCGGATCTTAGAGAGATCAGCTTAACACCAATAAATTGCCTCTCTTCATCTCCCGAGTATAAATATTCTCTAAAAAATTCTCTATCATAAAATTTTGAAGATAAACTAATATTCTCCCTTAAAATAATGTTCAACCCCGCCTTTCCATCAGTTTTTAGAATTTTCTTTACATCCTCCTCTGAGATCTCTACTTTAACACCTAAAATCTCAAATAGGCGTTTTATTTTCTTATATGAACGTTTGTTAAAGTATCCTAAAAGTATAATGTCCAAGTGTTTTTTTAACAGTTCTCGTTCATCTTCATCCAATCTTTCAACAATATCATAAATTAGATTTAAAGCAAGATCTCTTTCGAGTTTTTCATCTGAGTAAAGTTTATGGGTTAATATTTTTAACATCCTTTTTGAGTCATAATTTTTCATTAATTCCTCAATGGAATAATATTCTTTAATTGCTCTATAAAATACATTTTCCAAATTTGCGTTTTCGATGTATATGTATATTAACTCCTCTAAAATACTATCATCTACGGATTTTTTAAGAAGATCAATAATTGCATCATCTATATTATCAGAAGTTGTATAGTCCTTTAAAATTTCTTCTGCCTCTTTTGAAATCGTTCGTTTTTCTTTTAAATGTAAAACTATATAGGGAAGAAATCTTACAATATACTTGTCATCCAATCTTTTTAATACCAAAAAACCCCTTCTTACAAGATCTCTTTCTCCTGATGCAAGTATCTCCTCTAAAAGTGTTAAAGCATTATCATCCTTGTTAATCAACTTAGCCAACTTATCATATTTTCCTTCCTTTAAATATTTAAAAAATTCCTCTCTATCCATACTACCACAAAATATTATTAACTTTAAAAGATATATAAAACTATATTTGGTGAGATGATGAAAACCGAGATGACAAATGTAGATGTGTGTGGAGTTATTCTCGAATTACAGAAACTTGTTAATAGCAGGTTGGATAAGGCCTTTTTAGTTGAAAGGGATAACAATAGAGAGTTAATATTAAAGCTTCACGTTCCAGAAGGTGGAAGTAGAGAACTTGTAATAAGTGTTGGTAAATATAAATATATAACATTAACAAACTATGAGAGAGATAAACCTAAAATACCTCCATCATTTGCCATGTTATTAAGAAAGTATCTAAAAAACGCAAAATTAGTAAAAATTGAGCAAGTGAATTTTGATAGGATTGCAATACTTCACTTTGAAACAAGAGAGGGAATTTATAAATTAATTGTCGAGCTTTTTGGAGAAGGAAATGTAATATTCCTAAATTCTGAAGATACAATAATATCTCCTCTCAGAGTTGAGATATGGAGTTCCAGAAAGATCGTTCCAAAAGAAAAATACCAATTTCCACCACAAAAACCACTCAACCCTTATAACATTGAATATTCGATTGCCTATGAGGTCTTTAAAGATTATTTCATAAATAACAGAGGGGTTGAGTGCGTTAGGTTGATTTCGAGAGTTTTTGGGATAGGAGGGCTTTACGCTGAAGAAATTTGTGAGAGGGCAGGGATTGACAAGAAAAAAAAGGAGTTAAGCGAAGAAGAAATAAAAGTCCTATTTGAAACATCAAAAGAACTATTCAATGAAGTATTTAACAATAGAAAGCCACAGATTATCTTAAAGGATGGAGAGCATTATGATGTTGTGCCGGTAAACCTAAAAAAGTATGAAGATTTAGAGAAAAAATATTATGAAAGTTTTTTAGATGCAGTAGATGATTACTTTGCTAAATTTTTAACAAACGTTGAGGTAAAAAAGAAAAAGTCAAAAATTGAAAAAGAAATTGAAAGACAAGAAAATATACTAAAAAGACAATTAGAAACATTAGAGAGGTATAAAAAAGATGCTGAAAAAAACCAGATCAAAGGAGATCTAATCTATGCAAATTATCAAATAGTTGAAAATTTACTTTCTGCTATAAAACAAGCAAGAGAAAAAATGGATTGGGCAAGGATTAAAAAAATAGTTAAAGAAAATAAAGATCATCCAATATTGGATCTTGTAGAAGATA
Source organism: Methanocaldococcus vulcanius M7 (assembly GCF_000024625.1). Lineage (NCBI taxonomy): Archaea > Methanobacteriati > Methanobacteriota > Methanococci > Methanococcales > Methanocaldococcaceae > Methanocaldococcus > Methanocaldococcus vulcanius. The sequence goes on from NC_013407.1 coordinate 1,370,721, forward strand.
TAAGGGAAAACATAGGGGAGATAATCGTCAGATTAAAAGCAGATGTTGGAGATAAAACAATAGAAGAAAGAATTCCACTTGATATAAGAAAAAACGCATCTGAAAATGCAGAGAGATTTTATGAGAAGGCAAAAAAACTTAAACATAAAGTAGAGGGTATAAAAACTGCCATAGAACTAACAAAGAAAAAGATAGAAGAACTTAAAAAGAAAGAAGAAAAAACACTTGGAGAAGAAATCCCAGAAATGAAGAAAAAGAAAAGAAAAGAGAGAAAATGGTATGAAAAGTTTAAATGGACAGTTATTAATGGATTTTTGGTTATTGCTGGGAAGGATGCAATAACAAATGAGATTCTCATTAAAAAATATACAGACAAAGATGATATTGTATTTCACGCAAATATTCAAGGGGCTCCATTTACAGTAATAAAAACGCAGGGTAGAGATGTAGATGAAGAAACATTGGAGGAGGTTGCTAAATTCTCTGTTTCTCATTCAAAAGCATGGAAGCTTGGATATGGGGCAATTGATACTTACTGGGTTAAGCCAGAGCAAATTTCCAAAACAGCTGAGAGTGGGGAATATTTAAAAAGAGGGGCGTTTGTTATACGAGGAGAAAGGCACTATTATAGAAATACTCCTTTAGAGTTAGGAATTGGGGTCTTAGAATATGATGGGGACTTAAAAATAACAACTGCCCCTCCAAAAGCGCTGAAAAAGCATTTTATTAAGTGGGTGTTGCTAAAACCATCCAACAAGGAAAAAGGAAAAGTTGTTAAAGAGTTAAAGGAGTTGTTTAAAGAATATGATGTAGACGATGAAGAAATATTAAGGGTTTTACCGCCGGGAGGATGTGAGATTGTTAAATAAAATCTTGTTATTCATCCTTAACATAGTTTCTTAGGATTCCAATGTTCTCAATCTCACACTCTACCACATCTCCGTTTTTTAATTCTCCAACACCCGGAGGGGTTCCTGTTGATATAATATCTCCTTTATAAAGCGTCATTATCGAAGAAACGAATTCAACTAACTCATACACGTCAAAGATCATATTTTTTGTATTTGATTTTTGTTTTATCTTGCCATTAACCCTACATTCAATATTCAAATTCATAGGATCTATATCCTTTACAATTCTGGGACCTATTGGGCAAAAGGTATCAAACGATTTTGCCCTTGTCCATTGTCCATCCTTCTGCTGTAAATCCCTCGCAGTAATATCATTTAAAATTGTATATCCCATTATATACTCATCTGCCTCACTTTTTTTAACATTTTTACACTTTTTTCCAATAACAACAGCCAATTCCACTTCATAATCAACTCTATTAGACACTTTCGGACGAATGATATAATCTTCATGATAAATAATAGCCGACGTTGGTTTTAAAAATATTATTGGATAATCAGGTAGCTCCATATTAAGTTCTTTTGCATGATCCACATAATTCAACCCAACACATACAATTTTCGTCGGATTAATTTCCATTTATCTCACCTTTATATTTATACCATCTTTATTGCAAACTACGTCTATATAATAATTATCCTTGGCATGTATTTTTATCTTGTTGTTTGTTTTTGTTTTTTTGTGTTTTTAGTTTTTGGTTTAGATTTTTGTTTTTTATTTGTTTTTAGTTGGTTTCTGAGGGTTGGTTAATTATATTTTATGTTTTTATATTTTATTTATTGTTGTTTTTTAAATAAAAGTTTGAATTATTTTGTTATAGGGTTTATAAAGAAAAGGGGTTATTTGGGGGTAGGATAATTATGGTGTGGAAAACTATAAATATAAGTAAAAATATTATAATGAAATAAGAAAAATTACCCTATTAAAATCAGCACGAGTCGTGATGGAAACCCTGTTATACAAGATTTTTACGAATTATCAGTAAATACATTATTAAAATCAGCACGGATCGTGATGGAAACACAATTAGACAAGCACAGCAACAAAATATGATGTATCAGCAATTAAAATCAGCACGGATCGTGATGGAAACGAGATACTTACAACAATAAAAGGAAGGAATAACTATCCTTATTAAAATCAGCACGGATCGTGATGGAAACATAAACGAAGATGCAAAGAGAAATATGATTTACGGATTTTATTAAAATCAGCACGGATCGTGATGGAAACGAATCAATAAGATTAGCTAAGGTATCCAACAAATTATTAAAATCAGCACGGATCGTGATGGAAACCCAATATTCACTGTGGTATTTATGTTTTGATAATTATATATTAAAATCAGCACGATTCGTGATGGAAATGTTCTAAGCCACTAACATCTATACTATGCTTTCGAGCTAATTAAAATCAGACCTCTTCGAGGATGGAAACGTTATATATTACTTTATGTTTGTTATATATTATGTGAATCGATTAAAATCAGACCTCTTCGAGGATGGAAAACTGAATTATCTCAATGTCTCCAAGTTTTTCTCTTAATTAAAATCAGACCTCTTCGAGGATGGAAATCTTGGTGGTATGTTAATAACTCCTCCATCTTTTTTTATTATATTAAAATCAGACCTCTTTGGGAAGAGAATACTTTAATCATTACTTTTTTCTTAAATTAATATTACTAACTCTAAAATTAAACATCTTTCGATGATCTACACATCCGAGTGTACGTGAAGTTTTGATCAACCCCCCCTTTTGACAAGAAAAATTGTAAATAATAAAAAATTCAAAAATGAAAAAATAGACAAAGATGCAACATTAAATTCCATATGAAAAGTAGTAAATAATAAATAATAATAAATAATAGAGTAGTTAGAAGAAATAACACACATAACTGTAAAAAATAAGAAATAAAAGTGGGAGTAGGGACTATGATGTTGATTGCAATCTCTGGTGTCATAGCAGTTATATCATTTGTATTTTCATTATTTTTTAGTTATTTTTTAATTAAAAGGATGGTAAAATTTAAATATGGATTTGATCTGCATAAAAAAGACAAAATTAAGGTTCCAGAAATGGGAGGATTGTCTCCTCTTTTTACAAACTCTCTACTTATTCCTTATCTATCACCAATATTTTTAATTCCCATAACAACTTCTGGCATTATTGGAATAATTGATGATATTGCAAAACTTTCTCCAAAAGAAAAATTGATACTTCTATTTATATCTGGACTTTTCGTAGGAGGAATATTTTACGAATATGGGGAAATAAACTCTTTATCTTATATTATTGGTATTGCAGTTGGAATAACTATCTTTTCCAACTTGACTAATATGTTAGCAGGATTTAATGGTTTAGAGATAGGGATGGGTGTTATATCATCAATATTTTTTTCATTGATATTGTTTTTAAAAGGACATATTTTAGAGGGGATGTTATGTTTGATATTTTCTTGTTCATATCTTGGTTTACTTGTCTTTAATAAGTATCCTGCAAGGATATTTCCTGGGGATGTTGGAACATTGCCAATTGGTGCATTTTTATCTACGATAGCTATTGTTTCTAATGAAGTTGTGCCCTTTATTGTAATAATGCTTCCCTATTTGCTTGATGCATCTTTAAAATATTATAGTGCAGGAGTTATGAGTAGAGATGAGCATAAACCTACAAAGTTAGGAGAAGATGGACGATTATACTATGCTGGAGGATATTTATCCCTCCCACGTTTTATTCTAAAATACAAACCTATGAAAGAGCCAGAATTAGTTTTAATAATATGGATTGTAGGTATTATTTGCGGAATCTTTGGAATTTTGGTATCTATGTTTTTGTAGTTTTGTAAAATAATAATATAAACTTAAAATTTAAAATAATTTCTAAAATAAAAGAAATAAAAGAAAATAAAATAATAAAAAATAGAATTAAAGAGGATTTTAGATATTATACCATGATTTATTGCACATCAACGTATATATCTTTTCCTTCATCAATTGCATCTAAAATCTCTTTTCCAATTTTTGTTCTTTTGTTTATTCTAACGGTTCCATCATTTCTTACAGTTACGGTTGTTAATAACTTCCCATCTATATAAATTTTTATGTTCTCTCCTGCAAAGTCCTCTCCGACATCAACGATCACATACTTATCTGTCTCATAGATTCGTGTTGATTCAAGTTCATTCACAAACTCATACTTTCTATAAATGTTTTCTAAATCCTTTTCTTCTTCTTTCTCCTTCTCTTTAACTGAAATCTTTAATCCAAGCATATCTTCCAATTTTGAAATCTCTTTTCCTCCTTTACCTATAATTGCCCCAATATACTTCTCTGGAACAATTAAATCAATTGAGTTATCTCCAGTAACCTTTACCATTGGCTTTGCCTTTCTTGGGAGAAGTTTTTTCAGTATCTCCTCCAACTTCTCTTCAGCATATCCATATATTGGAGCTTTTTTATTATTATCCTGCTCTTTAATTGGCATAACAACAACTTGCTCTCCATATGTATAGATCTCATACTCAACTTCTCCTGTTTCAAAGTCCTTAACTTCAATAACCGGTCTTGCTAAGTCCTCTTCAACCATTCCATAAGGCACTTTTACAGTAAAGTTTATTTCATAAACCTTCTGAATCTTTCCATCCTTTATAAAGATTACAGTATCTACAACTTGAGGAATAACTCCTAACTCAACTCTTCCAATCAATCTTTGAATGGCATCTATCGGTTTTGAAGCATGAACAACTCCAACCATTCCAACTCCTGCAAGTCGCATATCTGCAAATATCTCAAAGTCCCTCGTCTTTCTAACCTCATCGTATATTGTGTAATCAGGTCTAACCAATAATAGAATATCACATGTCTTTTCCATATCTCCCTCTAATGGAGCGTATTGAGTTATCTCCTTACTAACTTGCAGATCTCTTGGACTTTCCATGGTTTTAACTATTTTATCCTGACTCTTATAGAACTCTGCCAAAGCAGTTACAAACGTTGAGTTATGCACGATTATTGGAGTTTCATTTATTATGAAGTTATGATATGGCACTTCTATATCATAGACAAAGTCATTATAGTTAATTTCTTCTTTTTCAACAATTTTATCCCAGAAGACATTTTTATTTAGTATTGCTATTAAATTTGAGAAATATGCTTCAATTTTATTCAATCTTTCATAATACTCCTCACAAATCTCGTCAATATATTGGGATAATAATATCAAATTTGGAAGCTTTTTCTCTTTCATTAGTAATCTTTTCATTTCTGTGCTTAATACTTCTGACTTAAACTTTATAAATGGAGCATCTTTTATCTTGTCGATTATTTCATTTAATTGTTTATCTACTCTTTCCCAGTGCATTAAGGTATCTTCTAAGTTAAACTCTTTGTTAAACTCCTCTAAATATTTTATAATTGTTTTTAATGTTGGTTTTCTCTCATTGGATAGACATTTGCTAAATGCATTGTGGTCTATGTGATGTTCTTTGCAAAAGTCCTGTGTATTAACTGTCTTTAACAGTTCATTCAGTTGTTTTATAACTTCTTTCCAGTTCTTTAATGTTGAATTTATTTCTTTAAGGTCTTTAATTGTATTTTCATAAGCTATGTAATCCTTATACTTTCCAACCAATATATTTAAGTGCTTTTCTAATCTATCTATTGAGTATTCGTTTTTATTGGCATTGTCTAATGATTCTTCAAACAGGCCATATAACTCCTTCAGAATATTTCCAACTGGAACTGTTCCCACATTTGGATTGCTCTCTTTGATTAAAAACTTCTCAAATCCTGCAACCTTAAATCTTGGTTTTATTATGTTGTAAAATTTAGCAATATCCTCTGAATTTTGAATTAATATTCTATAATAGATGTTATCTCCAATTTTTTTCTCTTTTAGGAGTGGAGTTATGCCTAATCTGATTAATAAATAATAAATGCCGTTAGCAAATTCCTTGCTTGCCGTTGCTATCTCAATGCCTTTCTCTCCAATATAACCATCTCCTTCAAACACTCCCCTTATAAACGCTGATATTATCTCATTATCTCCTCTAAATACAACCTCTGGAACTTTTAATGTTTTTGACTTTTTACTTTCTGGATAGCCAAGGGCTTTTAGAACCAAATATATTGTTTTTGGATTTCTTATTCTTAATCTTTCTCTATCAACAAAGTAAAACTCATCCTCTTTAATGTCAAAGACCTTCATCATCAGTTCTTTGTAGTGCTTAATTAACTTATCATCCAAGTTGTTAAATTCAACATTTCCACCACTACCCTCTGCCCATAACAGCCCCAACAACTCAGCAAAGTTTTCATCTAATTTAATATTTGCCCTTATTTTTCTTGATTTTATGTGATTATCTCCTTTATAATAGAGACATTTAACTTTATCATTACTATTAACTTCATTTATTGGTTTCTCTTCTCCATTATCTAAGATAGCATAAAACTTATTTCCCTCTTCAATATTTTTAATTAATTGTAGGATGTTAAGTTCAACTTTCTCTCCTTCAATATCTATATTTTTAGCTACTCCAATAACATCTCCCACATCTAAGTTTTTAACTTCTCTCCATCCTACAAGCCCATCTTTAATGCACAATATTGGATGTCTTTCGGATAATATTAATTCTCTTCCTAATCTTGTCATAATCCTTATTAATCTACTCTCTTTTCTCTTATATGTCTTAATAATTGGATTTGCTACAACTTTATCCAATCCAACGGATAAAACATAGTCCCCTAATTTTAACTCCTCTATGTTCTTAAATGTTCCATCTGGCAGTAAGACCTTTGTTCCTTTTGGCAAACACTTTCCACTTCCAGGAGGTCCAGAAACAAAGATCCCCTCTGCCCTCTCCTTTAGTCGCTCCATCAACTTATCCGAAAGCTTATAATCATCTAATGATGCCTTAACTATTGGTCTAACTGCTGTAACCTCTAATGCCTCAGAAAATGGAGGCCTTGCAATTGAAATTCTAATATTTCCTAATTGAATAACTGTTGCTCCTTCTCTTTGAATTTCGAAGAATCCATTGTTTTGCTCTGCATATTTTATAATGTTGTCAATTATATCCTCCATCTCTTCTTTTGTTAGTTCTTTATCTCCTATTGGAACAAGTTTAACCTCTCCGGGCTTACCTTTTTTAGCATAAGGCAAACATCCCTCTTTTAAATGCACGGACATTGTTTCTTTATCAAAGTATTTATCTAACACGAGTTCAACTTTCTCTTCTGTTGTTTCTAAGAAATATGCCTCAATACCCTGTGCTTTTGCTAAATTGTATTGAATCCAATCGCTTGTTAATAGTATAGAGTTTGTCTCTTTGGCTACTTTTCTAATCATTGCATCTATTTCTCCACTCTTTGCTAAAAATATCTCTTCTCTTGTAGGTCTCTCCCCAAAATATTCAATTTTAATATTGTGCTCTTTTGCTTTTTCTATTAATTTTCTAAGCTCCTCAATTCCTTTGTATCCTATTTCTCTTCCTCTATTTGCTTGATATTCCAATTCAGAAACAACTGCTTCAGGAATAATTATTGTAGCATCTTTTAATTTTTCTTTTTCAATTAACTCTGTTATTCTACCATCGATAACAACGCATGTATCAACGCAAACCTTTTTTCCAACTAAGTTTAGCTCGTCTATTGTCTTTGTTTCCAACTTTTTTCTCTCTTCAAGGTTCATGAATCTCACCAAAAATAATAATAAGTTGAAATAACAAAATAAATTGAACTTAAATATTCAAATATATGTAAGGTATTTAATGATGTTAAACAGGTTGAGGACAATAATAAATGTTATGTCCTCTTACTATTTAAATACCTTCTTTTGTGGATATTTTAATGAGTCAGTTTATTATATTTTCTACACACCTAAATGTTCTCAACTTGTAGTTTTTATTTTTATCATTTTTTATTATTTTCAGTTTTATGTTATTTCAAATTTAAATTTAGAAGGTATTTTAATGAGATTGTTTTAAATATGTAATTATGCCCCCTATACAATAGATAAGACAAAGGAGTAAAGCAAAATATGGGATTCCAAAGATTGCCAGTATCAAAGAAATCGCAAATATGCAAAGAATGATTTTATTTCTCATTTTTTTATACCTTATATCGCTTATCATTAATAATCCCACTAATATTGCAATTATTGCATCCATATAACTGTTGTTTATTATCTGACAGAAACCTACAAGTAAAATAGCCCCTGCAGGAATTGGAAGGCCAACAAATCCTTCAACATTTAGTATTCCGAATCTTGCCAAGCGTAGCGCACCACATAAACAGAATATTATGGCTGAAACAAGAACAAAATTTGAATCATAGTGAGTATATAAAAGATAAGATGGAGCAACACCGAAACTTACAATATCCGAAATACTATCAAGTTCTGCACCGAATTCAGAAACAGTCCCTGTTTTTCTTGCAACATATCCGTCTAATGCATCAAACATCACTGAAAGATAGATTAAAGAAAACATGCTAAAAAAAATTGCTAATAATCCGGAGATGATATTTAACATGGTTATATAGTCAGAAATCGTTATTATCTTTCGTATGTTGAACATGTTATCCCTTTTTATAAATTCTACCTCATGCTTTTAGTATTAATGAAATAACGAAAACTAAAAGTTAAATAACCAGAAATCAGGGCAGAGTGAAGGTTTTATAGGTTATAAAGTTTAGTCATAACTCTAAGTATGTCTTTAAAAGTTTTACAGCGTCATATTCTAACAGGGGACTTTCACAGATAACAGTTCCCGAAGCATCAAAATCTTTCAATGCTTTTAATACATCCCTATAATTGAAGTTTGACTCATCTAAGGGGAGATGTCTTCTTTCACCACCTTTTCCATATTCTATTCCAGAAAGATGAATATGCATGTCTTTTATTGCTTCTTTTCCTAAGTTATCTTCTAATTTTTGAAGGATCTTGCAAAATGAATTATAGTCATTAATTTTTCCCTTACTTCTTGCATATATGTGTGAAAAATCAATACACGGTAGTATTTCAAGTTCAGAGCAGAGAGCGATTGTTTCGTCAATATCTCCAAATTGTGATGTTCTTCCTGTTGTTTCAGGCCTTAATAAAACATTTAACTTTAAGTTATTTATTTTTTCTAAGATTCTCTGAGTGTTTGACTTTATCTTGTTGAATGTGTCTTCTTTATTGTTTTTTAGGTAGTAGCCGGGATGAAACACAAGGTTTCTTCCGCAGTTATGGAGCACTTTTGCTGTTTTTATAATCCTTTTTATACTATTTTCAACTTTCTCCTCTTCATTTGCATTTAAATTTATATAGTGTGGAGCGTGAGCAGAGAATACTATTCCATTACCATATTCTTTCAATTTCCTTGCATAGTCCTCTTTCATATATACTCCTTTGACAAATTCAAGTTCCATAGCCCCTAAATTTAAACTTTTTAGAACATCTATTGCCTTGAATTCATCTTTCGCTGTTAAAGGAACTCCCGCAGTGCCAAATATTAACATATACACACCTTTTCTTAAAAGAATTAATTTAATTAGTCATCTTTTGATGTTGTTATAATTATTATGGTTATTATTGATTATTGTTTTTTACTTTTAGATTATTCAAATTTACTCTTCAGGAATTTTCGCTCTTTCAAAATGTTCCCTTCCTTTAATTAAACTCATAGTAGCATCGATTCCAACTTTTGCCGTTAATTTATTTTTTAAATCGCTTGATGGATCTAAGGATGAACCCTTAGCCCCAGGGATCACTATTATATCCTTATCTCCCTGAACCCTTGTGGCTATTGCATACTCTACATCATTTATATCAAATATATTTATATCATCATCAACAACGACTACATGTTTTAAGCTTGGATGGGAAGCAAATGCTGCTAATATCGCGTTTTTACCATCACCTTCTGTTCTTTTATCTATCTGTATAACTGCATGAAGCCAACAACATCCCCCCTCAGTTAGAATAACATTCTTTACTGTTGGGATTGTGTTCCTAACGCCTTTTAAAATTCTCGGCTCCTGAGGCATTCCCATAAGTGTCTTATGTTCTATCCCCCCAGGTAATAAAGCGTGAATTATTGGTTTTTCTTTTGAGTAGATCTTCTCCACTCTAATAATTGGCTGTTTTCTAACAATATCATATGTTCCAGTTATATCTACAAAAGGACCCTCATCATCCATCTCTCTTAAAATTTTTCCTTGTATAATTATCTCCGCCTCAGGCACCAACAGTCCATTATCTATCTCAAACACATCCATTTCTCCTCCTAATAATGCAGAAGCAAATTTTAACTCATTAAATGTTATATCTCCTGAAGTAGCTCCTGCTAATAGAACAGCAGGATGCACGCCCATTACTATTGCAATATCTAAATATCCCTTTTCTTCTAATGCTTTGTTGTATAAAAAGTGTAAATGCCTCTGTTCAACCATTCTTATAACTAAATGATCCTCTTTAACCAAAATCCTATGAATAGAGAGATTATATCCAAAATCTTCATCATAGGCAATAACTACACCGCTTGTTATATAAGCCCCTGCATCTTTTTCATAGTAAATTGGAATTGGAAATTCGTTAAGTTTTTCTGGTGGTAATACGTTATATTTATTTTTTAGATTATTATTTATGTTAAGTTTAGCATTTTTTTCATTTTCCATTGCTTTAAGCATAAAAAATATGAAATTCTTCTTGTCTACATTAAAAATTTTAGACAGCGTGTCTCTACTACACAGATTTCCTACAACTTCAAATCCGTCAACATCTTTAATATAAACGGGCTTACCATCATATTTCTTTAATATTCTTGTGATTCCAAATTTTCTATTGGCTTTTTCAATGACAACAGGATCTAAATTTTTTATTATCTCCCTAAGCATGTCAATCACCATGGCAAGATATTTATAACCCCTTAATTATTATTAAATTATATTATTTTTATTTTTATTATCATTATCATTGATTATCTTCTTCGATAATTATCTCATTCAGAACTTTTCTATTTTAAGTTCTTTAAATAAATATTTTTAAAAATAAATAAAGTGATATTTCTCAAATGGCTTAATAAAATTATTTAATTCGTAAAAAACTATATATATTTCAACTTCAAATTTTAATAGTAATTTATTGTGATTATCAATGTTTATTCTTGCTGTGATATTTAAAGTGATACCATGCACAAAGAGCAATTAATGAAACTTCATCAATTTTTTGTCTATGTTGTAAAAGAAATCATAGATAATGATATAGAAAATACAACTAATGAATGCAATAAATTGCTCGAAATCTACGAAACATTAGATATAAGGCCTCATCACATCCATCGGCTCAAAAGTGAACAAAAAGCTGCAATTTTATTATTATCTGCCTGCGTTGCCAGTTATCTCTCAAATACTATGGATGGTGTTCCAAAAAACTTAGCTAAAAAACTTGAAGAAAACGCTTTTAAACACCTAAATAATTGTAAGAAAAATTTTTTAATACCTGAAGAGAATGAAAATATGGGCGAAACTGCCGAAGAAGAGGTAGATGCTGATAACGAATAAATCATTTTTAAACAATTAACAACATGCATGTTAAAAATTAAAGGGTGATTTCCAGTGTTTGATCCGAAAGCATTTATTGAAGAATCAGTAAAAGAGATCAAAGAGCAAATCGGAGATAGAAATGCAATAATCGCTTTAAGTGGTGGAGTTGATAGCTCAGTAGCTGCGGTTTTAACCCACAAAGCCATTGGAGATAAATTAACCGCTGTTTTTGTAGATACTGGTCTTATGAGAAAGGGAGAAAAAGAAGAAGTAGAGAAAACATTTAAGGAGAAATTAGAAATGAATTTGATAATTGTAGATGCAAAAGATAGATTTTTAAATGCTTTAAAAGGAGTAAAAGATCCAGAAGAAAAAAGGAAGATAATTGGAAAACTCTTTATAGATGTGTTTGAAGAAATTGCAGAAAAAATAAAAGCAGAGGTCTTAGTCCAAGGAACCATTGCCCCCGACTGGATAGAAACCAGAGGAAATATAAAAAGCCATCATAATGTTGCTTTACCCCATGGAATGGTTCTTGAAGTTGTAGAACCCCTGAGAGAGTTGTATAAAGATGAAGTTAGAATATTAGCGAGAGAATTGGGGCTTCCTGATAGCATAGTTTATAGACAGCCATTTCCGGGACCTGGATTGGCAGTAAGGATATTGGGAGAAATAACAGAAGAGAAATTGAATATTTGTAGAGAAGCGAATGCAATAGTTGAAGAAGAAGTAAAAAAAGCAGGAATTGATAAAGATCTTTGGCAATATTTTGCTGCTGTTTTGGATTGTAAAGCGACAGGAGTAAAGGGAGATGAAAGGGACTATAACTGGATAGTTGCTCTTCGAATGATTAAATCAATAGATGCAATGACTGCTCATGTTCCAGAAATCCCATTTGATCTTTTAAAAAGAATAAGTAAAAGAATAACCTCAGAAATTCCAAATGTATCAAGAGTAGTGTTTGATATAACTGATAAACCACCCGCAACAATAGAATTTGAATAGAAAGAAAAAAAAGAATATATAATGTATTTAATGTATTGTTGCTAAATGGGTCGCGACTGTGGTATTTATCTGATTCTGAAATGAAAGATAAGTATCTATTAAGTAGTGGTAAAACAGCGACCCAATAACCAATATTGCCCCCACACACAATAATACAGCTATTTTTTCAGTAGATACCATACTTACCACCAATACAGAAAAATCCCAATTTATACTTTTTTATCTCCTTAAATAATTTCTTTTTGCGTAGGTTTTTGTATAGGTTAACATAAGACCAAAAAATGATACATATAAAACTTTATTTTTTTAAACTTCTTTGGTTGTGGAAACCTATGGCAAAAAAAAAACAAATTAGTAAATTTTTTAAATATATAAAGATAATTTTTATTTTATTTATTTATTTTGAAATATTTAAAATCATAAAAATTGAGGAGATACTATGGTAAGTTTGAGAATACAGCGAGTAAAGAATGAAACTGAATTAGAAGATAAAATAAGCGATTATCTTGCAATGGGTTATAAAATAAAAAGAAGGCAAGATAATAGTGCAGAACTTTGGAAAAGAAATTATGGGGGCATATTATTGCATATAATATTATTTATCCTTTCAGGTTTTACAGGTATATTAAATATATTATATTTACTATACAAACATTTTTCACCAGAGGATGCTGTATTAATAAAAATAGATAATAAAAGTAATAGTTAACTTTAATTTATATAGACATAATTGTTAAATTTTATTTTTATAAGATATTCACTGTCAAATATAAACTTAAACACTCCCTTCTGAACGTGCAATATATTCTCTGCGAAACTTTTCAAAAAAGTTTCATCAAAACAGGAATCAAAACAAATACTCCACCTCGACAGTGTCTCTTAGATCCCTACCTCTCGAATATAAACTTAAACACTCCCTTCTGAACATGTAATCTATTCTCTGCCTCATCATAGACAACTGAATGCTCCCCATCAATAACATCATCGGTTATCTCTAAGCCCCTATTTGCTGGGAGGCAGTGCATAACTATAACGTCATCTTTTGCATACTCCAAGATATTGTTATTAATTTGGAAAGGTGGAAAGATTTTTAAAACCTCTTCTTTGTTTTTGTCATCCCCCATGCTAACCCATACATCAGTGTATAATATATCTGCCTCTTCAACGGCCTCTATTGGATCGTTTGTTAATGTTAGAGAGCCCTCTCCATAATTATCTATAATCTCCTTAGCTTTTAATATTGTTTTAGCATTTGGTTCATAACCCCTTGGTGTTGCTATATAAATATCCATTCCAACCAATGCAGAGCCCAAAATCAAAGAATTACAAACATTATTTCCATCTCCCAAATAAGCTATTTTTAATCCCTTAAAATTTCCTTTATACTCTTTTATAGTCATTAAATCAGCCAATATTTGACAAGGGTGGGCTAAATCGCTTAAAGCATTTATAACAGGAACTGTTGAATACTTAGCCATCTCCTCTAAGTGTCTATGCTTATAGACCCTTGCTACTATTGCATCAACATATCTACTCATAACCTTTGCAGTGTCCTTTATTGACTCTTTCTTTCCTAAATGTATCTCATTCTGGTTCATTATTAATGGATGCCCTCCTAACTCATAAACGGCAATATCAAAACTCATTCTTGTTCTTGTTGAGGGTTTTTCAAATATTATTGCAATACTCTTCCCTTCTAAGATTTTTTCATGTTTTCTTCTATTTTTTTTAAAGTATATTCCATATTCAATAATTTTTAACACATCCTCTCTACTTAACACATCCAAATCTAAGAGATGCATTTTATCACCTTTTATACTATTAAAAACTATTTTATATTACCATGATCCTTTATTTATATTGTTGTAGTTTCTTACGTAATGATAGGCGATATTTGCAAAATTACGCGTTTATGTAGTTATTGAATGAAATTAAATAAAAAGGACAATATTTATGGGAATTAACAATTAACTATTAATAATATTGATGTTTTTGTAATTCTTTTTATTTATTAACTTTTTGTGTTATATTTTCAGTGTCATAAGTTTTTGAGAACTGATTTATTATTGTATTTTTTATAATAAATTAACTGTTTAAGAATTTGTCATAAATTATTAACAGATACTAAAATAAGAGCATACGGTGATAGAATGCACTATTTCTCTGAAAAGCCAACGACCAAATCAGATATAAAAATTGTTGAAGACATTTTAAGAGGAAAAAAATTAAAATTTAAAACAGATAGTGGAGTTTTTTCTTATGGAAAGGTTGATAAAGGAACAAAAATTTTAGTTGAGAATGTAGTTGTTGATAAAGATGATGACATTTTAGATTTGGGCTGTGGTTATGGTGTTATTGGCATTGCCTTAGCTGATGAAGTAAAATCAGTTACAATGGCTGATATAAACAGGAGGGCAATAAAATTAGCCAAAGAGAATATAAAGCTAAATAATTTAGAAAATTATGATATTAGGGTAGTTCATAGTGATCTATATGAAAATGTTAAAGACAGAAAGTATGATAAGATTATAACAAATCCACCAATAAGAGCTGGGAAGGAGGTCTTACATAGAATTATTGAGGAAGGTAAAGAACTTTTAAAAGATGGGGGAGAAATTTGGGTAGTTATTCAAACAAAGCAGGGAGCTAAGTCATTAGCTAAATTTATGGAAGATGTCTTTGGAAATGTTGAAACAGTTACAATAAAAGGAGGTTATAGGGTTTTAAAAAGTAAAAAATAGATTTTATAAAGTTTTATATAAATCTATTAAAAACGGATGGTGATTAAATGAATTTAAAATCAATTTGGGCAATTATTGATAGTAAAATGTTTGATAAGGTTATGTATTTAGTAATCTTCGCAATTAGTGTGGCGGTAGCAATACTGCCACATTACAAAAATGCATTTTTTTCAGTAAATTTTAGGAATATTATCACTGCCGGTTGTTGTATTGGTTTTT
This sequence comes from Methanocaldococcus vulcanius M7, assembly GCF_000024625.1. Taxonomy (NCBI): domain Archaea; kingdom Methanobacteriati; phylum Methanobacteriota; class Methanococci; order Methanococcales; family Methanocaldococcaceae; genus Methanocaldococcus; species Methanocaldococcus vulcanius. The sequence continues at coordinate 1,386,121 of NC_013407.1, forward strand.
ATTAAACTACTGCATCGCATTATGTATAATCCAAAATCCAATAGATTGACATATAAAATACCAAAAATAACTTTATTGATTATGATTTTATTACTCGTATTTACTGAAATTTTAGTAATATATGCCACTATTGTTAAATTTTTTATGTGAAATCCTACAAATACCTTTTTAGCTTATTAATAATTAATTACTAATTATGGCTTAATTTGGGAACTATATTCCTATATTGTAAGAATAAAATTTTGTTATAAACTACTCGGTGATTCCATGCCTCTCTGTCTAAAAATAAATAAAAAACATGGTGAGCAAACAAGAAGAATATTGATAGAGAATAACTTATTAAACAAGGATTATAAAATAACTTCCGAAGGAGATTATCTCTATCTACCAATAAAAGATGTTGATGAAGAGATTTTAAAGAGTATTTTAGATATTGAGTTTGAGTTAGTTGATAAAGAACTTGAAGAGAAAAAAATAATTAAAAAACCAAGTTTTAGAGAAATAATATCAAAAAAATATAGAAATGAAATTGACAGGGGCTTAATATCCCTCTCTTATGATGTAGTTGGTGATTTGGTAATTTTGCAGATTTCAGATGAGGTTGATGAAAAAATAAGAAAGGAGATTGGAGAATTAGCTTACAAACTAATCCCATGCAAAGGAGTTTTTAGAAGAAAAAGTGAAGTTAAAGGAGAGTTTAGAGTTAGGGAGTTAGAGCATTTAGCAGGGGAGAATAGAACTCTAACAATCCATAAAGAGAATGGTTATCGTTTGTGGGTTGATATAGCGAAGGTTTATTTCTCTCCAAGATTGGGAGGGGAGAGGGGAAGGATTATGAAAAAGGTCTCTTTGAATGATGTGGTTGTCGATATGTTTGCTGGAGTGGGGCCGTTTTCAATAGCTTGCAGAAATGCTAAAAAGATTTACGCCATAGATATAAATCCACATGCAATAGAACTTTTAAAAAAGAATATAAAGTTAAATAAATTAGAACATAAGATAATACCTATATTAAGTGATGTTAGAGAGGTTGATGTTAAAGGAAATAGGGTTATAATGAATTTGCCAAAATTTGCTCATGAATTTGTAGATAAGGCATTGGATATTGTAGAAGAGGGAGGAGTTATACACTATTACACAATTGGAAAGGGCTTTGATGAAGCAATAAAATTGTTTGAGAAGAAGTGTGATTGTGAAGTTTTAGAGAAAAGAATAGTTAAGAGTTATGCACCAAGAGAATATATACTTGCCTTGGATTTTAAAATTAATAAAAAATAATAAATGATCATATAAAATAATCATATAAAATAGTTGAAGAATTTATAAAAGAAAATGAACAGAAGATTGAAAAATAAATTTAAGAATGAGAAGATTATTATTAAAATGAATTAAAAGATGAACCAAAAAAGAATCAACTACAAAGGGAGATGTTTTATTGGTTGAATAGAGATTAAAATGGAAATTAGAGCTACAAAAGAAGAAATATTAAGATATGTAGATAATAAATTCAACCAAATAAAAATATTGATAATTATAATAATTATTTAATTTAATAATTATTGTTTTATTTGCAATACAAATAACAAATCAAACGTAGTTGAGTTAATAAAATTATTATTTGGATTAAAATAATCTATAAAAAAGGGATAATCTATGTTAAGCTGGGTAGAGAAATATAGACCAAGATCATTGAAGGACGTTGCTGGGCATGAAAAGGTTAAAGAGAAATTAAAAACATGGATTGAGAGCTATTTAAAAGGGGAAAATCCAAAGCCAATTCTGCTTGTAGGTCCCCCAGGATGTGGAAAGACAACATTGGCTTATGCATTAGCTAACGATTACGGATTTGAGGTTATTGAACTCAATGCAAGTGATAAGAGAAACTCCTCTGCAATAAAAAAGGTTGTAGGGCATGCAGCTACGTCATCATCAATATTTGGAAAAAAATTTTTAATTGTATTGGATGAGGTTGATGGAATCTCTGGAAAGGAAGATGCTGGTGGGGTTTCTGAATTAATAAAGATTATAAAGAAGGCAAAGAATCCAATAATTTTAACAGCAAACGATGCCTATGCAACATCAATAAGAAGTTTATTACCTTATGTTGAGATAATTCAATTAAATCCGGTGCATACAAATTCTATTTATAAGGTTTTAAAAAAGATAGCACAAAAAGAGGGACTTGATGTGGATGATAAAACGTTAAAGATGATCGCTCAACACTCAGCCGGCGATCTAAGAAGTGCGATAAACGACTTGGAAGCGTTAGCTTTATCTGGAGATTTAAGTTATGAGACAGTTCAAAAATTGCCAGATCGAAAGAGAGAGGCAAATATCTTTGATGCTTTGAGGGTTATTTTAAAAACCACGCATTATGGAATAGCTACAACTGCCTTAATGAATGTGGATGAAACGCCAGATGTTATAATTGAATGGATAGCTGAAAACGTTCCAAAAGAGTATGAAAAGGCAGAGGAAGTAGCAAGGGCTTTTGAATATTTATCAAAGGCAGATCGATATTTAGGTAGAGTGATGAAGAGGCAAAATTATGGCTTTTGGAAGTATGCTACAACGTTAATGACTGCTGGTGTTGCTCTCTCAAAGGATGAGAAGTATAGAAAATGGACACCTTACAGTTATCCAAAGATATTTAGATTATTAACAAAAACAAAGGCAGAGAGGGAGATATTAAATAAGATATTAAAGAAAATTGGAGAAAAGACACACACTTCTTCAAAGAGGGCAAGGTTTGATTTGCAGATACTTGAAATTTTAGCAAAAGAAAATCCTTATATTGCTGCTGATTTAGTGGATTACTTTGAGATAAAAGAGGATGAGCTAAAAGCCCTGTTTGGAGAGAGATTATCCTCAAAACTATTAAAGATATTAAAGGAAAAGAAAAAGAAAAAAAGTGAAAAAAATAAAAGAGAAGATAAAAAGGATAAGAAAAATGAGGATAAAAAAGAGGTTAAGAAAGAAATTATAAAAAAGAAAAAAGAAGATAAGAAAGTTGAAGAAGTAAAAGGATATGAGATTAGCGATACTGAGGTAAAAAAAGATATAAAAAATCTTGAAACTCAAAAGCAAGTAAAAAAAGAGAAGGAAATAAAAGAAAAAAAGAAAGAAGATAAAAAGAAAGAGAACAAAGGAAAACAACTAACATTAGATGCTTTCTTTAAATGAGCTCAAATATCTACTTCCTTGACGAGATCCTCTTCGTTTTAACTCTTCATAAACTTTATTCATAATTCTTAACCGTCCTAAATACCATTCAGGAGATATTTTTATCTCTTCTGGAACTTTATCTTTTGATAGCCGTTGAATTAAAACATGTGGGGATAAGTGCTCTAAAAAATCGCAAACCAAACTTATATATTGTTTTTCATCAAAAGTTCTGTATTCTCCTCTCCAATACATCTCTTCCAATTTAGTTCCCTTTATAACAACGAGAGGATAAATCTTTACAGCATCTATTTTTAAAGAGGATAAAATCTTAGCTGTCTCCATCATATCGTCCCAAGTTTCATTTGGAAGACCTAAAATGATATGGCCACAAACCTTTATCCCTTTTTCGTGGCAGTTTTGTATTGCAGTTATTGTATCTGAAACATTATGGCCTCTATTTAATATTTTTAAAGTTTTTTGATGCATGGTTTGAACTCCAAGATCGATCCAAATGTCGTATCCTTTTTTAACATATTCCCCTAAAATATCCAATTTTTCTTCTTCCAGACAATCGGGACGAGTTCCTATTGAAAGTCCAATAACTTCTTTGTAAGATAGTGAAAAGTCCCATATCTCTTTTAATTTCTCTATTGGAGCGTAAGTATTAGTTCCTGGGTAAAAATAAACGTAAAATTTCTTAATCCCTTTATTTTTTTGTATTTCTATCTGTTTTTCTATCTGATCTTTTAAAGAGAGTTGAACATCACAATATCTTACTGAAATTGGTCTCCCCATATCTGGACAGAATATACAGCCCCCTGTTGTTTTATTTGGACATCCGAATCCTGCATCAACGGGAATTTTAAATACCCTTTCTTTGTATTTTTTCTTTACATAAACTCCATATTGGGCTATTAAATATCCCTCTTTATAGATCTCATCTATTATCTTAATATCCTCATCACTAAGCATGATAATCACTATAATGGTGTTGTAGATATTACTAATTCTGTTATCCATATTTATTTTTTCGCATTAACAAAAAATTAAAAATCAAAAAAAGAAACATAAAAATAAATAAAGAAATAAATAAACTGGCATGAAGTTAACTGTTTATAATTAAGATTAAGAATCATTCAAGATGAAATATTGGGAATAAAAAATAAGAAAATAATAAAAACAAAAAATTAAGTAAAAATATTAAGTAATATTAAGTAATTTTAATCCTTCTTAGGCCAAGTTATCAATTGAGGAACTTCTGGAAGTTTTTTAATCTTATCCTTTATTATTGGATGCCAGTCATCAAAATCAAACCCATATTGGGCTAAATAACCAACAACCCATCTGGTTATTCCATATCCAGTGCATCCAGTCCAGACCTTCCTATTTTTATAATCCTTAATTCTAAAACCCTCAACGAAGTGTGTTCCGTGAACATTTGCTGATGTAACAGCAACCCCTTTTCTCTCATCCTTTATATGAGGCAACCATAACCTCATCTCATACTTCGGCACATCTGGGAATTCGATTCCTCTATCTTCCTTCTTTCTACCCTCTAAGTAGAAGGGATCATCCCCAACCTCAACCCAATACTCTAAATCAAGCTTCTCAGCTAATTTTTCAGCATATTTCAGTGTTTTGTCTCTTGTTTCTTCAACAAACTCCGGACTTCCAATCCAAACACACTCAACTCTCAAAAACTCATTAACTCTGTCTAAACCTCTTGCTCCTCCTCCTTCCCATCTGTATGTCCATCCACTTTTATCAAAGAACATTATTGGTTTATCAACATCTATAACCTCTCCTTCAAAAAACTGATAGAATGGCTCACACTGAGCTGGAGCTAACACATAACCAGGATCTCTTAATAGATTTTTTAATTTTTCAATTGGGATCTCTTTTTTAATCATCATTTCATTTACAAACTCTTTAAAAAGCTCTGGCTCCCTCTTTGGTGGGCATACATAATACATTCCTTCTGGCAATCCTTCCAAATATCTCATCTTATACATAACCTCTAATGGAATGAGTTTTGGAAACAAACACTCCTGAAATCCAATCTTTTTAACAATCTCTTCAACTATCAACTCCTCTAAAGCTCTAAACAATGCAGTTATTGGTGGGGTATAGAACCACTGTCCTCTTCCAGGGAATTTTTTAATCCAGCCGAGTTTTTCAGCCACGTCTGTTGGATCTTTATCAAACGTTATCTCTCTCTTTGCCTTATATTCACTTACTACTGTTCCTGGTGGAATTTTACAAACTTTGAATGTTAAATCCTCTTCTTCTTTCTCCAACTCTGTTTTTACAAATTTTATTGCTCTATCGATAATATTTCTCTTCAATTCACTCTCTCCAATGTTTCTAAACGTTAGAATGATTTTATTTCCTTCAATCTTTGCCTCACACTCTGGAACTTTAATACCCTCCAATTTTTTAGCTTTATCTCCATCTGTTTCGATTGTTATGATGTAGTTGTCTATTTCAACCCCTCTAACCCCTATCCTAAAATTTCTTCCCAATTTTTCTGCCAGTGGTTTTCTTAATCTATTTAAACCTTCGTGAGCCCTCGTATATGTCCCAGAAACAATTCTTAGTTTTAAAGTGTTTCCTTCAAACTCGTAGCTTTTTATTTTTGATGCTTCATCTTCTTTACCCTTTGGAACTCCCTTTAAAAATATCTGATCTGAGTTTTTTAAGACCTCTTTAACTGCTTTTATTGCTTCTTCATTCAAATCTTTGCTAAATATTATCTTTCCCTCTAAATCAAAGTTAATTTTCATTATCGATCACCATAATAGCTAATTTTTCTGTAAAAATATTAAAAAATCCTTATGGGAAAAATAATTAAAGGGATAACAATTTGGCTATAATCTCAGCCACACTTACCTTACTAACTTCTGATAAGTATGTGTCAGTTCCAACAACCTCTTCTACCCCTGAACAGTAGAGTTTATTCAGTGCATCTCCTATTAATAGAGGATGGACGCATGATGCAATTATTTTTTTGGCTCCTTGCTCTTTCAAGAGTTTTATAGCAGTTGCCATAGTTCCTCCAGTTGAGATTATATCATCGACAATAACTACATCTCTCTCTTTAACATCCAAGTTTTTCGGAGCGATCTGTATTTCTGTTGGAGATAATCGGGTTTTTTCTAAGTAATCATATTCAGCATTCAAAATTTCAGATGCGGTTTTTGCAAACTCCAAAGCTCCTTTATCTGGGGCTAAAACAATCGGATCTCTAACTTTATCTTTAACGTATTCCGCTAACTTTGGAACTGCATCCCCGTATTTAAACGGAATAGTAAAGAACTTCTCAATATGTGTTTCGTGAGGGTTTATCGTAATTAATTCATCCACTATGTTGGAATAAATCTTGGCAAGGGCTCTTATACTTATTGCCTCTCCTGGATTGAATTTTTTGTCCTGTCTTGCATACGCTAAGTAGGGAACAACTAATTTTATTTTCTCTACACCTTCATCTCTAAGGGCATCACATAATAATATTGTTTCAATTATTGCATCATTCTGATTTTTTTGAGTGTTTATTATAACCGCTTCTTGATACTCTTTAATTTCATCAACTATTCTAACATATATTTCGTTATCTGGGAATCTTTTAAATTCTACTCTTGCCAACTTCGTGTTTAATAATTTTGATACTTTAAATGCCAAGTTCTGTGATTGGCTTCCAGACACTACTATCATTTTATCACCGCTATAATGTTTTATCATCAGTTTTTATAACTTATCGTGTTTTATAAAATTTTTCTATCAACTAATAATAAACATTTATTTTATTAATTTTTTATTTCTATTTTCATTTTATTTTTTTCTATTTTTTAATTTTTCTTCCAATGGCTATGTATATGTTATTTGCCCCTATTTTATCCCCAAATTTCGAGAATATATCTATATTTTCTTCTTTACATATTTCTTCTACCTTTTTTCTACACGCATCTTTTGTTTTTTCTCCGAAAGATATTATTAAAATATTGTCATCCATCTCTTCCATTCCCAATATCGGCTTTTTTATTTTTTTTCTAAGGTCTTCAATATCTTTTAAATGTGTTATAACCATTTTAGCATCTTCGATAAATGGAAAGTTCTTTAAGTGTTTTGTTATCATAGATATATCTTTACTTCTTTTTTGCCCATATTTTTTTAGATCAACTTTGTAGTAGTTGAGTTTTCCTTCTTGATACTCTTTTATAATTGTTCTTGCAGTTCTAATAAGATCTACATCTCCTCCTTTTTTTAAATAATTTCTCGAGATTCCTATATCTTTTAAAAAGTTTTCATCAATAGTTTTACAAGGTATTCCAAAATATTCCTCTAAAATTGAACTATCAAACTTATGTATCCTATCTAAAACCTTTAAAGCAGGAGGTATGGGATTTTCCACTTTCTCCAACCTTAACGCCCCACTTATAACTAAATCATCCTCATCTTTCATCTCTATAACTCCAGGAGTATCCATTAACTTTATATTTTTGGTTAGATTGATCCACTGTTCTCCTTTTGTTAATCCAGCGATATTTCCAGTTATTGCCTTTCTTTTTCCTGTTAATGCATTGATTATTGATGATTTACCAACGTTTGGGTAGCCAACAATTCCGATCTTTCCTTCTTTTTTCCCCATTTCCCTTAATGCATCTTTTATTTTGTCTCTTAAAATTTTTGTTCCTAATCTTCTCTTAGCAGATATAAACACAGTATTTTCCCCAAAAACATTTTTCCATTTATTTAAAATTTCTTTTGGAACCAAATCTGCCTTGTTTAATACATAAATTATTTTTTTCCCTTGGGATTTTATTTTCTTCTCTAACTCCTTGTTTCTTGTCATCTCTGGATCTCTTGCATCTAAAACTAATAATATGACATCACATTCATCGATAATCTTATTGACTATTTTTTTAACTGGAACTTTTTTAAATTTCATAAAGATCACCGTTAAAATGTTATATATCTTAATTAGATTTGTGATTATTAGTTATTTATTATTTATTTTATCATTTTTATCCGTTCTTTATCTTCTCCCCTTAAATTTATAGATATATTCTATCAAATCTATCGATTATAGAAAATTTTTTATAGAACTTCAAACACACAAAAATGTGAAAAAAGAGAATAGTAAAAATTATCAAAAATATGGGTGATAGTAATGGTTGTAGATGCAAAAGAAGTTGAAATGATTAATACTTTGGTATTTGAAACGTTAGGAAATCCAGAAAAAGAAAGAGAATTTAAATTAAAGTCCTTGAAAAGATGGGGATTTGATCTTATATTTGGTAAGATAAATGGAGAAGAGACATATTTTACTGTTGAAGTAGACGAAAAAAAGGCAGGAGATAAATTTTCAAAAGATGGAAACGATTATGAAGTTATAGAAGTCCTGCAAGAGCTGCCAAAGAACACTGAACTCTATGCACATATAGAGATGGAAATGGGAAAAGCATATATTGTCTGCCAACTAAGGGATGAAGATGGAAAAAACACAGAAGTTTTAAGAGTTCCTGCAGCTACCTTATTGTTAGCTTTCCTTAAAAAGAACAAATTAGCAAATACAATAAAAGCCATAAAAAACGTTGGGATTAGTTTAGAACTCTCCATGCAAAACGGTGTCGGAGGAAAGCCATTATCTTATGAAGAACTTCCAAACGTTGCGAGAAGGTTTATAAGAAGTGCAAGGAAAGTTGAAAAAGAGACGGGTTTTGGAAGATTAGCGTTTGCATATTATGGAGAAACGAAAGATGGAGAGCCAAGATACTTATTTAGATGGTTATTACCAACTATCGCATTGTTCGAATTAGATATTGCTAAAAAAATAGATCAAACATTAGGAATCCTAAAAATTGCTGAATAAATAAGTTCTAAATAAATAGTAATAATAAACATGAAAAAATAAAAAACAAGTAGAGACAAGGTGAGAATAATGATATACGGTGTCTTATTAAACATTCCAGAAAAGCATGCTACAAAGTATGAGGATTTAATTAGGAGAATAATCGGAGAAGGGATAGCAAGAGGAGATATATTATCATTCACAGAGGCAAGATACAAAGGAGATGTTGCTTTTGTTATGCTTGCAAGATCCAGAAGGGCTGCTGAGAAGGTCTATGAACAGTTAAAAGAGCATCCAATATACGTTAAGGTTATTGAAATTGAAGGAAAAGGGGATTAAACCCCCTTTGTATTATATAAACTTCAACTTCACAAATTTTAATTTTTATTAGCAATATTGATATTACGCAATTAACATTATTTATCCAAAAATATCTTTAATTTTTAATATAATGTTGAGAAATTTAAATTTTTTGTCTAATTTAGCTACTCAGATTTACCCCATGCCCAAGTTGTTTGGAATATTTAGATAAATAGATGTTATAGTAAAATATAAACACATAACAGGACAATAAACCAATTAACAAATCAATATTAACAAATCAATTATAAATTAAAAACAGCAATAATAAATTTTAAGAATAATATAAAATGAAAAATAATAATACAAATAATATCAATATCCAATTAGATTATTAAACCCTATTAAAAATCTTTGAGGCGAAAATATGGAGCTATTTGACTTTGATAACATATATAACGAAGCAATAGGAAATATAAAATATTTTATTAAAAAAGCAACAAAATATGATGAAATTAAAAAGCATGAGGATATATTAAAAAATGATCTTCTAACTGCGATTGATATTTTTGTTAACAGGTTTAAGAATAACCCCCTGCTGTGTAGAAATGGAAACAATCATAGCACATGTGATACAAAAGTATGCAGGGAGATAGAAAATCGCATGAAAAACTGGATTAACGAATTATTTAATTGTTTAAGCAATGAGGAAGAATTGGATAATTTTTTTAAATTAATAGCAAAAGATGCAATGAAATTCGTTGAATTAGATTTTGAGCCATTATATATACTTTGTGGATTGGAAGAAATTAGAGAAACAGCAGAAGAGAAGTTAAAAGAGGAACTACCAACTGAAGAGTATTTAAAAGTTATGGAAGAGTTTGATGATTTAGTTGAGAGAATATCTTTGGTTGCTACTGCTGTTTATATGGAATTTGAAGATCGCGTTTTTGAAAGAATGGGGATAAATAAAAACTTAAAACATAATATCATCAAACTGGGATTAAAAAAAATGAATGTTAAATAAATTTTTTTAATAATTTTTATTTTTTTTCGATTTTTTAGGTTTTTTATTTAGCAAAAAATACAACTAATTCAAAGTTGTAAATAACTAAACCAACAGATTTTTGATTATTACCTCACTATCTTGCTAAAATATAACTTTTAATAATAAATCTCTATTTTTTGGTATTTTTTATTACAAAGTTTTATATATTTTGCTTTTTATAGATGTTAATGGTAGTGCCATAACTTATATTAGATGTTATAATTGGATACGTTAGTTGCTGACCTCCTCTCCGCCCTAAAGGGTGGAGGTTCCCACTGGGAACACCCTCTCATCCTCGTCGCCGAGGGGTCATTGGGCGGGGTCAGGCCGCCCTCGATAAATAATAAGCCAATTTGAATATATTAACCCTATCTCCGCCCGCCTCCTCTATCTTCGAGCGTAGCGAGGAGAGTAATGAAAACCGTTAGGTTTTCATCTGAATTCCTCTCCACTCTAAAGAGCGGAACTTCCTTAGCGACAACAAATGGTGAGATCTATGGAAAAAATATTTTCTGATATATTAAATACAGTAAAGGATGAAAAAATAATAAAAGAGAGTAAAAAAATCCCAATGCCTTATTT